>DJGG01000174.1:15676-15819 GCA_002432195.1 Desulfobacteraceae bacterium UBA5852
TTTATCCACAGCCTGCTAGGGTAGGCGGGGACGGACGGTCGCGGCGTGGATTACGCCAAGCCGCCAGGCAGAGCGGACACCTGGGGGAATACTAAGTGGTTACGCGCGGCTCGCCGGGAACCCGCCCGCCACTCCGTCCCGAC
>DJGG01000130.1 GCA_002432195.1 Desulfobacteraceae bacterium UBA5852
GTTGTCGGGCTGGTCCAGCCGGTAGGCCACCTTGTCGCGCAGGGCCGGGGACAGGGTGGGCAGGGGCAGCGGCTTGCCCAGGAAGTTCTCGTCGTATCCGTTGCGGTTCGGGTAGTTGCTGCTGAGCTCGCCGACGTCCTGCTGGGCTTCGGCCTGGCGCATCCGGAAGAGCCGGGCGGCATCCCGGAAGGCGGCTTCGATGAAGAGATGATCCGCCCCGGAGGCCAGGGCCGCAATGCGCGCGACATTGCCGGGAGTGCAGGCCACATCGGCGATATAGGCGATTTTTTGGCCAGGGGTGATACGGGCGATGCGGGGAGCGAGGGATCCCAGGGGCATTTCCCGGGCAGCTCTCCGGCCGTCGGCCGCGGGGATGCGCATGGGGGTCGCGGGGCCATCGCCCCGGTACATGGCCTGCTTGAAAGCCTGGAGCCATGGGCCTGTGGGCAGGTCCAGGTCGTTCAGGGCGTTCTTGAGGATATTGATATGGAACCGTTCGCTGACGGCGAATCCCAGGCAGGGAGTGCCGTGATCCAGGAGATCGGCACGCACCGTCAGCGAGGGTTCATCCAGCAGCACACCCGCGAAGGGCCGGCGTTCCGGCGGGCGGGTGGGCCGGAACCCGAAACGGCAGTCCAGGCGGGCAGTGACGGTTTCCGTGGCCAGCACCTCCGTGGCCGACAGCACCAGGGACTGGTCGAAGCGCTCCACCAGGTTCCAGGTGTAGCCCTCGAGCTTGCCGCGCACATTCGCCAGAAACCCGCGCGGACCGAAGAGGTGGATCTCCTTGCGCCGGCCGAGGGCCAGGCGCAGAAGCCGCTCGAAGCCGGCGAAATGATCCATGTGGGTGTGGGTGACGAAAATGTGGGAGGTCCGCAGAAGGTCGCGGGGGGACAGACCGGGGGCCTCTCCCAGGTCCATCATGAGGGCGCGGCTTTCATAAACGAAAGGAATGAAGAGGCAGGGATCTCCGAAAGGGTCGTTGGCCAGCCGGGGATGGAAACGGGGCCGCATGCCTCGGCTCAGGGGAGCAGCTTGCGCACTTGCTGGTTGATGCAGGCGTAAATTTCCTCGTCGGACCCGTAGACGTCGATGGTGTCCTTGTGGTTGATCACGGTTTCCAGGACAAAGGCGGTGACGTAGATGCTGACGATGTGCGGATTGGGAACTAGGTTGCGCAGGGGGGCGACCTGGTAGTCGATCTCGAAGTCATCGGCGTGGGTCAGTTTTTCGAGGCAGTGGTTGATCTGTTCTTCCAGACCGTTTTTGCTGACGGTTTCCACCAGGTTGTTTTCCACCAGCTTCATGGCGATGGCATTGGCCAAAGCGTCGATGTGATCGATGATGCGGGTGATGGCGCGGCGTCGCTCGAATTCCTTGGAGGATTCGATTTTGGACAGGATGCTCGATTCCCGCGTGCTGGGTCTGAATACTTTGGCCATTGTTTCCCTCTCCCGGATGGCGGCGGTCGTGGCCGCCGGTTACGTTACCATTGCGCATAATAGATTTGCGGTTTCAGAATTTCAAGCAGAATCTCCCCGATGAGGGCAATTACCCGGCAGTTCCGCACCGGCCGGCAGCCGGATTCAAGGTTCCATGGCCCGCACCACCACCTGGGGGGCGCAGCGCCCGTTCCAGCGATTGATCCGCAGGTGAAAGGCCAGGCGCGCCAGCCGCCGGGGCAAGGGCGCCGCGGAATCGACGGCGAACTGCACGGCCGGCAGGCGCTGGATGCCCGCGGGGGTCTCCTGGGCCAGCGCCAATTGGCGATGGCGCTCACCCACCCGGCGTTCGGACTCCACCTGCACATCGGTGGCCATGAAAAGCGGCTCGGGGTTCAGTTGCCCGAAGGGTTGGAGTCTCTCCAGCCCCTTCATGACCTCCGGACAGACCTCGTCAAACCGCAGCGGCCGGTCGATGCGCTCGTCTCCGGCCTCCCGGGGAGGGCCCATGGCGGCCAGGGCCGATTCGAAATCCCGGCGGAAGCCCTCGATGTGCTCGACGGCCAGGGTCAGCCCGGCGGCCATGGGATGACCGCCGAAACGCGCCAACCGGTCGCGGCAACTTTCCAGCACGCGGTAGAGATCCACGCCGGCAACGCTGCGGGCCGAGCCCTTGGCCTGGGCCCCGTTGCGGGCGAGCAGCACCACGGGCCGGTGCAAGCGCCGGGCAACGCGGGAGGCGGCGATACCCAGGATGCCTTCGTGCCACCCCTCCTGGGCCAGAACGATCCCCGGCCGTTGGGCCAGGCCCGGATCGGCCTCCAGGCGGGACTCGATATCCTCGACCAGCTCCCGTTCCATCTGCTGGCGCCGGCTGTTGAGGAGGTCGAGGCGCCGCGCCAGCTGCCGGGCCTGGGAAGGGTCGCTGGCGGTGAGGAGGCGCAGGGCCAGGTCGGCATGGTCGATACGGCCGGCGGCGTTGAGCCGGGGGGCGAGGCGATACGCGATATCGTCGGCATCCACATGGCAAGCCTCCACGCGGCTCACGGCCATGAGGGCATTGAGCCCGGTGCGCTGCTGAAGGGCGATCAGTTCCAATCCCGCGCGGGTGAGGATGCGGTTGTCCCCCACCAGGGGCACCATGTCGGCGATGGTGCCCAGGGCCACCAGGTCGCAGGCCGCCTTGAGGTTGGGCGCGGAAGCCGGCGACCAGTGGCCGCTGTCCCGCAGGTGGGTTCGCAGGCAGACCAGCAGGCAAAAGGCCGTTCCCGCCCCGGAGAGGTGCGCCAGCCCGGCGCGGCAGTCCGGGCGGCGGGGGTTGATGACGGCCAGGGCCGGCGGCAGCTCCGGAGGCACCATGTGATGGTCGGTGATGATGACGTCGATGGACTCCCGGGCGGCCGCACGGACGGCGGCGTGGCTGCTCATGCCGCAATCGGTGGTGATCACCAGTTGCACCCCCCGCGGGCGCAGCACGCGCTCCACGTGGTCCACCCGGAGGCCGTAGCCCTCGTCCGTGCGGTGGGGAATGTAGGCTTCGACGCTGGCGCCGGCGTGGGCCAGGAATTCCTGCACGATGGCCGTGGCGGTGATGCCGTCCACGTCGTAGTCGCCGAAGACCAGGATGCGTTCCTTGCGGGCCAGGGCGCGGGCGATGCGTTCCACCGCCGGCCCCATGTCCTGGAGGGCGAAGGGCGGGCGCAGGTCGCCCAGGGAAGGGAACAGGAAGGCACGCGCCCGCTGGCTGTCGTCGAAGCCGCGGGCGGCCAGGATGGAGGCGGTTACGGGGTCGATGGGCAGGTCGCGGCAGAGTGTTTCGACGATGGCGGCATCCGCCGCTGGAGCATCCCAGGAAGGTTTCATTGTGCCGGCCTATACCCCAACTGCGGCCAGGCCCTCAAGGCCTAAATGGCGTCCATCCCCAAAGAGCGTCCCCGGGGCCGGGTCCGGCGACGGGGGTTGCAAATGAGGGCGATGTGGTTATAATTCACGGGCACGTCCGGCAGAGGGTCCGCGCCATTCTCCGGCTTGTGGACGGTTTCGGGGGCCGCACGTGTCTCCCGCCGCCTGCCGCCGGGAAACCTTGGCAATCGGGGCTTTGCCGGCACAACCTTCATCACCGACGCTCGATGGAATCCACCAGCCGCCTCTACCGGGTGCGCCGCGACGACATCAGCTTTCTCCGTTTCATCCTGGAGGCCTACGACGGCCTGGCGGTGCTCACCACCCAGGACCCCCGGCGCGGCACGGTGCGTCTCGCGGTGGCGCCCGGCGGCGAAGGCGACCTGGAGGATCTCCTGGCGGGCTTGCGGGCCCAATACGGCATGCCCATCGACCCCCTCGACCCTGGGGGCGGCCATGCGGATGGAACGCCATGCAGTTGAACCGACGAGTGTACATCCAGACCCTGGGATGCCAGATGAACGTCAACGACTCGGACCAGATCCTCCGGTCGCTCGCAGCCGTCGGCTGCCGGCCCACGCCGTTTGTGGAGGATGCCGACCTGGTGGTGGTGAACACCTGCGCCATCCGGGCCAAGGCCGAGCAGAAAGCCTTCAGCTTCATCGGCCGGCTGGCCAAGATGAAGCGGCACCGGCCGGAACTGGTGATCGGCGTGGGCGGCTGCGTGGCCCAGCAGGAAGGGGAGCGCATCCTGGCGCGCATGCCCCTGGTGGATTTCGTTTTCGGCACCCATGCCATCGGCCGCCTGCACCGCATTCTGGCCGCGGTGATCCAGGAGGGGCGCCGGGTGGTGGACGTGGGCCTGCAGGACAGCATGGACGAGGAGGACCTCTCCCGGGGTTTCGGCGCCGGCGGCGCCATCAGCCGTTTCGTCACCATCATGCGCGGCTGCGACAACTATTGCACCTATTGCGTGGTGCCATACGTGCGCGGCCGTGAGACCAGCCGGGCCCCCGAGCGCATCGTCGCCGAGATCGAGACCCTGGTGGCTTCGGGGGTGCGCGAGGTCACCCTGCTGGGGCAGAATGTGAACAGCTATGGGCGCAAGGAGGGGCTCTGCAGCTTCGCCGAGTTGCTGGAGCGCGTGCATGGCGTGGACGGGCTGTGGCGCATCCGCTTCACCACCTCCCACCCCAAGGACCTCTCCGACGAGTTGGTGCGGGCCTTCGGCCGCCTGGAGCGGCTCTGCCCGCACATCCACCTGCCGGTGCAGTCGGGGTCGGACGCGGTGTTGCGCCGCATGCATCGCCAGTACACCGTGGCCCTTTACCGCGAACGGGTGGAGGCCCTGCGGCGCGCCCGTCCGGACATGGCCATCACCTCCGATGTCATTGTGGGCTTCCCCGGCGAGCGCCCCGAGGACTTCGCGGCTACCCTGGCGCTGGTGCGGGAGGTGGAGTTCGACGGCCTATTCGCCTTCCTGTACTCCGACCGCGAGGTGGCGCCGGCCGCCCGGTTTTCCGGCAAGCTTGCCGAGGCGGAGAAAAGCGCCCGTCTGGCGGAACTGCTGGCCTTGCAGGAGGGGATCACCATCCGCCGCAACCAGCGCCTGATCGGCAGCCGTCAGGAAGTGCNNGTGGAAGGCGAGAGCAGCCGCCCCGGGCTGGCCCGTGGCCGCAGGGCCGCGGTGGAGTGGACGGGACGGACGCCCACCAACAAGATCGTGAACTTTGTCCCGCCCCCGGAGCCGGCCACCGGCTGCGGGGTGGGCAAGGGTCACGTGGTGACCGTGCGGATCGAGAACGCCTTTGCCCATTCCCTCTGGGGCGCGCCCGAGGCTTGCGGCGGGTGCCCCGGGAATGAAAGGAGTCGCCGCCATGCTGCATAAAGCCACCATCGCCGGGCTGACCATGGACCCGGCGTCCAACACCCCCATCGTGATCCTCAAGACCGAGGAGGAGGAGAGCCAGCCGATCCCCATCTGGATCGGCCTCCTGGAGGCCACCTCCATCGCCTCGGCCTTGCAGAACATCAAGTTCGACCGGCCCATGACCCATGACCTCTTCAAGAACTTCGCCGAGCACCAGAACATCTCGGTGGCCAGCATCGAGGTTTGCGACCTGAAGGACAACACGTTTTACGCCCGCATCAATTTCGCTTCCAAGGACGGTGCCTTCAGCATGGACTCCCGCCCTTCCGATGCCATTGCCATTGCCCTGCGGTTCAAGGCCCCCATCTTCGTGGACGACAGCGTGATCGAAAAATCGCGCGGCATGGGGGGGCAGGCCGAGGCGCTGGACGACAGCGAGGAGGGGAAGAAATGGGCCGACTACCTGGAGAAGTTGTCCGAGGAGGACTTCGGAAAATACAAAATCTGAACCTCCGGGCGGCGCGCCTTGCCGCTGCGCCGACCCCCGACGGCCGGCCCGGCGGGCATCCGGGCGGCCCCTTCCGTCGCCACCGCCCGCACGTCCCTGCGCCGCCCTCGCCGGCTTGCACCCTGGCCGACCTGCCGGTCGGCTCCCCCGGTCAACAGGCGAAACACCCGTTCTCGTAAAGCGTCAGCGTGCCCCCCGTACGCAGCCTGGCGGACACCCGTTTGTCGGCGGTGTTCACCAGATCCCAGTGGAGGGCGGAGTCGTTGAACCCCAGCCGGCGCTTGAGGGCCGGGGTCAAGTCCGGGGGCTTTCCGGCAAACGCGTCGCCGTAGGCCGCTCCCAGGGCCACATGGCAGTTGCCGTGGGGGCCGCCGTAATTTTCATCGAAAAGCGTGTTGGCCATGAAAGCCGAGATCCTGGAGAAGCGGCGGTCGGTGAGGGAGAACTCGCCCAGGCGCGCGGCGCCCGGATCCATGGCCAGCTGCCGGCGCAGGAAGGTCTGCCCGGCCAGGGCGGTGGCCGTCACCACCCGGCCCCGGNNCCCGGGCGAATTCCAGCCGGACCCCCTCCACCCGGTGGCCGCTGCGGAAAGAGGGCTGGTCGGCGTAGAAGGTGCCGCGCGTGCCGCGCCAGTCCGGGGAGGTGAAGATCTCGAAGCTGGGGATGTTGTGGCCCGAAAGCCCCAGCCAGCGGCGTCGATCCCCGGGGGTCACGGTGAGATCCGTGTGCGCGGATTCCACGCGCAGGTCACGGATGGGGAGGCGATCCAGCCATTGCTTGATGGATTGCGCCTGGCGGTGGATGTCCCGCCAGTGGGCCACCGGCTGCGTGCGGTTGAGCAAGCAGGCGCGCACCACCTGGCGGCTGTAATCCGCGATGGGGAGGCCTGCCTGGCGGGCCGACGCGGCAGTGGGCACCAGGCACAGGGTCCAGCCGAAAAGCCCCAGTTGCTCGCGTTGGTCGAGGATGTCGCGGTAGGGTTTGCGGGCCACCAGGGCGCGGGCGATGCGGCCCGGGTCGACACCGGCCAGGTGGGTGAGGGATTCGGGGGCGAGAAGCACGATGCTGCCGCTCAGATGCTGGAAGAACTCCCGCTCCCCGGGCGGCGTGAAGGCCAGTTGGCGCGGTGCCGCCAGGCGGTAGAAATCGCGTTCCATGGTGGGCGTGGGCGTGAGACGCAGCACGGGGTCGAGGCCCATCTCCAGAAGCCGGCGGTGGAGGATCTCGGCGAGCCGCAGGGCGGCTTGCCCGAAGCGCACGAGCACGATGTCCTGTTTGCGGAAACGCTCCCGGCGGGCGGTCTGCAGGCCCCAGAGCAGGACGTCGGCGTAGCGCTGCCATTGCTTTTCCGTGAGCATGGGGCCCTTTCTCAGGTCTTCAGGAAGAGGCGATGGTACTCATCTTCGCTGAGATGCCGCCGCAGGAGGCGGCCGAGCCGCCGGCCGAGGCCGTGGAGCTCCGCATCGGACATGCGGCGCACCAGGACCCTGGCCAGGTCGTCGTCGGCGATCTTCTGCAGGTAGACGATCAGGGTGTCTTCGTCGCTGGGGCGACTCCAGCCGAAGCCGACGAACCCGTCGTGTTCCTCCACGAAGCGGTGGCGATGGCGCGCCGGGGGGGTCTTGGGCATGGTTCCTCGCTTGTGGGATGGCCAAGGCGCGGCGAGCATACGGGAATCCCGCCGGCCGGTCAACCGGGGCCCAGGCGCGGGGCACGGCCCGGCCGCGGCTTGGCCGGCAGGGGCTCAGGCGCCGCGCGGCCCGCAGCGGCCGGCCAGTTCCCGGACGGCGGTGAGGTAGGCCTCCCCACCCCTCAGCAGGATGTCGTTGTGGTTGGCGCCGGCCACCTTGAGCAGCTGCTTGTCTTCGGCCGCCGAGGCGTCGTAGAGCGCCTGCCCGTCGCTGAAGGGGATGATGTGGTCGAATTCGGCGTGGATGATCAGGGTCGGCCCCGTATAGGCGGCAATCTTCGCCAGGTTGGCGAACCCCCGGGATTCCTCGAAACCGATGGCCCGGGGATCGACCCCCAGCAGGCGCAGCAGCGGCGCGGCGTAGGCGAAGCCGCTTTCCACGACCAGTCCGTCGATCCGCCCGGGGGCCGCGGCGGCCAATTCCAGCGCCGAGGCGCTGCCGAGGGAGCGCCCCATGAGGATCAGGGGCCCGCGCAGGCGGCCTGCCGCCCTGCACTGCTCCACGAAGGCCAGCACGGCATGGCAGTCCCGCAGCATGCCGGCCACGCTGGGGCGGCCGCTGGAACGGCCGTAGCCGCGGTAGTCCACGGGCAGAAAATTGAGCCCCAACCGATTGTATAACGGTCCGAGATCGTCGTAATCGGCCACGATCTCGCCGTTGCCGTGGAAGAAGAGCAGGGTCGGGGCGGCGGGATCCTGCCGGTAGAGGCGGGCGCCGACGCGTTCCCCATCGGCCACCGGAATCAGCAGGTCCTCGGCCCCGGGGGGGGGAGCGCCGGTATCGCGGCGGGGATGGAAGAGCACGCGCAACACCTCGGGGCGATCGAGCACGGAGTCGGTCATGGGGGCGCTCCTTCGGGTTGGGAGAAAGGTGGTCGGGGCGGC
>DJGG01000134.1:0-174 GCA_002432195.1 Desulfobacteraceae bacterium UBA5852
CCGCCAGGTCGCAGGCGGCGGCCCCCTGGCCCGCGGCCCTGGCCGCCAGCAGCATGTGGGCCAGGCGCGGGTGGAGCGGCAGCTCGGCCATGGACCGGCCGTGGGCCGTGATGCGCCCGGAGGCCTCCAGGGCCCCCAGTTGCCCCAGCAGCTCCCGGGCCTGGGCCAGGGCGG
>DJGG01000134.1:260-509 GCA_002432195.1 Desulfobacteraceae bacterium UBA5852
CCTCCAGAATCTCCGGACGCCCCTGGGCCCGCAGGTCGGCATGCGCCGCCGCCGGCCAGAGGCGGTAGCAGACCCCCGGGGCGGTGCGCCCGGCCCTGCCCCGGCGCTGGTCCGCCGCGGCGCGCGTCACGGGGAGGGTCACCAGGCGGGTCATGCCGCTGGCCACGTCGAAGCGCGGCACGCGCATCCGCCCGCCGTCCACCACCACCCGCACGCCCTCGATGGTGAGGCTGGTCTCGGCGATGGCCG
>DJGG01000134.1:530-2694 GCA_002432195.1 Desulfobacteraceae bacterium UBA5852
CGTGGCCAGCACCACCTTGCGCCGGCCCGCAGGCGCCACGGCAATGGCCCGGTCCTGCTCTTCCCGGGAAAGCTGGCCCAGGAGGGGCGCCACGATCCACTCGGGCCCAAGGGGAGCGGCTTCCAGGCGGGCCAGGGCCCGACGGATCTCCGCGGCCCCGGGAAGGAAGACCAGGATGTCCCCCGGGTGGCGGCCGGCCGCCAGGGCCAGGGTCTCCACCACGTCCCGTTCAAGGGGGCCCTCCCGGCGGGGGGCCATGTGGAAGGTCTCCACGGGGAAGACCCGCCCCCCGGCGCGGATCACCGGGGCATCCCCCAGGAGGGCGGCCACCGGGGCCGCTTCCAGGGTGGCGGACATCACCAGGAGGCGCAGGTCCGCGTTCAGCACCCCCTGAATCTCCCGGCAGAGGGCCAGCCCCAGGTCGCTTTCCAGGTGGCGCTCGTGGAACTCGTCGAAGATCACCAGCCCCACGCCGGCAAGCCCGGGATCGCTTTGCAGGCGCCGGGTGAGCACCCCCTCGGTGACCACCTCGATGCGCGTGCGCGGCCCCACCCGGCTGTCCAGGCGCACCCGGTAGCCCACCGTGGCCCCCACCTCCTCCCCGGCTTCATCCGCCATGCGGAAGGCCGCCGCCCGGGCGGCCAGGCGCCGGGGCTCGAGCATCAGGATGCTGCGGCCCATGAGCCAGGGGGCTCCCAGCAGGGCCAGAGGCACCCGCGTGGTCTTGCCCGCCCCCGGGGGCGCCACCAGCACCGCGGCCCGCCGCCCCTCCAGGGCGCCCTCGAGCTCGGCCAGCACGGCCTCCACCGGCAGGGATTGGTTGGATGGATTCATGGGAGGTATCGCTGGGGAAAGTGGCTGGAACCAACGATCAAAAATTTCTCAGGCAGACACCGGCAAAAGCCGCCTGAGGCCTCATGGGTTCCAGTACCGGCAAGTCGCCGGAAAATTCGTTTCAGAAGCGGAAGAACTCGGCGCCAAGCGTCCGTAGGCGCGGCCGAACTACCTACACCGCCACGGTTCGCACGTTTTCTCCGGGAGAATTGTTGACGGTATCCCCTGGCCGGACCAACGGTCGCTAAGCTCCTCAAACAGCTTCCGCTTCTGAAACGAACCCCCCGGCGACCTCCTGGCTTCGTGCCGAACCTCTCACCTCGCATTCGGTGAGGTATATTTTTCGGATTCTACTTCTTGGGATCCGACGAGTGGTGAATGTCGATGATCCGGGTGAACTTGTCGTACTCCAGGGTCTTGTAGCGCGTGATGCGCTGGAGCTTGCCGGTGATGTCGGCGATGCGCTCCACCTGGGCGCTGATCTGTCCGGCCATCTTGTTGAAGCGATCGGTGGGGTCGGTCTCCGCCAGGGCCATCTCGGCATAGCCCGAGATCACCTGCAGGGGTTGGTTGAGCTCGTGGCACACCGCCCCGGCGGTCTCCAGCACGCCCTGGAATTTCTCCTTCTGCAGCCGGTCCCGGGACGCCCGGTTGCGCTCGGTCAGGTCCAGCATGACGGCCACGCTGCCGTCGGGCCGCCCCTCGGGACCGTAGACCGCGGCCAGGCTGAAGAGGAACTCCCGGGCCTGGCCGTCGGCGCAGGGGACCTCGGTTTCGAAGGAGTGGATCCCGCGCTTCTCCAGCATGCGGCGCTCGTGGTTGTGGAGGGTGGAGGCCAGCTCCGGTGGAATCCGCTCCGCCAGCTCCCGGAAGTTGGAGCCGATGATGCGGTCCCGGACAAGCCCCAGCACCTCCTCGGCAAAGGCCCGGTTGCACCCCCGGATCACCTCCCCGGCGTCCTTGTAATAGATGGGGTGGGCGATGGTGTGAATGAGGGTGTCCATCAGCGCCAGGTAGCCCCGGAGCTTTTCTTCGGTCTGGCGGCGGGCCGCGGCCTCTTCCTCCTGGCGGGTCTCCAGATCCTGGACCTGGCGGTGCCCGGTGGCAATGGCCTGGCGCATGCCCGCTACGAGACGCTCCAGCACGCGGGTCCGGCGCCAGAGCCACACGGCCAGGGCTCCCAGCAGAATGGCCGCCGCGGCGGTCATGGCAAAGGCGAAATGCAGGCCGGTCACATGCTCCATTCTGGTCCCCGGAGAGCCGCCTGGGTGTCTGCGGATAACTGCGCCCGAGATGGACGTGCGGTTCAACAGGCTGTGGCTAAACTGCG
>DJGG01000093.1:0-9469 GCA_002432195.1 Desulfobacteraceae bacterium UBA5852
GTCCCCGCCTCGCGGCGGGTTTATATTTTCAGGTTTCCAATGCGTTAGGGAATTAGTGCCCGTAGACACCGACATCTACCGAAAATAACCCATCTATCTCCCTGGAAACGCCAATGGAGTTCGAACGGATCCTGTGCTATCGGGAGATCTGTAGGAAATGTATTTAAAACCGTTGAGTTGGAGCGCAATTCAGTTGTTGCATTTTTTGCATCGGTTCATGGGAAAGAACCACGCGCGTTACCGCAAGGACGGCAGCAAGCGGATAGCCGACAATGCCCTGGTGGCCATCACGCTGATGCTCGCCGAGAGCAATCCCGCGGATAAGGAGATCATGGTCAAGCTGATCAACAGCCGGAACTAGACCATTTTTCAGCTCCAATATTTTGAATGAAATGGACCAGCACTATACGAAAAGGGTTTGACCAAGGAGGGAATGTGAAAAAGGCAGGTGATGAGAAACAGAATCGATCCAGCAGGGGTGAAATTGTCGTCTACCAATCCGACGACGGCCGCATCAAGCTGGATGTCCGCCTGCAGGATGAAACCGTCTGGCTGACACAGCAGTTGATCGCGGAGTTATTTCAAACCACGGTTCCCAATATCAGCATGCACATCCGCAACATTTTTGAGGAAGGCGAACTGACGCCTGCGGCAACTGTTAAGAAATTCTTAACAGTTCGCCGGGAAGGGAGCCGTATGGGAAATTTTCGCCATAGCGGCGGATTACGAACCGACTTGGAGCGAGTCCACCAAATTTTTCAGCGTCATCCAAAACAAACTGCATTTTGCCGCTACCGGCATGACCGCCGCCGAACTCATTCATTCCCGAGCCGATCACCTGCTGCCCAACATGGGTCTAACGACATGGAAAGCTGGCGAGGTACGGAAGGGTGATGTGAGCACCGCCAAAAACTATTTGAAAGAGGATGAGATCGAGGGACTGAACCGCATCGTGACCATGTGGCTCGATTTTGCGGAGGATCAGGCCAAGCGCCGCAAGCAGGTGTTCATGAAGGACTGGGAACAGAAACTCGACGATTTCCTGCGTTTCAACGAGCGTCGGGTCCTCCCCAACGCCGGCAAGGTGAGTAAGCGGGCGGCGGAAGACTACGCCAGGGCTGAGGGCGGTGGGAGTGGATTGAAGGCGAGGTGGATGTGGCCGAGCTCAGCGAGCGAGAAAGCTTCCGTGAGGTTCTCCTGAAGGGCCGATTATTAGAAGCATTAAGGCGGATCAACCTTCGCGATGATCAGCCCTGGCTTGATGATACCCGGGGAGAACGGCTATTCGCGATCTGGAACGGACCTCCAGACATCTGCTCATTAAAATCAACCAGGCCGCAACCGAACTCTTGCCAAAGGGGACCGTGGCGGAAAGTCCGGCGGACTGGGATAACGGCACTTTCAGTGCGTTAGGAAATTAGTAACCGTAGTCACCAACGTCCCGGAAATTCCCCATAACTCTCTGAAATCTGGAGATATTACAAAGTTTATATCGAACAAAAAGTTCTATGTGCCAAACCTTGCCGCCAGTGCATCCAGAATTACGTTCGCGGCGATCTCGTTGTGCGGAATGAGCACATACTTCCATGGTTTACCGCCATTACTTTGGGCATGACGGGTCGCATTCGCGCACCATTGAAAAGCGGCTTCCTTTTTGGCGAGGACGATGGGGTCTTCCATCTGGGTACTGGCTTTGGGTTCGAGCATGAATATCGTATCGGCGGTTTCAGCCACGAAATCAGGTTGGTATTCGAGATGGTCGGCACCGTGCCGGTAAAAGATCTGGAACTGGCCCTTAGCGGGCTTGAGCCATTTGAGCGAGTCGCGATCGAGGATCAAGGCGAGTTTTCGTTCCGCCTCTGAATCAAATTTTTGCACCGGGTATAGACAACGCTGGAACCCCCCGAACAGATATCTGGACATATTGCTTTTGTCTTCAGGCGACACCCGGTAATCGGCCAGCGGATCCGCCACCGAATAGGAGTAAGCGCTCTCTTTCAATTCTGTAAATCCCTTGCTGATTTTAACCTCATAGCCGACGGCCTCTTCCCAGTAATGGTCTTGCATTTGGGAGTGGACAAACCGGGCAATATCGCGCTGGTAGCAACGCAGGATCTTGCGTGTTTCCTCTTCGGACAAATAGGTTTGAAAATGGCGAACTACCTGGCCGGCCAGATCGTAAAGCAGATCCGCATGGTCATCGTAAGAGATGTCGTCAAAGTTGATCAGGCCGCTGACCACATAATCTTCCAGGCGTGCCTCTTCAATGCCCCCTTTTCCCAGGGCCAATACTTCCAGTTGATTGGTGCGCAGATGCTGAATCCACAGGTCGTCGGAGACCGCCGGATAATTGAGCGCCCTCACATCCAGGGTAAAGGGTTTGAAACCGGTTTTAACCTCTCCTTGGGGCACGACCAGGATGCGCGGAATGTCGATGGTTTGCTGGGTGACCAGCTCGCTGGTTTTGGCCACAACGGCGGCGATATCCGGTTTTTCCGTGAAACCCTCCAGCGCCATTTGTTCGGGTGAGGGCTGGCGCTGTTCGACAGCCCTGACAATGGCGGCCTGAATCTCCGGTTTCTGCAAATGCTCGATATTCGGCAGAATTTGAGGCTGATTGGACAGCTTGCGGATCTCCTCCCAAGCCATTTGGGCCACTTTTTGTTCTTCAGGCTTGGTGAATACCGGTGGCTCATCTTTGCCGGCCATTTTCGTATTGGACGTCACCTGTGGGGGCTTTAGGCCCAATTTTTCTTCAAGTTTGGGACGTGACACCATGGTGGCGGTTTTGCGCGATAGATCCGACTCATCCAGTACCACCGCCTGCAAACGAATGGCGGAATCGGGCCGGTTGGCCTCGTCGATAATCTCCTGGAACTTATCGTGGGCCACGATGTTCAAGCGGTCCACAGCTATCACACCAGTTCGTTTGCCGTAGGGCAGGCGCAGACCACGGCCGATGGATTGCTCGATCAAGATGCGCGCATTGGCCGCCCGCAACGGGACAATGGTGTAAAGGTTAGTGACATCCCAGCCTTCTTTGAGCATGTTGACATGGATCACGATCTCGGTGGGCTCATCAGCGTTCTCCACCTTCAGCAATCGCTCGATCATCTCCTCTTCCGCCTTACCGGTCTGGCTGGAATCCACCTGGATCGCTTTGTCCCTGTAACGCCCTTCAAAAAAGCCCTCGGACTGGATTAATTGCAGCAATTGGGCCGCATGAGTGGTGTCGCGGGCAATCACCAGCAAAAAGGGCTTGACGATGGCATTTCCACTTTCGCGGGCGTAGGTCTCCAACTCTACCTTGACGCTTTCATGCAGGCGGATGCCGTCCTCCAATTTCAACCGCTCAATCTCCTCAGCCGACATGCCGGCCGGGTTGAAATTTTTGCGCGTCACCACGGCCGGTTCCTTGACAAAGCCGTCGGCCATGGCTTTACCCAGGGGATAATCATAAATCACATTCTTGAAGGGTATGGCCCCGCGGCCGGACTCCACAAAGGGGGTGGCGGTCAGCTCCAATCCCAAAATGGGCTTGAGCTCATTGATGGCCCGCACCCCGGCACTGGCCCGGTAGCGGTGGGATTCGTCCATCAGCAGCACCAGGTCGGGTAAACCAGCCAGGTAGTCGAAGTAGCTCTCGCCGATGTATTCGGAAAGCCGCTTGATGCGGGGCGACTTGCCGCCGCGCACTTCGGAGTTGATCTTGGAGATGTTGAAGATATTGATATGAACCCCGTCCAGCTCTGGGAACATGGCCGATTGCTTGCGGTAGGCTTCGCGCACGCCGACGCCGCTTTCATAGGTGTCGCCGGTGACCACCGTGGGCGGGTGAACGGCGAACTCGGCGATGCCCTTGAACACATACTTGGGCGTGTTGGGCGTAAAGTCGGCGATCAGCTTGTTGTAGATGGTCAGGTTGGGCGCCAGCACAAAGTAATTAGCGATACCGTGGTCCAGGTACAGGTAGCTGATAAACGCCCCCATCAAACGGGTTTTGCCCACGCCTGTGGCCAGGGCAAAACAGAGGGACGGAAATTCGCGCTCAAAATCCGTTACCGTGGAATATTCGCTTTGAATGGACGACAACAGGGCAACCGTATTGGTCCCCTTGCCAGGCGGAGCGATCTCGGTGATGCGCTGGAGGATTTCAAGCGAGGTGCGCTGGGGCGGCCGCAGACTCAGTCGGCCGGCGATGGCATTCACGTGTCGATTCATTCAAGTGCTCCAATTACACGTTGGCGCGATTGATCAGGCTCACAATCACTTTCACAATGGTTTCTTTATCCCGGGGTTGGCTCTCGGCAATCAGCAGCGTCAGGGCCACCAGGGCGTTGTCGGCAATGCGCTTGGAGCCGTCGCCTCGGTAAAGCGCGTGGTTGCCGGCCAAAAAAGCGATGAACAGGGCCGCGCCGATGCGTTTGTTGCCGTCGCTGAAGGCGTGGTTCTTGACCACGAAGTAAAGCAGATTGGCGGCCTTTTCCTCGATGCTGGGATAGAGTTCTTCACCGCCGAAGGTCTGGTAGACAGCGCCCAGAGCGCTTTTGAACCCCTGGTCCTTTTCCAGGCCGAACAAACCCCCGAACCCGGTTTTCATGGCCGTGACGATTTCTATGGCCACCTCATACGTCATCAAGTATGCCGCCGGGCGCGTGGTCTGCTCGATGGCCAAAGTCCCGTGATCGAAACGATCCAGGGTGGTCAATGCATAGGCATAATCGGTGATGACCTGCAAAAGCCCTCTGGCCTCGTCCAGACCGATGGCCTGATGGACCAGAGTCTGTTCCAACAGGCCGACGGTGCGCCGCAGATCTTCGAGTTTCTGTGCCTGCTCCTGGAGCCGCTTTTCATTGAGGGTGAAGCCGCGCACCAGGTGCTCGCGCAACACGCGCGTGGCCCACTGGCGAAACTGGGTGCCGCGCTTGGATTTGACCCGGTAACCTACAGAAATAATGACATCCAGGTTGTAAAAAGATACCTGGCGGCGAACCTTTCGTCCCCCCTCATTTTGAACTACCGAGGATTCCTCGGTAGTTCCTTCGCGGGGCAACTCACCCTCCTTGTAGATGTTGCGAACGTGCAGCCCGATGGTGTCTGTGTCTTTATCAAAAAGTTCCGCCATTTGACGTTGATTCAGCCAGACGGTTTCCCGTTCCAACTGAACATCCAATTGCACTGCACCGTCAACAGAGCGGTAAAGAATTACATCCATCAATCCGGCTCCTCGCCAAACAAATCCATCTGTCCCTTGGGCGGCGGCGCCTGGGGCAGGTTCTCCACCCGCAGGCTGTAATCATCATGGCCCCATTCGCAGCGGGCCAAAACCGCCCTGGGGATTTTCTTGACCGTCAAGTTGGGGTAGCGGTCGGCCCGGGCGCGGAATGCGGTGCAAAGCACCAGCAGGCTGCGCTCCGGCCCCACTTCGTCGGAAAGCTGCTGGAGTTGGTCGTGGGTCAGGCTGGCCGTGGTCACGTAAATGAAATCCTGCTCCGTAGAGTAGCCGTGCTGCCAATAGATCGCATCGCTGGGCGCATAGGTGAATCCCTCCAGCTTGCACAGGGCCTCTGCCAGCATGGCGGCGTTGTAGTTTTTGTTGATCACCCAGTTGCCCCACTTGTCCTTTTCCAGCAGGGATGGCGCCAGGCGGTAGTAACGGAATCCACCGCCGCCCTTCCAGTTGACGGCCTTGGTGATGCCGCCGGGGTCCTCGCCGTCGATGACCTTTTTCAAGCGGGGGATGATGTGGGTGTGGCAGTGTTCGCCAAGCTCCACCATAATCCAGCGGCGGCCCATTTTATGAGCCACTGCGCCGGTCGTGCCGGAACCGGCGAAGGAGTCGAGGACGAGGTCACCTTTGTAAGTAGCAATGGATAAAATTCGCTCGAGTAATCTTTCAGGTTTTGGAGTCTCAAAGGGTTGGATACCATTCAGCAGTTTATTTAAATGATCTCTTTTAGCTTCTTGGTTATGCCCTGCTTCATCTGCAGTCCAAAAGGTTCTGGGAACAACTCCACCTTGAACGTTTGATAAATACCGTTTTACAATCGGCATCCTGTTGCCATCGGCACCGAAATATATACGACCTTCTTTCAAAGAAACTTGATAGGTTTCTGGCGAGAAGACCCAATAACGGCCTTGTGGTGGCTTAACCTTTCTACCAGATGGTAGTTCTACTTCAAATCTTTGCTTCTCGGTTCCACTCTTTGCGGTACTGTTATCTCCTTGTAACCAAGGCCCCCGGGGATCATTGTCTGGATTTCTATATCGTTTCTCTTGACTCGTAGTTCTGGGTAAAAGATTTCTAACAACCTTCCACCTCTGGCGGTCCTTAACATACAACAATATATGATCATGCGCTGATGAGATATCAGTATCACTCCTCCGGCCCTTATCTTTTTCCCAAGCGATTGATGTTACGAAATTTTTTCTTCCTAAACATTCATCACATAATACTTTCAAATAATGACATTCGTTATCGTCAATTGTTATCCAAAGCGAGCCATCAGTATGAAGCAGTCGCCAAAGAATCTCAATACGTGACCTTATTAACGAAAGCCAAAGGGAGTGCTCAAGGCCATCATCAAATTGTTCAAATGCTGCTCCGGTATTGTATGGAGGATCGATAAATATGCACTTGACCTTACCTGCAAGCTCCTGTTCCAGTGCTTTCAATGCCAGCAGATTGTCACCAAAAATTAGTCTGTTGTCGTAAATATCTTTATCAGTCACCCTATTCTTGGCATGATACGACTTTTCCGGATCTTCCAAAAGTATGCGCGGCTCCAGCTTCGGCCGATTCTCTTTTCCGATCCAAGTGAGTTCCAGTTTTTGTTTTCTGTCTGCGCTCATTTATCGCTCATGGTGTCTTGGAGAAGTGAATTCATCGTTTTGCCACACTGACGGTCAGTTTTCAGTCAGGAGAGGGAAACCATGCCCGAAGCGTCGCTTTCAGCTTTCGAAACGCGCCGTCCGTGCAGCGCCAGAAACCAACGTGCCGGGCCAAATTTCCATAAATGGAAGAGGATCGCGGCATGCGCACATGTCGTAACGCGGCCTCCATGGCTTCTTTGGGGCGGGCCGGTTTGACTTCCCCGGCCACAAGGTAATTTTGCTCTTCAAGCCATTTGCGTAGTGGTGGATTGTTTCCCTTCCAACCCATGGCGGTGTCGACTTCAGGGGATTCGCTGAAAACCCAATTTTCCAATTCAGGATCGATAACGATGACGGCCGCCCGATCCGCCCAACCGGATCGGGACAGCGCAGATGCGACCTGTTGTTCCAACTCTCCTCTCGTTATTTTATCTTTTCCGCAACCCTCGCGATCGAACATGACGATGGCGTGGGCAAACCGTTTGACAAAGGGGCGCAGAAAAGCATCGGCATGCAGCAGGCAACCCGGGTCGCTCTCCGGATGGATGTAAAAAACTGCAGCAAGAGGGCGGACGGCCAGGGCTTGGGGTCGGCTTAACAGTCCCTCCATGGAAAATTTCATATTTTTATCGGCCGTCAGAACGACCAGATCCGATTCATACACACATTCATTCATCCCAGCACCCCGCCTGCGAACAGCACGCCCAGGTTCGCTTCCCCTTTCCAATCCCTCAAGGCCGGGTGTTCATCGCCTTTAACGATATCGACAGCCCCCCGAGCTGTCTTCGCAAAGCACAAGACATTCGCCGGTTCCACCAGGCTGAGAACCACCGGGGAGTGCGTCGCAACAAGAATCTGGGCGTCGTAGACCGATGATAGGGATTGAAACATCGTATCGACAGCGCGCGGATGGATGCCGTTTTCCGGTTCTTCGATAAGATAGATGCCTGAAAAATCGGGAAGGTAGGCCAAAATGGAGAGCGCCATCAACCGCAATGTGCCGTCCGAAGCCATCCAGGAGGGAACGCTGAGACCACCGGCGTATTCAATCATTAAATAGCGATGTCGATCATCTTCCCGTTCTATAGTGCGAATGTCCTTGAGATCCGGCAAAGCGGTGCGCAAATGGGATATCCAGTTGGCAAAGCGATTTTTATCGGCATTTTTTAATTGGTCGATCACCCAGGGTAGGTTGGAGCCATCGGCTTTAAAATTGCGCCCTTGCCCCGGTGGGCTTGCTCGGCGAATCAGCAGGCTGTTGAGCATGAGTTGGGTGACATTTTCGGTCAGCAGGTTTTTCAGCCAGGATGTCACAGGAAAGTTAGCCTCATCCGCCGGAAGGTTGGCCAAGGCGGATTTCTGAGGGCCGAGCTTGAATGAAGGTGCCCAGCCCTTGCCTTTTTCACGGTAAACTTCGGAGTAAAAATTGTCATTGCCGTCCGGAACTTTGTTGACGATAACCGTTGTGCCTTTTAACCGCGCCGGTGTGATGATCGTTTCAGGAGGCTCCATCGGGGCTGGGAAAATCGACAACTGGCGAATCGTCGGCTGGCTATCTGATTTTTTTAGAAGCACTTTTTCCGCCCGGATCGATATTTCCTGACTGTCTTGGTCAAATCGCAATGCAATTTCATAGCGCACCGTTTCACATTCCGGGTCACGCAGTAACATCCTCATTTTTTCAGGAATGGCGGCTTCTACGGCCAGTTCAAATCCTTCACCGGTTCTCCACCAAAGCAGGTCCTGAAAATTTTTGGTTCTTTTATCGATTGCCGCCGCCGGCCCGTTTGAAACCAAATCGCCCAGAAAGGAAACGACATCCAAAAAAGTTGTTTTACCGCTGGCGTTCGGGCCGACGAGTACCTGGAACTGCGCAAGGTGTTGCCGAACGTAATACAGGCAGCGATAATTTTTTGCTTCGATAAGGGTGATCATAATGGTGTCCTTGTGCGCATTTTATTCGTGATTTCTGAAATCCCCCGATTCCCCATAATGGATTTTTACATTAATCCAGCTTCCATGCGATAGTGAACAATAACTTTGTGCGAGTCTGCTGCCGCAGCTTGCCTTCAATCCGTGCGATCAACTGCTCGCGCTGACTGTCCACTTCATCCTGGGCGTCAAAAAGGGACCGTCGTTTCTGGTTACGTTGGGCTTCCAGGGCTTTGATCTGCTTCTGGCCGGCCAGCTTTTCCTCCAAGGTTAGTGCGGCAGTGGCGGCTCGGCGGGCCTCCTTGATCTGCCGGTCCAGTTCCTTGATCTCGGGGAGTGATACGGGACGTTCTCAACTTTCCAACTTACTTTGTGCTGGTTCCCTGACTGGTCTGCGCCTTGCCCCTGCACCCTGACACCTGCACCCTTCGTTAGCAACGCTACCTGACTCATCAGAAAATACTCGGGGTCCCGCCCAGGATCTGGGACCTGG
The DNA here is from genome assembly GCA_002432195.1 of Desulfobacteraceae bacterium UBA5852. GTDB lineage: Bacteria > Desulfobacterota > Desulfobacteria > Desulfobacterales > UBA5852 > UBA5852. The sequence continues at coordinate 9,299 of DJGG01000093.1, forward strand.
CGGTCATGGCAACAGTAGCAACACCGCTCGCTGCAGAGCCGGACGTGGTGATGACAATAAATAGGTAGAAGGAGGGCATCGGTCAGCGAGCCGCCGCCCTGACCGATGGAATGGCCCACCATCCCCCTTTTGGGCAAATTTGTCAATTTCCCAAGGGGTATACCCCTTGGG
>DJGG01000093.1:9493-9622 GCA_002432195.1 Desulfobacteraceae bacterium UBA5852
CCCTTCGAAATTAAAAAACCCGACCGCCAAAAGGCGGTCAGGCCCCGTTACCCCATATCCCGTAATGTCCACTGGCAGCCCGGCCGTCTCATGAAGACCCGTGGCTTTCCGCCCCCGCCTCGCGGCGGG
>DJGG01000093.1:9646-30448 GCA_002432195.1 Desulfobacteraceae bacterium UBA5852
GGCAGTTTATTGCCTGGATTCTGACTTGCCGGACCGACAGGGGGGACTGTCAACCGCATTCGGAGTCCCTTCTTCGGGATCCCGTCTCAGCCGGCCGGATAAGCCTCGTGCCAGGCCTCGTGATCCAGATAGCGGATCCAGAGATCCAGCCCAAGACCCTGCACCAAGTCCGAAAGCTCCACGCCGCGCACCCACCGGTTGGGAATGCCTGTGCGGCCCAGGATGGCGCCCAGGATCTGGCCCGTGATGGAGCCGGTGCTGTCGCTGTCGCCGCTGTGGTTGACGGCCAGCCGGACCGCGCGGGCAAAATCATCAGGGAAACGGTGTGGGAATCGATGGGCGCATGTCAGACCTGCTCTTAGAGTGTGGCCAGGGGAGTTTCCACGGCTCCGGGGTGCTCCTCCCGCCGGCTGCTGATACCGATGGCCAAGTCGGCGTGGATGTCGGTGAGCACGCAGTGTCTCCTATGGAAGTCAACGGATGAGTCCTCGGTAGGTGATCCCCGCAGGCGAGTCAACATCTCGGCGATGCAACTTCCTGTCAGTGTTGCCCAAGCCTTGATCGTCTTTTACCGAGGGGATTGAGACCTGGTGCCCGCTTGGTCCCTACTTGGTCCCCACATAGTCCCAACTGATTCATGCCGGTCGCGTTATATTGCCGCCGCCAAGTCTGTGAGGAAGACCTTCGCCGGCAAATATTCCTTGACAACGGCCGCGGGTTGTTCGATGGTACCGAACAACCCCCGCGGACAGGAAAAGATGGACGATTCATTCGGGAAGCTGATCCGGCAAAAGCGTCTGGAGGCCGGCGTGGGCCTGCGGGAGCTCGCCCGCTTGGTCGGCAAATCCCCAGGATACATGAGCGACGTCGAGGGGGACCGCGTCCCACCGCCCTCGGAAAGCGTGATCATCGCCCTTGCCGGCGCCCTCGGGATCGAAAAAGACGGCCTGCTGCTGGCCGCGCGCAAGGTCGACCCGGAGCTCACCGACTATGTCATCCGCCAGCCGGAAGCCGCGGATTTCCTGCGCATGGCGCGCCTGAGAGGCTACAGCGCGGAAGATTGGGACCGGTTGACCCAGCTGGCGCAATTGTCCCGACTCGGCAAAGATGAAGAGGAATGAGCATGCGGGTTCCTTTTCTTGAAAAATCCCGGATCGTCGCGGCCGCGGATCAGGTGTTGGCCGCCTACGCCGCGGGCACGGGCCGCCAAGCCCAGCCGCCGATACCCGTGGAGGACATCATCGAACGGGGGCTCGGCCTGCGGCTGGACTTCGTCACGTTTGCCGCTTACCCCGCGGGGGCCGATGTCCTCGGAGCCACCTATGTCGCAAAAAAACTGATCTGCATCAACCAGGCCCTCTTGGGCGACCGCCTGGAAGGGCGTTTCTGCTTCACCTGCGCCCACGAGATCGGGCACTGGGCCCTGCACCGCCAACTGGTTGCCCCCAAGGCCAGTCACCCCGACGACGCCCCGCGCATTCTCTGCCGCAGCTCCCAGGCCAAGACCCCCATCGAGTGGCAGGCCGACGCCTTCGCCTCCTGCCTGCTGATGCCGGAAGCCATGGTTCGACGAGCATTTCAAAGGGCCTTCGGGTGTGAGACCCTCGAGTTGGTCAATGCGCAAAGCGCTTACGCCGGCCCCCTGTGCTTTGACCCCTGTGCCGCCAATTGGCCTTTCATAGCCGATGCCCTGCGCCAAACCGGAGGCTTTCACAACGTCTCCAAGCAGGCGATGATCATCCGGCTGCAGGGCCTGGGTCTGGTGCGCAATGCCACCTCCCGGAAAATGGCCTGGTCGAACACCTGACCGGCTGTTTTTTTTAGGCTTTGTGTTCGATTGGATCGAACTGCTGCGACTCGACATGACGGATAATCCGCCCCGCCCCTTGTCCGGATATCGTTCGGAGGATCACCCTGGCATGGCACAGCATCAACCCCAACCTGATCCCCCCGGCCAATGGGCGCCGGGAGGCCCATCGGAGCCCCATGCCGCATCCGCTGACCATCCCTGGATCGCCTTCGATATCCTAAAAGTCGATTTGGGCAACCCGCGCTATCAGGCGGTCATGGCGCTGCTGAATTTTGCGGACGAGCGCTACGACATCCATCTGGTCAATGGGGGGGCGTTGGCGCGGGGGCTGTTTTCGGCCATCGAGGATCCCCAGCTTCTGGCCGACCTGCTGAAAGCCACGCACGCCTGGAAAGGCAAGGCCGTCTACCTCTCGGGAGAGCGCCTCTCGCCGGGCGCGGTCGAATCGCTGGCGCAAATCCTGTCATGCTATGCATGGGACCGTCGCTGCCAGCAGGGCGGCCGGCGGCAACGGTTGGGCTGCCTGGGTTGCCACCTTGCCGGCATCGGGCTTCTGAGCTTCGACAGGGCATCGTTGAACACCGGCCACCGTTTCTGGTTTCACTTTTATGAAGCCGATCGCCGGGACACCGGAACCTACCGCTTGAACCGACCCCGCCTTATCCAAACCCAGAACGCCCCTCGCCTTTGCCCGGCCATGCCCGCCGATTGGGAAGGCATCGTTTCCCGGCTGCCCGAGCGGCTTGACCTGCAGAACCCGGATCAGGGCCGGGTCTGGATGGCTGCCCGCGATCATGCCGGTGGCCTGGCGGTCGTGCCCAGGAGCGAAAAGCGCTACGGGATATGGATGCGCCACCGGTTGGAGGCCTGCTGACCCATGACCGGCCCTGCGGCGGAGAGCCTTTTCCTGGAAGAACTCAAAACCCGAATACGGGCGGGATGCCCCTTGACCTATGTCGTCACCCGGGAAGAAGGCCGGTTGATTCGCCAATTCGAAACCCTGAGTTGTCAATTGGGGCGCAAGCTGTGGCGGCACACCTTGACGGAGGGCCTGCGCGCGCTGTCGGTTGACGACAGTGATCCCTTCTTCCCCCGGGTCGATTGGGAGACCCCACCGGCCCGCTACCACGATCCCATCGCGCTTTTGGATTTTATCGCCAGATGCAAGGCCGGTTCCGCGATATTTCTGTTGATCGATTTCCACGAGGTATTTTCCGATGGCCTGGTGCGGCGCAAGATAAAGGATTTGGTCGAATCCTTGCGTGGGCAAATGAACACGATCATTTTTGTGTCCCCGGTCATCGATATCCCTGCGGGGCTTGCGCACGAGATGGGTATTCTCCATCACCCGTTGCCGGGGAAGCCAACCATCCGTCAAAGCCTTCAGGCCATCCAACACGCCTTGGCCAATCGTCAGGTGGCCATCCGGATGGATTCAGAAGTGTCGGAGCGCGTGGTCAGCGCGGCCGCGGGGCTCACCCTTCAGCGCTTCGAAGACTGCGTTGCCCGCCATGTCGTGCGCCACGGCCAACTGGACGACATGGTGGTGATGGAGCTCGCCGAAGAGAAGAAGGCCCGTATCCGGAACACGCAAGTCCTCGAGCTCGTGACGGGCTGCGTATCGGCCGGTCACGTCGGTGGCCTGCAGACTTTCCTGGGCTGGCTGCGAAAACGACAAAAGCTGTTTGCGCCGCAAGCACGCCGCTGCGGGTTGCCGTATCCCAAAGGGGTTCTGATGCTGGGCGTTTCAGGGTGCGGTAAAAGCCTGGCCGCCAAGGCCTGCGCCGGCGTCCTGGATCAACCCCTTGTGCGCATGGATGTCGGGCGCCTCTTCGCCCCCGAGGTGGGACGGTCCGAAGCCAATCTTCGGGAGGCGCTCGATATTCTGGACGCTGCAGCACCTTGCGTGCTCTGGGTGGATGAAATCGAAAAAGCCCTGGCCGGGCTCGGAGGGGCAGGCCAGGCTGACGGCGGCACCGCCCTGCGGGTGTATGCCACCCTGCTATCCTGGCTCCAGGAAAGACAGTCCCCTGTGTTCATGGTGGCGACGGCCAATGCTGCCGGCCAGCTGCCGCCCGAATTGTTCCGCAAGGGCCGCTGGGACGACATCTTCTTTGTGGACTTGCCCGGTGAGGAGGACCGCCAGGCGATCTTCGCCATCCATCTGAAACAACGGAACCAGCTCCCCGAGAACTTCGATCTGGCCGGATTGGCAAGGGCGGCCGGCGGGTACTCGGGTGCGGAAATCGAACAAGCCGTGGTGGCCGCCCTCGTGGAGGCCTTGCATGGCGAAAGACCCCTGCAAACCGCGGATATTGTGCGGGCCCTCGCCGAGCAGGTCCCCCTGTCGCAGACCATGCCGGAGGACATTGCCGCCCTGCGCGCCTGGGCCGCGAAGCGTGCCCGCTGGGCCGGAACGGGATATGGGGATGAGGAACGCCATCACGAGCGCCAACGGAAATTGCGGCCGCTTTGACAGGATCGAGATCCCCCGCGACCGATCCAAAGCCATGTCCGGGGGGCAAGCCATCCCCGTTTACGATGCCGCGTATTGTCCCTATTGCGGTTGGATGGACGGCGTGGCTCCCCTCGCGGCCGGCCTGCCGTGCTGCCGCCGCTGCCACCGGCCGTGGACGGCGCCGCTAAACGCAACCTTAAAATGAGCTAAAGGAGGCCAGCCATGTGCCGGGAGGTCCAAATGAATCCGCTCCGCCGCGGTGGGTGCCGCCGTCACCGACCGCCGGAGCGGACCAGTGGTGCGCCTTGTGGCCCGCTGCCGGAGACAACTGCCCCGCAGACCTTTCTGGTCGAGCCCAGCGGCGCGCTCCTGGTCCCCTGGATGGCGCCTTCTGCGGGCCCCCTTGTCCGGGCGGTCTGGGAGGCGCTTTCCGAGGATCGGTTCCCGGTGTCCAACACCACCGAAAAAATCTACTGTGGATGAGGTGCCGACATGTCCATGACCGTCAGGATCGCGTTCGGAGGAATGACCAACAGCGACTATCTCTTGGGAGCCTTGCGGGATATGGGGGCGAAAGTGCCCTCGGCGGGCGGGGTTCGGAAAACGGCGTCCAACCCGCTCGTCGCCACGGTGGAAATCCACGGCTATCGCGTCCCCATCAAACGAGATGCCCAGGGGAATCTGTTCCTCGAGACGGACAGCAACTGGATGCCGTTGCAGGCCGCGTCATTCAAACAAAAGCTGCAACAGGGTTATAGCATCGCCGCCGTCAAGGCCAAGGTGGCCCAGATGGGCTACCACCTGAGTGACATCACGACCCTGCAGGACGGCACCGTTAAACTGGTTGCCAGAACGTGGAGGTAGGGGCATGCGGCGGAATGAAATCGAAATTCTGGTCGATCTGAAGGGACTTGTCACCGGAACCGTGAAGGGCATCAAGGGCCCATCGTGCCAGGCGGTAATCGACCAACTGGCCGAGATCGGCCGAACCGAATCGGCCGCACCCACGGGGGAGTATTACCAGGAAGGCAAAATTCACCAAATCATCACGTGCCGGAAGCTCGACCGGTCAATTTGAGCTGGAGGCAATCAGGGGGGGATGGCGCCAAATAGCCGTAACGGCGCGGCCGAGTTGCTATACCCTGACGCTTCCATTCGGGGACCGCGCCCCAGCTCCGGGAAAGCCGGATCGTGGGTTTGTGCGATGGTGCGACCAGGATGGGCGTCGACCCCGCGAAATCTCCGAAAATGTCGCCTCGATTGGAGTTTCTTATCGATGTCAGGATGAAATCTACGACTCCGGCCTTCGGCGCCCGATATGGCAAGGAATGTCAGCAGCTTCGAAAATCGGGCACACCAAAATCCGTGTGCCACCCGTCTTCCAGGGTGCAGACGGGTTTTGGTCTCTGAAGCCTGATAGCATTACCCCTCGATCGGCAGTGCCTCCCCGCCCTCCCCTGCCCACCCGAGGCCGGCCCTAGCAGGCGTATGTCTATCAGGTGCTGGGAATGTTGGTCCAGGTGATGCCCGTGATGTGGCCGGTGGAGCCTTCGAGCAACTACGGGGAAGACGTGGGCAGGCGGATCAGCCGAAATCCCGCAGGTGGGAAATCAGGCCGTGGGCAAAGCGGAATTCCGTGAGTCCGTAAAGGGACAGGCTCTGCCCGGTCTTGAGACCGTTGGGGAGGTTGGCCGCCAGCGTGGCTTCGAAGTGGATGTCGACCGTTGCCGCGTCCCCGGATTCCGCATAGGTGAGCACGGTCTGCTTTCTTTTGCGGAAGAGCGTGGCCGACTTCTCGGCCATTTCCCGGAGCTGCGCAAGCCCCACGGCCCGGGCCGTGAGGACCCCTTGGGAATAGTTCTCGAAAACGACTTCCCGATCCATGAGCGCCAGCATCGCGTCAAGATCGCAGGCGTTGTAGGCCTCGATGTACCGATCCACGAGCTGCCGCATGGGATGCCCCCGGAGGAGGATTGACCTTCCCGCCGCCGGCCGGGGAAACAGGCCCCGCCGGCGCTGGCGTCGCGCCCCGGAAGAAAAGGGACGCGTGTTCCGCCTTATTACAACGAATCCGAACCCATCGCAAACCGGTCCGGGATCGCATTGCCACCGTCGCGGGCGGGTTTCCCTTGCCTGGCGGCCAGCCAGCGATTCGGCCGTCGATTCCGCCGTGGAGGCGGGTCAAAATCCTGTTGTCAAGCGGCGGGCCATACGTTGACAGCCTGTGGATAAACAAGTATCGGGTCGCAAGGCAAGGCGCGGCCCGAAACGCAGTTTATCCACAGGCTGTCTAAGGCCTGTGCCGTTCCGCTTGGTTCCTGGACTTCGCTTGCAGCTTGAGATCGAACTTGGACTTGTGGATAATGAAGCGTTCGTGCCGCCCGCGGGAAATGAGGTCGAGCTCGTCATAGGCCTCGACGTCGAACACGAGCCGCCGGCCATCCACTTCCACCAAGCGGACCTTGGCGGTGATGTCCATTCCCGGCGGCGTCGCGGCGACATGGCTCACGTCGATGCGGGTGCCCACGGTCTGCTCTGCGGGCCAGTCGAGATGGGGGTTGACGGCCTGGATGCACGTCCACTCGATGAGGCCGACCATGTACCCGGTGGCGAAGACATTCGGCATGACCCGGAATTCCTCCGCTTCCGGGTAAAGGGCCGGGACGCACTTGGATGCATCGGCCCGGAAGGTAAAGGCGTGCTCGAGGCCGGGCCGCAAGGTGTCTCGCATGGTGTTTTCCTTTCTGCGCAGAGCGCGCGTGGGCCGCTGGGGGCAAGGCTGCGGTGGAGCGCCGCGGGGCCGCGCGGCCCGTTGCCGTCAGGGGGCTTGAACGATATCTACCGGGAAAACGCCCGCGGGATTGATCCCGGGGGCGCCGCGGGGCCGACCCCCGGCTGATCATCGATTCTTAAGGACCCGGCCGCCGCTATTCTGGTACCACAGCGGCCGCTCCAAAACCATACCCGTTACGGCTACCGCCGAAAACGGCGGCAGGACGCGCGGATCATCCGGCCTGCCTGGCGCGTGGCCGTAAATATCAAGGAGGTACGCATGGTTTTCGATGCTCCCGGGAAAATTACCGACCGCATCTGGCTCGTGGGCCGAAGAGAAGCCTGCGCCTACGTCGTGGGCGCCGAAGGCGACTATGCGCTCCTGGGCGGGGCCATGGCCTATGCGGCGCCGGACCTGCTGGAGCAGCTGGAACGCTTCGGCCTGGAAGAGCGCGCCATACGGCGCATCGTCATCCTGCACAGCCATTTCGATCACTGCGGCATGGTGCCGTTCTTGAAACGCCGCTGGCCCTGGGCCACGCTGACAGCCTCCGCCCGCAGCCAGGTGCTTCTCCGGGCCCCGAAGGTCATGGACAGCATCGCCAGGCTCAACCAGGCCATGCTGCGGCACAACGGCCTGGCCGCCCGGGAAGCGGAGCTGAACCCCGGCTTTGCCGGCATCGCGGTGGAAGCGGTCGTGGGCGAGGGCGATGTGCTGACCTGCGGCGGCCTTTCCCTGGAGATCCTCGAGGTCCCCGGGCATTCGTCGTGCTCCATCGCGGTCTATGTGCCCCAGGAAAAGGCCCTCTTCGCCTCCGATGCCGGCGGCGTCCCCTTCGGGGAGAAGATCTTCACCGCGGCCAATTCCAATTTCGACCTCTACCAGCAAAGCCTCCGGAAGATGGCCGCCAAGGATGTGGACATCCATCTGGCCGAGCACTTCGGCGCGCATTCCGGCGAGCAGGGCCGCCGCTTCCTGGAAAGGGCCATCGCCGCGGCGGCCGAAACCCGCAAGGCCATCGAGGACGCCTATGCCGCCACCGGCGATGTGGCCAAGGCCACCCGGCTGGTGGCGGACCGGATCATGGCCGATGCGCCCTGCGATTTTCTTCCCCGGGAAGTGGTGGCCCTCGTGGCCGGCCAGATGGTGAATTACGTGGCCCGGAACAGGACCGCGGACTGACGGGGAAGGGAAGCGCGGCGCCTGGCAGGCTGAGGATAAAAAAGCATCAGGCCGAAAGGCAAGGCGCGGCGCGATACGAAAAGCGGAGCCACCTCGAGTGGTGGTGAGCATTTTCGCGANNGCAACGCAGCATTTTGGCCTGAGGCGCAGTTCATCCACAGCCGGCTAGGCCTGGGGAGGCTGTTCGCCCTTGGCGTGCAAGCCGTGCTTGACGAGTTTCTTGTAGAGCTCATTGCGGGAAATGCCCAGCAGGCGGGCGGCCTGGGATTTGTTGTGGCGGGCCTGGGACAGGGCGGAGACCAGGGCGTTGCGCTCGGCGCTGTCCCGTTGGTCCATGAGGGAGCCGGGGCGCAGGAGCCCCTCGACCTGCCGGCGGCCGGCCTTTTCGATGACGTACGGGGGGAGATGCCGCAGGGCGATTTCGCCGGCCCCCTCCTCCAGGGAAAGGACGGCAAACGCGAACACGTTTTTCATTTCGCGGATGTTGCCGGGCCAGTCGTAGGCCATGGCGATGCGCCGGACCTCGTCCGTGATGGTCAACCGCGGGCGGTGCATCTCCCGGCTCATGTCGTCGAGCAGCGCCCGGCCGATGGGGGCGATGTCCTCGGGCCTGGCCCGCAGGGGAGGCACCTCGAGGCGCAGCATGCTCAAGCGATGGTAGAGATCCTCGCGGAAGGCGCCCTCGGCCACGGCCCGGGACAGATCCTTGTTCGTGGAGGCGATGAGCCGGAAATCGCTGAACAGCGGCGTCGCCTTGCCGATTTTCTGGATTTCCTTGTTTTCGATCACCCGCAGCAGCTTGGCCTGGGTGGCCAGGGGAATTTCGCCCACCTCGTCCAAGAGGATGGTGCCCTGGTCGGCCAGCTCGAACTTGCCCACCTTGCCGCCCCGCAGCGCGCCGGTGAAAGCCCCCTCCTCGAAGCCGAACAATTCCGACTCGATCAGCTCCTGGGGAAGGGCCGCGCAATTGAGGCGCACAAAAATTTCGTTGCAGCGCGGGCTGGCGGCATGGATGGAGTGGGCCACCAGCTCCTTGCCCACGCCGCTTTCTCCCTGGATCAGGATGGGCAGCTCGCTGCGGGCAAAACGGATGGCCTGCTGTTTGAGGGCCGCCAATGCCGGGCTGCCCCCGATGATATCCGCGAAGGTGTATTCGGCCCGGGGCAGGCCCTGGGTCTTGCGCTCGTAGTAGCGCACCTTGCGCTCGAGACGGTTGAGCTGGTGGATCAGGAGCGACAGCTCGGAGATGTCCCGGAAGTAGGCCTCGACGAGCCCCCCGATCACCAGGTCGTTTTCCAGCAGCGGATAACGTGAAATCAGCGCGTCCTGCCCCTTGTAGGAGAATTTCATCCCCACGTCCGGCTGGCCGCTGGCCATGACCGTGAGCAGGCGCGAACCCGGGAAGTAATTGCAGATATTGGAATTGACCCCGGTTTCCGGATCGATGTCGAACATCCGGGCAAAGGCCGGATTCATGTACTTGATGGTGCCGTCGGGAATTGCCACCAGCAGGCCCACGTGCAGGAAGTCCAGCACGCGTTTGGGAAAGCAGTCGTTGTCGCGGGCGTTGAGCAGGTCAATGCCGAACCGGCTGCACAGGATATATTCCGAAGTTTCCATGGCGGTCGTCCTGCGGTTTCGCTTCCTCGATGACAAAAAGGAGGGATATTGTCACAGATCGATTACAGGTTGATTCCAGCCGAAGGCGCGCATACTTGTCTCTAATCCATCAATTTTTCATTGTATTTTATATTTGCCCCTCCGCCGCCGGATCTGAACCGACAACAGAAGCTGTAATTTATCGCTGACAGTCCTGATTTGCAACCAAATCCGCCCGCCTATTTTAAATTCAATATTTTCGGATAGATAGATAATTTTTCGCCCCTTGGCACCCCCGTTGCAATCAGAAGGCGGCAACACTGACACCGCCGGCCGGCGGCAGCGCAGACCCAACGTTGCGTGGCATCCGGCCGGCACCCAAAGGGGCAGGGAAATGACGTTCGGCAAGCGGCAGGAAACGGTCCGACCCTCTGACGGGATGCACCGCACGATCTGCGGCAATTGCCCGGCCGGCTGCGGCCTGAAAGTGTTTGTGCTCAACGGCCGGGTGGTGGACATCTTCGGCGACGAGGACCACCCGGTCAACAAGGGCTCGGTGTGCCCCAAGGGGCTGCTGGCCTGCCTGGCCCTCACGGCCCCGCGGCATCTCACCCAACCGCGCATCCGGGACCGCCTGCAAGAGGATTTCCGGACCGTGGATTGGTCCGAGGCGCTGGAATTCGTCACCGGGCGCTTGAGCCTGGTGATGTCCCAGGCAGGCCCGGAAGCGGTCCACGTGATCGGGGCCGAGTCCGACCCCTTCGAATATCTCTCCGCCGCCACGCTCTTTGCCGCCCGCCTGGGGGCCGGCAGCGCGCCCTTCCAGTTCTTCCCTCCCGCCCTGGGGGACGCCGGCCGCCTGCACCGCATGCTGGGTGTTTCCGGGGCCCGGTTGCAGATGAACCCGCCCCGGGACTGGGCCGCCAGCCGGGGTATCCTAATTTACCGCAGCGACCCGGCCGCCGCGGCGCCCATGACCTTCGGCCCCGTCCTGGACGCCCGGGACCGGGGCACCTGGGTGGGCGTCATCGATTCGCGGCGCACCATCAGCGCCGCCCGGGCGAACCAGGCTCTGGTGGTGGCGCCGGGTACGGAGTCCCTGGCACTGAAGGCGCTGTTGCGCCTGATGGTGGACCGGGGGGCCATCAACCCGGACTTCGTGTCCGAGTGGACCACGGACCTGGACGGGCTGCGCCGCTCCCTGGCGGGCGTCGAACCGGGCGCGGTGGCGGCCGCCTGCCGGGTGACGCCGGCGGCTCTTGAGTCCATGGCCCGGCAACTGGCCAGTCGCCGGCCGCTCCAGGTGGTGGCCGCCGACACGGCCAGCCGGGCCTACCTCGCCGACGACGAGTTGTGCCTGGCCGCCTCCCTGGTGGCGCTGACCGGTTCGATCGGAGTCCCCGGAGGCGGGCTCAACCTGCTGGCGGTGTCCCCCTTCAACTGGGCCCGCACCGCGTCCGCGGCCGGCGACCGGCAGCCACGGCCGCCCCTCGATCTGGGCCGCCTGTTGATTTCGGCTTCCCCTGGGCAGGCCTTCATGGCCTACGGCAACCCCCTGGCGCACCTGCGCGGCGGACAGGCGCCCCGCGACGCCTTGGCGCGGGCCGGCCTGGTGGTCCGCCTGGCCTGCGGCCCCGGCGCCTTCGACGATTTTGCCCACGTCGTGCTGCCCATGACCTGGTGGCTGGAGTCCGACGGCCTGTTGGCCACGAGCAACGGCCGGATGCTGCAATGGCAGCGCCGGGTGGCCACCCCGCCCCCGGGCTGCCGGAACCCGCTGGCCGTCTGGGCCGAGATTTCCGCGCGACTGCGTCTGGAGGGCGGATCGGCCGCCGGGGACGCGGCCGGCTGGGCCGACGACCTGTTGGGCGCCGATCCCCTGACCACGGCGGCCTCGGTCACGGCCCTGGACCCGGAAGCCAATCCCCCCGGCGGCCTGCTCTGGCCCTGCACCCAGGCCCAGGACCTGACCCTGGAAAACTCCCGCTTCGTCCGGGGCAACAGCCGCGGGCGCCACATCCTGTTTCTTCCCTGGTCATCGTTCGGCGGCAGCGACAAGCGCTTTCCCACCCCCGGCGGGCGCATCGTCTTCCAGCCGGTGGAAGCGCCTTTCGCCCCCGTGGGGACGGATGCGGATCATCCCCTGGCCCTGACCATCGGCGCGGTGGTGGATGCGACCACCGTCTTCGGGCCCCACTTGAGCAACCATCCTCCCCACCGTCCGCGGCCCCTGGTGCGCATCCATCCGCGCACCGCCAGGGCCATCGGTGTTTCCGCCGGCGATCGCTTGACGGTGGCCAACGCCCGGGGCGCCTTTTCGGCGCCGGCGCAAATCGCGGACGAGCTTCCCGAGGGCCTGCTCTTCTGTCCCGAAGGCCTGGATCATCGCGTGCCGGATTTTCACGGCCTGCCCCCGGCCGCCCTTTTCGCCCTGCCGGCCCCGGGACAACCCCTTGCGGCCTACACACCGGTGACCGCCTATGCCGAGGGCTCCGACCCGGGCCGGGCGCGACGGGCCCTGGCCCGCCTGCTCGCTGGCGATCGACAAGGCCCGACCCCTTTTCCACTCCGACCGCCCGAGGACCTGCCATGAGGGTGATCTTCGTCAGCCAGCGCTTCGGCGCCCAACAGGCGGATCTGGCCGCCGGCAATCCCGACGCCCCGGTCTTGATGGTGGATCTCGACCGTTGCATCGCCTGCGGCGCCTGCAGCCTGGCCTGCCGGCTGGAGGCCCCGCTTGGCGATGGCCAATTGGCGCCGCCGCGCAGCATCCTTTTCCACCCCGCCGAGGGCGGCGGCCGCCTCAGCCTGCGCCTGCCGCTGTCCTGCCGGTTCTGCCCCGACCCCTGCGCCTACCACAGTCCCTACAACTTCTGGACCACCTGCCCCCAGGACGAACGCCGCACGGCCCTTTTCCAGGCCTGCGACGCCTGCGCCGCACGCCTGGCACAGGGCTGGATGCCGGCCTGCGCCACCCGCTGCCCCATGAAATGCATCTACTTCGGCCGGGCCGCCGACGTGGCCTTTGTCCTGCGGGAGAAGCGCTTGCGCAGTTTCGGCGATCTGGAATTGGGCACCCGGGAGGCGCCATGAGCCTGCCCCGGGCCGACATCGATGCCGACACCTACCGCCGGGCCGTGGGGACCCTCGATCTGGCCCGCTTCGGGGTCCGCATCCGTGAGACCGACCTGCTGGTGGCCTGCGCCGCGCCCATGCCGGCCGCGGCCCTCTCCCTGGCCAGCGCCTGCCGGCGCCATGTGGAAGGCTATATCCGGCGGCATCCCGGATTCGCCACGGCCATGACCCCCATGCCCCCCGACCCGTCCGCCCCTCCCGTGGTCCGGGACATGCTGTCCGCCGCCGCGGCCGTGGGCGTGGGCCCCATGGCCGCCGTGGCCGGGGCCATCGCCGAACGCGTGGGCCGCGGCTTGCTGGCCGAGAGCGCCGAAGTGATCGTGGAGAACGGCGGCGACGTCTTTTTCCGCACCCAACGCCGGCGTGTCGCCATGGTGCTGGCGGAAAAGAGCCGGTTCGGCGCCCTGCGCATCGCCTTGGAACCCAGTGCCCACGGGCAGGGATTGTGCACCTCCTCGGGCATCCACGGGCCGTCCTTGAGCCTCGGCCGGGCCGATGCGGTCACGGTGCTGGCCTCCTCGGCCGCCCTGGCGGACGCCGCCGCCACGGCCGTGGCCAACCGGGTCCGGGGGGCCCGCGACATCGCCGGCGCCCTGGCCTTTGCCCGCCGTTTCGACCTGGACGGCGTGCTGATCATCGCCGGCTCGCGCTTGGGGGCCTGGGGGCGTATCCAGGTGATCGATTAGCAGGATAGAGGAGTCGCGCATGCCAAAAGCCGTCAAACGTATCAGCGATATCAACCGCAGGCTGCGCCGTGGGCAGGCCGTGGTGATGACCGCCATGGAGTTCAAGCGCCAGGTGCGCCAGGGGCTGCGGTTGGGGGTCGACGACGTCGACGTGGTCACCACCGGCACCCGGGCGGTGATGAGCGGCACCTCGGCCATGCTGTCCGTGCCCACGGTGGAAGGCCGGGAGGCGCCGCAGGTCACCGCCCTGCACATCAACGGGGTGCCCTGCCAACCCATGCCCGGCGCCGACGCGGTCACGGGGCTGGTGGAGGCGGTGATCTACGGAACGGCCGAAAGCCGGGACAACCACGGCCGTTACGGCGGCGGCCACGTCCTGCGGGAACTGGTGGAGGGCCGGGCCGTGGAGGTGGAATACCGCACCGGGGAGGGGGTCCGGCGCCGGTTCGACCTGACCTTGGACCGGGTGGGTTTTGCGCGCATCTACAGCTTCCGCAACAGCTACCAGAACTACTCGGCCTTTACCAACGTCAAGGACCACCCGTCCTATCGCCGCAATCCCACCTCGATCTTCGCCTGCCGGCCCATCCCCCGCCTGGGAGGGCTCTCCATGAGCGGCAGCGGCGAGCTCAACCCCCTGGAAAACGACCCCCGGGGGCGGGTGATCCGGCCAGGCATGCGGATCCTGGTCAACGGGGTGCCCGGACTCATCATCGGCTACGGCACCCGGTCCAGCCCGGCCAAGCGCTGCCTGTCCCTGGCGGCCGACATGCACGGGATGGACCCCCAGTTCATGGGGGGGTTCAAGACCAGCTACGGGGTGGAGGTGACCAACGGATTGGCCGTCCCCTTTCCCATCTGTGACCAGCAGGTCCTGGACGATCTGGCCGGTTGCCTGGACGAGCACATCCCTTTGCCCGTGGCGGACCTGGGCGACCGCATTCCCCTGGGGGAGCTCCGCTACAGCGCGATCTGGCGGGACGCCCGCCTGAAGGTGGCCTTTGACCCGCAGCGCTGCATCCGCTGCGCCTTCCAGTGCCCGGCCGAATATTACTGCCCCATGGGGGCCATCGACTGGCAGGCCAAGACCATCGACCAGGACCTGTGTGTCGCCTGCGGCGCCTGCACGGCCAACTGCCTGGGAGGCGCCTTCATGGGCGAGGGCGATGCGCCCCGCGGGTGTCTCGGCACGGTGGACCTCTTCGACCGGCAGGTGCCGGTCATCTTCCGCCAGTCCAACCGGCTGCGCTCCGAGCGGCTGGCCGAGCAGCTCAAGACCCTCCTGGAGGCCGGGAAATTCTTCCTGGCGGACACGGACCTGGTCTGCCGCAACTGGCACGCCTAACCGTTTGCCGGCCGGCGCCGCGCCGGCCGGCGGGGAGCACCCATCATGACGGCCGAAACCAGCCGTTCCGCCATCGACCGCATCCGGCCCGACCTGCAACGCTGCGTGGGCTGCGGCAACTGCCTGCACGTCTGCCCCGTCTACCGGCAAACCGGGGATGAAACCTATGTGGCCCGGGGGCGCAACCAACTGCTCAAGCAATACCTGGACGATCCCGCCGAGCTGAACCGCGACGTGCCCGACCGCTTCGACCGCTGCCTGCTGTGCGGCCGCTGCACCGCGGTCTGCCCCCAGCAGGTCCCCAACGATCAGGTCACCATCGCGGCCCGCCAGGCGCGCCTGGCCGCCTTCGGGCTGTCCCTGCCCAAGACGCTCGCCTTCCGGCACCTGCTCACCGACCGGGCCAGGATGGGCGCCGCCCTCAGGCTGGCGGGGCGCCTCCAGCGGCTCCTGCCGGCCAGCGCGGCCGGCTCCCCCAACGGGCTCAAGCACATCCCCTCCGAGCCCACAGGGCTCATCCGCCACCTGCCCCTGTTCTTGGGCGGCCTGGGAGGCGGCCGGGCCTTGCCCCCCCTGGCCGGCCGGGCCTTGAGCGCGCTCGCGCCCGAAATCTCACGGCCGGGCGGCGGCCGCAAACCCCTCTTGCGTGTGGCTTACTTTGCGGGTTGCGCCACCGAGTTCTGCATGCCCCAGGTGGGACGGGCGCTGATCGACCTGGTCACGGAGCTGGGGGCCGAGCTGGTGCTGCCGCGCCAGCAGGGCTGCTGCGGCCTGGCCGTCTATGCCAACGGCGATCTGGAAACGGCCCGCGCCCTGGCCCGCCACAACCTGGATGTGCTGCGCCGCACGGGCGCCGACCTGGTGGTGACCGGCTGCGCCACCTGCGGGTCGGCCCTCAAAGACGGCTGGAGCCGCCTGGCCGTCGACGAGGCCGAGGACGAGCGCTTCCGGGACCTGGCCGGGCGGGTGCGGGACATCTCCGAACTGCTGGTGGAATTGGGCGGCTACGTCCGGCTGCCGTTCACCTCCCGGCTGCCCGCCGGCACCCGGGTGACCTACCACGATCCCTGCCACCTGGCCCGGTTTCAGCAGGTCACCGCGCCGCCGCGCACCATTCTGCGCCAGGTCTTCGGCGATGCCTTCACGGAGATGACCCCCAACGGGTGCTGCGGGTGCGGAGGCAGTTTCAGTATCGCCGACTACCGGCTGAGCCAGGACATCGCCCGCCAGAAGATCGACGCCATCGAAGGCAGCGGGGCCGACGCGGTGGTCAACACCTGTCCGGGGTGCATGCTTCAGCTCATCGACAACATCGCGCGACGCCGGCTGCCCCAGCGGGTGGTCCACCTCGTTGAAGCGGTCGAGCCGGCGCGCGACTAGCCGCCTGGGGATAAGGAGTGATCATGGACAGGGCCATCGAAGCGATCAATGTCGACATCGCCTCCGGTCGGGCGCGGGTGATGACGGCCGATGCCATGCGCCGGCAGCTGGCCTCGGGCCGTGGGCTGCAAGGCGACGCCGTCCAGGTGGTCACCTTCGGGATGCGCGCCAGCCTGACCGGCAGCGCCGCCATGCTGCTGGTGCCGGTGGCGGAACGGGGGGTTTTTACCCGGGCCGAGGCCATCTGGCTGAACGATGTGCCCGGCCACCCGGGACCCGCCCCCAACGAACGCCTGGGCGTGGTGGACACCCTGGTGTTCGCACAACAGCCGAGCCGCAGCCGCGGGCGCGACTACCACGGGGGCCACCTGATCCGCGAGATCCTGGAAGGCCGACGCATCGCCGTCGAATGCCACAGCGTCGAGGGGGATACCTACACCAGCGCATTCGGCCTCAGCGAGCTGCAATTCGCCCGGCTCTACTGCTATGACCTGCCGCTGGCGGTCTCCTGGCCCCTCACCCGGGAATGGCCCGCGGGCCTGCGCCCGGGCCAGAAAATGCTCCTCGATGGGGCCTGCGCGGTGATCATCGGGGGCGGGGCGCGCTGCGGCCGGAGCGGTCCCTCCCTGTCCGTGGCCGGCGAGATGTTCGAGATGGATCCGGCCGCCCTGGGTGACCCGGACCAGGGCGGCACCCACCAGGTGGCCCTGGCGCTGCCCGTGCTCCACGAGGCCGGCCTGGCGCAGATTGCCGCCCTCTGCACGGCCGATGCCGCCGCGACCGACCAGGACCCGGCAGCCGCCGAGATGCTCAAGGACCGCATCCTCCAGGGGCGGTTCATGCTTGCCAGAGCATGACGACGAGTGGGCCTGCGCCCGCCGCTATATGAGCCTGGAGTCTCTCAGTAGGGTTCATCGACATGAAAATGGCGTTGAGAAAGTAAAACAGTTGGCGGCCTGATCAATCGCGAAGATTGGTTCTCAGCCTCTTACACCACTTGACGGGACGTAGCCCGATCATGGACAGCTCCAAGAAGCCCATCACCTATTGGTTCAAGGCCATGTGGTGGTTCACCACGCGCAAAACCGGCGTCAATGCCACCAATCTCAAGGAACTGCTGGGTCTGGGCAGCTACGGCACGGCCTGTTGCTGGCTGCAAAAGCTGCGGCGCTGCACCATCTGCCAGGATCGCGTGAAACTCTCTGGCTGCATGGAAAAGGACGCTTCGATCCGAGATACCTCCAGAACCATCTGGACGAATTCGTGCTCAGGTCCAATCGCCGAAAATTACACAGTATCGATAAAGTCTTTATGCGCCTGGTCCGGCAGGTGGTTCAATCCACCAAGATCACCTGGCGAGACACTCTGTGAAACCTGGACCCGCTATCGGAATTCTTCGCAACTAAAGCTTCATAGAGAACCGGGATCAGCAATATACTTCTTCATCCGCTGCCAGGAATCCTTCTCGGCAGTACCTGGTGATTTGATTCGCTGGCTAACCGCTAAGAGCTGATAAGGTGGGGATCTGAATATTCTTCTAAACAGTCAAAGGAGGCCAAAATGTCTGAAAGTCTAAAATTGATTGAGCAGTTAATAGTAAAAGGTGAGGACGAGCTGATTGTGGAAGAGATGGAAAAAGCAATTAGAGCTGGGATCGAGGTACATGACCTACTGACAACGTTGAATGATGGCATGCTGGCTTTGTCGCAGCAATACGATCGGCGGGAGGTTGGCCTTCCAGACCTGATCTTGGCCGCAGATGCCTTCAAGGCAGCGGCCGAATTGCTGAAGCCCCTGCTCGATGCAAAAAGAGGAACCGACAAAGCACTCTGGAAAATGGTCATTGGCACGGTTCAGTATGACATCCATAATCTCGGCCAGGATCTTGTCCGTACCATGATGGAAGTAGAAGGGATCGAGTGCATCAGCCTGGGCAGCGATGTTTCTGCTGATACTTTTGTGAAAAAAGTCATAGAGCTGGATGCAAATATAATAGGGCTGAGCGCGCTATTAACTGCAACGATGCCCCAGCAAAAGAACGTCATTGATGCGCTCACCGAAGCCGGCATACGCGAAAAGGTCGTGGTGATGGTTGGTGGGGCTCCGGTGTCGCAGGCATGGGCGACGAAGATTGGCGCTGACGGTTATGCTGAGGATGCCATAAAGGCCCCTAAGGTCTTGAAACAAATTCTGCTTTCGAAAGGATGGATGTGAAATGAAAAAAATGACTTCGAAAGAAAGGTTCATGAGGGCACTGAGGCATCAGGAACCCGACAGAGTGCCGGTCTTCCTTATGGCAATGAGCATCGGTGCCAAGGAAGCAGATGTCAGTATGGAAGAATACACTACGAATGGTGAGGCTCAGGCGCGCGCTCAGCTCAACATTTTGCGTCGATACAAGGTCGACCTACTGGGAGGCGGCTGCGGTGTGGCATACAGGGCAGAGGCTTTCGGTACAAAAACGCTTTACTATGAAGGCAATAAAGAACCTCCAGTAATCATTGAGCCGGCAGCAAAACAGGCTGAAGATTGGGGGAAGCTCAAACTCGACATGAAGAAGCCTGGAATAAGTGCCTATATACAGGCAATGAAAATTATCCGTAACGAGGTGGGCGGCGAAGTCCCCATTGCGGCTGAAGTGGTTCAGCCCATCACATTTGCAACGCACGTCGCCCATCTTATTTACGTCATGAAGCTAATAAAGAAAGATCCCGCATTGTTGCACAAGGGACTCAGCAGGATCGTTGAACTCTATAACGAGTACATCAATACTCTCATCGATGAAATTAAGCCGGATATATTCGTGTTCCACTGCAACAGGGCTTCCAGCGAGCTCCTCACCAAAGACCAATTCAGCGAGTTCGGGATTCCATATGACATTAAGACCCTCGAGTATCTGACTGCCCGCAAGGTGCCGATCTGGATCGTTAACAATGGCGGATACCCTTATCTTGAAATGATGGTGGAGAATTACCCGGTCGATGTCGTCAACTGGTGGGACAGGGGCACGTCACCCATGAAACTCAGGGACATGAAAGAGAAGTATGGTCACAAAGTTTGCCTCGCGGGCGGTCTTAACCAGACAGCAGAGCTATTTGACGGGAAACCGGAAGATGTTGAAGCCAGTGCTAAAGACGCCATAGAGCAAGCCGGACGAGGCGGTGGATTTATTCTTTCAGCGGGCTATGAAATATCAACAATTTGTCCGCCCGAGAACCTTGCTGCTATCAGCCCGGCTGTTGAAAAGTACGGCAAGTACCCATTGGCATCCTCCGTTACCGCCAAGCCATAAAACAGACAAGACATACCGGGAGGATTTTGAAATGGATTATGAAATGACATCGAAACAGAGAGTACTTGCAGCACTTGAACTTAAAGAGCCGGACAGGGTACCGGTAGGTTCGTTCGCTACACATGTGGCGGGGAAGCTTTGTGGGATTTCCATTCGGGAGTTCGCCACGGACTCGAGAAAGATGGCAACGGCCCAGCGTTGCCTGTACGAAAAGGCATTTTTTGACCTTCTGTTTCCGTTTTCACATGTCGGCATGTATGCGGAGGGCTGGGGAAGCAAAGTCAAGTTCGTCGACGCGGAAGTTTCTCCCCCCATTTCCGAGTTCGCGGTGAAGAAAGCGGAAGCGTGGAAAGACCTCGAGCCTTTCGAACCCGAGAAGGTTCAAGGCGCAAGGGTATGCATCGATGCACTGAAGATTTTGAAAGATGAATTGGGTGACAAGGCGTTCCTGCTTGGCGTGGTTTTCTGTCCGATGACGTCCGCTACCCATGTCGCACCCATGGCGGACGTGCTCAAGCAGGTCCGGCGCAAACCGGAATTGCTCAGCATCGGCCTTAAAGTAATAACTGAGTCGCTCATACGATTATCGAAGGCGTTCATCGCAGCAGGCGCGGACGGCATATTTTTTGCTGTCACCCGGGCTACCGGGGAAATTCTGACCAAAGATCAGTACAACGAAATTGCGAGGCCGTGGGACGAGAAGGTTCTCCGTGAGATCAATGTTCCCGTTATCTTGCATTGCTGTGGCAGAGACCCTCATCTCGACCTGATCGCTGAATTTCCGAATATCCAGGGCCTTAACTGGTGGGACCGCGGTACGCAATGGAGTCTTAAGGACGCAAAAGGTCAATTGGGAAAAAGCCATTGCCTGGTGGCGGGAATAGACCAGACAAGGAGCATTCTCATGGGGACGCCTGACGACGTAAAGTCTGAAGCAAAGGATGCTATCGAACAGGCTGGCAGGGATGGCGGCTTGATCCTGTTTTCGGGTTGCGACCTTCCGATCAATGCGCCGCTCGAGAATGTGCGGGCGATTGCTGAAGCCGCTAAGCTATACGGCACTTATCCGATCGGCCTATAAGTAGCTCAAAAGGGAGCAAGGCTATGTCCACAAGTACTGTTCAAATAGCGTTTCTCGCGGT
>DJGG01000026.1 GCA_002432195.1 Desulfobacteraceae bacterium UBA5852
ACGGCGTCGATATCGGCATCACGGCCTGGGAGCTTGACTTCTTCGGCCGCCTGCGCAGCCTGGAGCAACGGGCCCTGGAAGAATACCTCGGCACGGCAGAGGCCCGGCGGAGCCTGCAGATCCTGCTGGTCGCCGAAGTGGCCAATGCCTACTTGGCCCTGGCCGCGGATCGCGAGAACCTGGAGCTGGCCCGCTCCACCCTCGAGTCCCAGCAGGCGGCCTATCGCCTCATACGCCGCCGCTTCGAGGTCGGCGTGGCGCCCGAGCTGGACCTGCGCCAGGTGCAGACGCGGGTGGACACGGCCCGCCTGGACGTGGCCCGGTTCACGGAGTTGGTGGCCCGGGATGAAAATGCCCTGCACCTCCTGGTGGGCACCCCGGTGCCGGTCGATTTCACCCCCGCCGCCCTGGACGCCGTCGCACCGCCGCAAGACCTGTGGCTGGGGACGTCCTCCGAGGTGCTCCTGGACCGACCCGACATCCTCCAGGCGGAACACGGCCTCAGGGCCGCCAACGCCAACATCGGCGCGGCCCGGGCGGCCCTCTTCCCCCGCATTACCCTCACCACCGCCGTGGGGACGGCCAGCGCCGAGCTCTCCGGCCTCTTCGCCGACGGATCGGCCACCTGGAGTTTCGCCCCCCGGGTGAGCATGCCCATCTTCGATCCCCGCCTCTGGTCGGCCCTCACGGTGACCCGGGTGGACCGGGAGATCGCCCTGGCCCAATACGAGGGCGCCATTCAGGCGGCCTTCCGGGACGTGGCCGATGCCCTGGCGCAGAAGGGCACCCTGGGTGACCAGATGGCGGCCCAGCAATCCCTGGTGGAGGCCACCCAGGCCGCCTACCGCATCGCCAATGCCCGCTACACCAAGGGCACGGACATCTACCTGAGCGTGCTGGATGCCCAGCGCTCCCTCTACGCCGCCCAGCAGGGACTCATCGCCGTGCGCCTGGCGGAGCTCGCCAACCAGGTGCGGCTGTACGCCGTCGCGGGGGGCGGGGGCGACTGAAGCGTTCCCTGCGGTCCCCCGCGCGGGTGGGGCCGCAAAGACCGGCACCGTCGCCTGGCCCCCTTAAACAGCGTGGATTTTGGCCGCATCGACGGCTACCGATACCTGCTCACCGGTGGCCACCTTCCCGGCCAGGAATTCGCCGCTCGGCAGCATGGCCACGAGGCGGACCCCTCCGGCCGCGAGTCCCACATCGCATGTGAAGCCCCGGAAGGTGACAGGGCCCACGGTGGCCGTGAAGCGGTTGCCGTTGCCCGCGCCCGGGGGCGGCGGGCCCGTGAGGATGCGCAGGTCCTCGGGACGGATGCCCACGAACCGGGCCCCCTCCGGCGCGGGGCGGGCCAGGTGCAGGGTCAGGCCTTCCAGATGGGCCTTCCGGCCCTCAAAGCCCGCCGGGAGGAAGTTCCGCATGCCCACGAATTCAGCGGCGAAGGGAGTTGCGGGGCGGCCGAAGACATCTTCGAGGGTGCCGCTCTGCTCGATGCGTCCCCGGTGGATCAGCGCCACGCGCTGGGCCAGGCAATGGGTTTCGGCAAAATCGTGGGTCACCATGAGGATGGTGACGCCCATGTGCCGGTGGAGGTCCTTCAGGACTTCGCGCATTTCCTCACGGAAATTGGGGTCCAGGGCCGAGAGAGGCTCGTCGAGGAGCAGTACCGCCGGATCCACGGCCAACGCCCGCGCCAGGGCCACGCGCTGCTTTTCGCCGCCGCTCAGGTGCGTCACGGCGCGCCCCAGCAAATGGGTCAAGGCCAGCCGCTTCACCAGGGCCGGCACCCGCCGGCGTCGGTCTTGTGGGTCTCGGCAGCCGTACCGCAAGCCGTAGGCGATATTCTTCTCCACCGTCAGATGCGGAAACAGCGCCTGGTCCTGGTAGACGATGCCGATGCGCCGCCGCTCAGGGGGCAAGCGTGTGACGTCACGGCCGTCCACGAAGATCCGGCCCCGGGTGATGGGCACCACGCCCACGATGGACTCCAGAACGAGGCTCTTGCCGGCTCCCGTGGGGCCGATGAGGACAAAAAACTCCCCGGCGGCCACCCTCAAATCGATGGATTGGAGAGCAAAGCCGGGCAGCGTCACGTGAAGGCTTTCCAGGCGAATCATGGGGGATGGGAGCCAAAAAACCGGCGCCGTGGGGGCGATCCGGACCGGGTTCAGGGGAAACGCGCCGGCTTTATGGAGAATGCCCGCAGCAGCACAAACAAACCCAGGCACACCAGGATCAGCCAGACGGCCACCGGCTGGGAGTATTTGAGCCCATAGGCCGAAAAGCGCTCGTAGATCATCACCGGGGCGGTCATGGGGTGATAGGCCACGATGACGATGGCGCCGAATTCACTCACCGCCCGGGCGGTGCACATGATCATGCCCACCACCATGCTGCGCCAGGCCAGGGGAACGGTGATGCGGAAAAAGGTTGCGGCCGGGGAGGCGCCCAGGGAACGCGAAACGGTTTCGATGCGGAGAGGAATGGCTTCGAAACCATTTTTGGCCGTGTTGATGTAGAAGGGCAGGCCGACGAACAGCAGCACCACGATAATCCCGGTGACGCTCCCCATGACGCGCACGCCCAGGGCGCCGATGAGCCGCCCCAGCCAGTGGTCCCGCCCGGCCATGCTCAGAATGGCGATGCCCACCACGGGGTGGGGCACCATGATGGGCAGGTCGATGACGCTCTCCACCAATTTTTTGCCTGGGAAGCTCCGCCGGGCCAGCAGGTAGGCCAGAGGTGTGCCCAGCGCAAAAGCCAGCACGGCGGCGGCGGCCGAGGCCCAGATGCTGAGCCCGATGGCGCGGAGCACATCGGGATCCCGGATGGTTTGCCCCAGGTCGGCCGCCGAGGGCTGAAACACCATCTCGATCAGGGGCAGCAGGATAAACGCCACGATGAGCAGGCTGGAGGCCAGGGCCACCCCGGCGAAGAGGTCCGGCCTCCAGACCGATACCGCGCGGTTGCTCGCAGCAGAGGTCGCGTCGCCCGGCACGTTCATGGCGGCCCTATTTGGAAACCTCCACCAGGGTCCCCAGGTTCCCGGGCAGTTGCTGACGGACCTGGGCGCTGTCCACCCGGGCGGGGATCAACGGCGGCTGCCCCAGGGACTCCAGGATCTTCAGGCCGCCCTCCGGAGACAGGAGATATTCCAGGAAGAGCACGGCCCCCGCGGCGTTGGGCGCTCCCTTGACCAAGGTAAGGCCGTAGGTGCAGGATTGGCCGATCTCCGTGACCCGGGTACCCGGCTGGCTGCCGGTGACCTCCACCGCGGCCTGCCGGTAGAAATCGTCCAGTTGGGAGTTGCTCAGGTTGATATGCGCGTCCAGGCGGACGAACTGGAGCCCGTGCTGGACGGCCACGGAAAGGTACTCCCAGGCAAAGTCCATGTTGCCGGTTTCCAGGAGCGACACCAGTTCCACGGATTTGGGCCGGACATTGGCCTCGGGCCGGTTGGCGATGAGCCGATCGTACAGACCGGGCTTGGCGTAGAATTTCTCCGCCAGTTGCAGCACCATCAGGCTGCGGTAGCCGCAGGGATCGAGGTTGGGGTCGGAATGGCCCCACACCACGCCCGGCCGCGCCAGGATCTCGTACCAGTTGTCGGATCGCACCTCATCGGCGAAACGGCTCCGGGGGGTGTAGCACAGGACCAGTTGATTGGTGGCGAAACGGATATTCCAATCCGCATAGGCGGGAATCAAGGCCTTGTCGATCACCAGGTAGTCCGCCGACACCATGATGTCAGCCGGCTTGTGCAGCTCGGTAATCATGCGCGCCAATTTGGTGCTGCCGCCGGCCTCGCGCAAAATGTCGATCTCCGGATGTGCGGCTTCGAAGGCCTTCTCCATGGCGGCCAAGGGCACCGTGAGGCTGCCGGCGTGAAAGACGATAACGTTCTCCTTGCCCCGGGCAGCGCCGGCCGACAGAAGGAGGATGCCCAACAGGGTCGGCAACAGCAGAGTCCAACCTCCTTGCGGCGACAATGTAGCCTTTTTCACCTTGACCTCCTCTGGGTGGCACGCGGTAACGGTACCCCCTCCGCTTCGCTGGTGGTTTTAGCTGTCGACACAACTAGATTATGCGTCGGTTACTGTCAATATTTTTCTGGAATATATCTCATAAATATATTTTCGAACTTATAACAACATCAAATTACCAAAACAAACCATTTGATTTTATGAACCCCACGGTGAAGCCTGCCCCCCCCCCGGACAAACGCCCGCCGTACCCATCCCGCACCCACTCCCCTCGCCGCCACGGAGGCCGGTTTCCAGGGGCCGCGGGGTCCGGGCGGTTATCGCGGCTTTACATCGCCCGCAGCGGACTAAGTTTACGCGTGGAGGGACCGATGCGCCGGTGGGGCGCTTCGCTTGACGAAACGGGGGATCCAGGACGCACAGGAGACGAGGCCATGCGAAAAACCAGTCACCGTCCGTGGTGGAGGGTGGGGCTCCGGGTGGCCGTGATCGCGGCGCTGCTGGGCCTGGCCGCCACCGGGGAGGCGCAGCAGGTGTTCACGCCCCTGGATGCCGCCCGGCAAGCCCTGGGCCAGATGGAGGACTTGCTGGCGGCGCAGCGCTTGGAACCCGGCTGGGCCCAGAACCTGGCCGCCATGCGCGTGTCGGTTCGCAACGTCAAAGGGTTCAGCGAATATGTCGTGGAATTCCGGCGCTCGGCCGGCAGCCCCCCCTCCGTGGAACTGTATTTCAGCATGAGCGGTGAGCCCACGGGTTCGAGCCTCGAGGCCGACTGAGGGGCGGCCGCGCGAGGGCGGCGGTCTCCGCGGCCCGCCCCGGGACTCGGCCCGAGACGTTGCGCGACGGCGGAGCTCCGGCCGCGACCTGGAATTGGCAGGGTTGATTTATTATCAAATCGGTTGTTCCAACAACCCAATTTAGCGTGTACCCTTCCGGCATGGCATTGCACACCGCCCATGGGAGGGGTTCATGAGCCTGCTGCTGGGCATTGACGCCCGCTCCGAGGTCCCGCTCTACCGCCAGATCATCGCCCGCATCGCCGCCCTGGCCGAAAGCGGCGCGCTGCCGCCGGGCACCCGCCTGCCCGCCAGCCGCGCCCTGGCCGCCGCCCTGGGGGTGGATCGTTCCACCGTCTGCCGGGCCTTTCAGGAGTTATGGGCCCTGGGGTACGTGGACAGCCGCCCGGGGTCCTTCACCACCATCCGCCGGCGCGCCCGCACGGTC
>DJGG01000222.1:0-5523 GCA_002432195.1 Desulfobacteraceae bacterium UBA5852
AGGGTGTGCTGAGCATTCTCTACATGCTGGCCTTCGCCCTGGTGCTGTCCCTGATCGGCTACGACCTGGTGATGGCCGCCGATCCCCACTGGTACTCCACGCTCTTCGGGGCCTATTCCTTCGTCAAGGCCGTCTACGTGGGCCTGGGGGCCCTGATCGTGCTGGCGGCCGTCCTGCACCTGGCGCCGGGCAGCCAATTCGGGCTGCCGCCCGAGAACTTCCACGACCTGGGCAAGCTTTTTTTCGCCTTCTGCCTGGTGTGGGCGGATTTCTTCTACGCCCAGCTGGTGGTGATCTGGTACGGCAATATCCCCGAGGAGACCGCCTACGTCATCGGGCGCACCATGCTGCCGCCCTGGAAGGGTCTGGCCTGGGCCGTTTTCGTGATCTGCTTCGCGGCCCCCTTCCTGATCCTGCTCAACCGCAAGGTCAAGACCCTGCCGCGCTTCATGATGATCTTCTGCAGCCTGGTCATCGCCGGCATGTGGCTGGAGCACCTCCTGCTCCTGGGCCCGGCCTGGAACCACCAGGCGGCGACAATCCCCTTCGGGGCCGTCGACGTCCTGATCACCATGGGGTTCCTGGGGCTCATGACCCTGGCCATCGTCTCCTTCCTGCAGCAATTCCCCGAACTGACCCGCACCCGCGCCCCGGAGGTGAACTGATGGAGGCCTTGCGTGCCGCGATGGCCGACGCCTGGCGATGGGTGCGCGCCAACCGGGTCCCCCTGGCGGTCCTGGGCGGGAGCCTGGCCCTGGTGGCGGTTTTCCTGCTGCTGTTCTACGCGCCGCCGGCCGCCTGGATCGGCCGGCCGCAGCCCATCCCCTTCAGCCACCGCCTGCATGCCGGGGTGAAGGCCATCGCCTGCCAGTACTGCCACCCCTACGTGGAGTCATCCAACCACCCCGGGCTGCCGCCGGTGGCCAAATGCCTCCACTGCCACAACTACATCATCACCAACCACTGGTGGATCCGGGAGGAGCACCGCTACTTCAACACCGGCACGCCGACGCCCTGGAAGAAGGTCAATTACCTGGCCGAGCACGTGCTGTTCAACCACCAGCGGCATATCCGCTTCGGCCTGGAGTGCCAGAATTGCCACGAGCGCATCGAGACCATGGATCGCCTCAAGGGCAAGCATTTCTACATGGGCTTCTGCATCGACTGCCACACGCAAAAAAAGGTCAACCTGTCGTGCTGGCTGGCCTGCCACAGCTAGAGCGCGGGCCCGCCGCATCCGCGGGCCTATAGGAACGGGAAAGGAACCCCTTGATGGCCGACCACGCCGCACACGCGCTTGAGCCCAATCCCACCGCCCGGGCCTTCTGCCTGACCTCGGCCTTCTGGTTCGCCGTGGCCACCACGGCGGGGCTGTGGGCGGCGGGCTATCTCATCGCCCCCGACTTCATGGCCAACATCGCCTACCTGCAGTTCGGCCGCCTGCGCCCCATCCACGTCAACCTGGTGCTCTTCGGCTTCGTGACCCCGGGCCTGCTGGCCGCGGCCTTTTATTACGTGCCCCGCCTCACGCGCACCGAGCTCTTCAGCCAGCGGCTGGGGGTCCTGACGGCCTGGCTCTGGAACTTGACGGTGACCGTTGGCATCGTGAGCCTGTCCCTGGGCTTCTCCCAGGGCCGCGAGTACGCCGAGCTCGTCTGGCCGGTGGACATGCTCGTGGTGCTGGTCTTTGCCCTGGTGGGGGTCAACCTGATAATGACCGTGCACCGGCGCCGGGAGCCGGTGCTGTACGTTTCCATCTGGTACGTTTTCGCCGCGGTGGTGCTGACCGCGCTCACCTATGCCCTGGGCAACGTCATCTGGCGGCCGGACACCGGCGCCCTGCTGGGGATCCCCGATGCCATCCTGCTCTGGTTTTACGGCCACAACATCTTCGGCCTGCTGCTGACCCCCCTGTCCCTGGGGGTGGCCTACTACGTGATTCCCATCGTCACGCGCAACCCCTTGTACAGCCACACCTTGTCGCTGCTGGGCTTCTGGTCGCTGCTGGTGGTCTACACCCACATCGGCACCCACCACCTGCTCCAGGTGCCGGTGCCCACCTGGCTGAAGGTGGTGGCCATCGTGGACAGCATCGCCATGGTGATCCCGGTGATGGCCTTCCTGATCAACATCTGGTACACCGCGCGGGGGAAGCTCGGCGAAATTCATGCCGACATCGCCGGCAAGTTTATCTTTACCGGCACCATCTGGTATTTCTTCGTCAGCATCCAGGGCTCCGTCATGGCCCTGCCCCAGGTGCAGCGCATCACGCACTTCAACAACTGGACGGTGGGCCACGCCCACATCGGTGTGCTGGGTTTCGCGGGCATGATCGCCCTGGGGGGAATGTACTTCATCCTGCCCAAGCTCTCCGGCAAGCCGCTTTACAGCCGCTTCCTGGCGGACCTGCAGTACTGGCTGGTGCTCATCGGCATCACGGGCTTCCTGGTGATCCTGACCACCGTGGGGTTGATCCAGGGCAATGCCTGGTTTAACGGTGAAACCGTCTACCGCGTGCTGCCGGAGATCCACCTCTACTACGTGCTGCGGCTCTCCGCCGGGCTGGCCATCCTCAGCGGGGCCTACATCGGCCTCTACAACATGGTGCGCACGCTCTTCTTCAACCCCGGAGTGCAGGCATGATTCAAAGAATGACGCCAACGGCGGTGATACTGGGGGCCGTCGCCATCCTGTCCGCGGTGGTCTTCGTCGTCATCATCTGGCCCAACACCACCGTGGACATGACCCCCTCGGAGATCTTTCGCGAGCGCACGGCGGAAGAGGCGGCCGGCCGGAAACTCTACATCGCCAACGGCTGCGTTTACTGCCACAGCCAGTCCATCCGGGCCTTCGACTGGGGCCACGGGGCCACCCGCATCGCCCAGGCCGGCGACTACGTGCAGGACGAACCCATTCTACTGGGATCGGCCCGTACGGGGGTGGATCTCTCCCAGGAAGGCGGCGAGCACCCCGACGACTGGCACATGGCGCACTTCATCAACCCCCGCTGGACGCGGCCCAACTCCATCATGCCGCCCTTCGAGCACCTGGGCATGGAAAACCTGCGCCTGCTGACCCGCTACATCCAGAGCCTGGGCATGCAGGCCGCGGACAAGCGCATGCAGCGGCAGGCCTTCTGGAAGCAGGCCTCCACCAAGGCTTACGAGGCCGGTATCGAGGCCAACGTCCGCTGGCTGTCCGAAACCGTGCCCCAGGGCTGGCGCGACATTCCCACCCCCTATGCCGCCAGCGATTACAGCCTGGCCCGGGGGCGCATGATCTACCAGGGGTTCTGCATCGGCTGCCACGGGCCCGTGGGGGACGGCATGGGGGACGCCCAGCCGCATATCTATCCCCCGCCCCTGAACTTCACGATTCTGAAAGGGCGCGGGATTTCCGGCGGCCTGATCTACTACCAGGTGATGAACGGCATCACCGGCACGGCCATGCCCTATTTCAAGAAAGAGTTGGAGTCGCAGAAGATCTGGGACGTGGGCAACTTCATCGCCGCGTACTTCATCGACGAGCTGGACGCCAACGGGCCGCCCAGGGGCATCGACGCGGCCTACGAACCTTGACCGACCGGGCGGCAACCCCCGGCGAGACGCCATGTATTTTCCGTACTTCATCGCCTACATGCTGGCCGGCTTCATCATCAGCCTGGCGGTGCTCTTCTGGGCCCTGCGCCACGGCCAGTTCCAGGACCAGGAGCGGCTGCGCTACCTGCCCCTGGCGGACCGCTCCCACCCCAGCGCCATTAAGGCGGGCCGCCTGAACCGCCTGGAGGGCTACCTCATGCTGGGCCTGGCCTGCGCCGGCCTGATGTGCACGGCGGCGGTGCTGTTCTTCACCCTGTGGCGCTGGCGCTGAAGGGGGCGGGGGCTCACCCGCTCCAGCGCTCCGGCGCGAGGATCCACGCATGCACCCACGATACTTTGAACTGCTCAATTTCCAGCATTACATGCTCTACTTCTGGCCGACCCTGGCCTTCATCGTGGTTTTCGGGGTCGGCCTGGGCTTCTCCCACTTTAAAAGGGAGGACAGCCAGCGGCGCTTCACCGTGGTGTACCGGATGTTCGCGGACGGTATCGGGGAGCGCTGCGCGCCCTTCCCGCTGGTGATGATCCTGATCATCGCCGGGACGGTCATCTGGGGGCTGGGCTACATTCTATTCACCGGCATCCTGGGGGTGGCCATATGACGGCGGACACGCACAAGCCCGAGTCGGTCCTGGTGACCTGGGTGGTCATCGCCCTGGCGGTCCTGCTGATCCTGTTCAAGGGAGCCCTCGCCTATTGGGTGGTGGGGGATCTGGGGCAGCCCGACTGGGATTACCGGCCGCTGGGGGACGTCCCCGCGGAGTCGCCTTACGGGGTCTATCAACCGCTGCCTTACCCGCAGCACGTGCGCGGAGCCGGGGGGAACTGATGAGGCGCAACCTGATTCTGCTGACGGCCGCCCTGGCGGTGTTTTTCGGCGCATACTCCCTGGTGACCCTCTACGACACGTTTTTCCGCTTCGGGCGCATGTGGGAAACCCCGGCGGTGAAGCCCCACGAGCAGCCGCTGCTGGTCATGGATGCCGGCCTGGTGCCCGTGGACGGCGGCGAAGCCCTTTACCGCAGCGCCGAGCCCGCCAGCCTGGTGTCCCCCCTGGACCCCCGGGACCCGCAGGCGCTGGAGGCGGGCGCCAGGCTCTACGGGTACTTCTGCCTGCCGTGCCACGGCCGCCGCCACGATGGGGAGGGCACCGTGGGGCAGAGCTTCGCGCCCCTGCCCGGTGATTTGCGCAGCGCCCGGGTGCAGGCCCAGGCGGACAGCCAGATGTTCCGGGAGATCAGCTACGGGCGGCCGGGAGGGCGCCAACCGGCCCTGGCCACGACGATTCCCCCGGAGGACCGCTGGCGCATCATTCACTATATCAAATCACTGGGGGCGCGGCCCTGACCGTCGCCTGGGGCTGCGCACCCGGCCGCGGAACCGCTGAAACCATCCCGGGAGGGCTCCGAGCGCCCTGGGGTTCCACCGCAGTGGGCACCGGAGCGACGGCGCGCCGTCGCTCCGGATTTTTTATGGCGCGTCGAGCGCCTCCCCTCCGAAGGACATGACGACGCAACCCGTTCCCTGCGACCTCTGCGGCCTGCCGTGCACCTGTGGCGATTTCCCCCGCGTCACCGCCGGCACCACCCGGCGCTTCTGCTGCCCGGGCTGCCGCCAGGTGTTCACCATGCTGGCGGCCATGCCCGCCTCCCCCGATCCGGAAGCTTTCCGCGCCACGGACCTTTTCCGCCGCTGCCGGGAACTGGGCATCGTTCCCGCCGGTCCGGCCGAGGTGGCCGCGGCCGTGCGCACCCAGCATCCCGAGGGCGCCGCGTCTGCGGCCGGTTCGGCCGCCCCCGCCGAGCCGACGCTGGAGGTCCACTTCGCCGTGCAGGGCATGTGGTGCCCGGCCTGTGCCTGGCTCATCGAGGAAAGCCTGCTGCGCCAACCCGGGGTGCTGGAGGCCCGCTGCCAGTTTGCCACG
>DJGG01000222.1:5548-26904 GCA_002432195.1 Desulfobacteraceae bacterium UBA5852
CCGCCTCCACTGCCGCTACGACCCGGTGCAGGCCTCACCCGGGGAAATGGCGGCCCTCCTGGAGCGCCTCGGCTATCGGGCCGTGGAACCGGGAGAGGCCGAGGACGCCCGGAAGCGGCGCACGGAGTTCGTGCGCTTCAGCGTGGCCGCATTTCTCACCATGAACGTGATGATGCTGTCCCTGGCGCTGTACACGGGGTTTTTTGCCGAGCTCGGGGAGGCGGACATCCGCCAACTCTCATGGCCGATGCTCGTGATGGCGACGGTGGTGCTGGTCTACGGGGGACAGCCGGTGCGCCAGAGGGGATGGGTGGGGATTCTGGGGGGTGCTCCGGGGATGGAATCGCTGATCGCCATAGGGGCCGACGCGGCGTGGCTGTTCAGCCTGGTGAACCTTCTGCGGGGCAGCCTGCACCTCTATTTCGACACCGCCTCCATGCTGATCACGCTGGTGCTGCTGGGCCAACTCCTGGAGCGCCGCGCGAAAAGCCGGATCCAGGAGGATGTGACGGCCTTCTTCGCCCTGCGGCCAGGCAAGGTCCGTGTCTGCAGCGCCCGGTTTCCGGACGGCCG
Organism: Desulfobacteraceae bacterium UBA5852; assembly: GCA_002432195.1. Classification (GTDB taxonomy): domain Bacteria; phylum Desulfobacterota; class Desulfobacteria; order Desulfobacterales; family UBA5852; genus UBA5852. Next base: position 6,122 of record DJGG01000222.1, read on the forward strand.
GTTCGTGGCCGCGGCGCAGCTCGCTGCCGGGGGGGAATTCCGCGTGGAGGCCGGAGAGGTGGTGCCCGCCGACGGCCGGGTGTTGGAAGGGGCGGGCACGGTGAGCGAGGCGGCGCTCACCGGTGAGGCCGCGCCCCTGGCCAAAGGGGTGGGCGACGGGCTGGTGAGCGGCGCCCGGGTGGAATCCGGCGCCTTCCGGGTGCGAGCGGAGCGGGTGGGGGAGGCCTCCACATTGGGACAGATGATCTGCGTCATGGAGCGCGCCTTGAACCGTCGCAGCGCTCTCGAGGGGCGCACCGAGGACTTGCTGCGGTGGTTCGTGCCCGGGATCCTGGCCTTGGCCCTGGCCACGGCCCTGGCCTGCCTCGTGAGGGGAGCCGACCTGGAGGCGGCATTCACCCGGGGGCTCACGGTGCTGGTGATCTCCTGCCCCTGCGCCCTGGGGATGGCCATTCCCCTGGCCCGGGTGGCCGGGTTGGGGCTTTGCCGCCGCCGGGGGATCCTGGTGCGCACCTTCCACAGTTTCGACACCGCCACACGCCTGAAGGCCGTGATCTTCGACAAGACCGGCACCCTCACCACGGGACGCTGGAGTCTCCAGGCGCTGCGGCCGGCGCCCGGTTGGGGAGAAGCGGTCTTGCTGGGCCTGGCCGCCGGCCTGGAAGGGGATGACGCGCACCCCATCGCCCGGGAAATCCGGGCGGCCGCCGCCGCCCGGGGCGTGGACCCCGTCCCGTGCGCGGAACGCGCCTCCTGCGGCAACGGCTGGAAAGGGCGTTGGCAGGGACAGTCCGCGCGCATCGGCTCCCGGAAGCTGCTGGCCGGCTGGCTGGCGGAGGCGCCCGGATGGACAGGGGGTGAGGGCGGCTCGGAGGGACCGGATGGCCTGGTCTCCAGGATCTACCTGGGGGTGGCGGGGCGGCCGGCAGGGGTGCTGGAATTCGGCGACCGGTTCAAACCGGGGGCGGCGGAAGCGGTGAAAGCCCTGCGGGACGCCGGTCTGGCGGTGGCCCTGGTGTCCGGCGACGGCCCGGAGCCCACCGGGGAAACGGCCCGGAGCCTGGGGATCGCCCATTGGCATGCCGAGCAGCCCCCCGAGGCCAAGGCCGCCCTGGTGGAGGCCTTGCGCCCCCCGGGCGGCGCGGTGGCCATGGTGGGCGACGGGGTCAACGACGCCGCCGCCCTGGCGGCCGCGGACCTGGGGATCGCCCTGCACGCCGGCAATCCCTTGGGCCGGGAGGCCGCCGACCTGACCCTCATGCGGGGCGACCCCCGGCAGTTGCTGGATTTCCTGGCGCTGGCCCGGCGGGTTCAGCGCACCATCGGGCAGAATTTCGTCTTTTCCCTGGCCTACAACGCCGTGGGCATCCCCCTGGCCATGAGCGGGCTGCTCAACCCCCTGGTGGCGGTGACGGCCATGCTGCTGAGCAGCCTGAGTGTCACCGGCAACACCCTGCGGCTGGTGCGCCACGGGGGCCGCCGGCCGGGGTAGACCACCGTCAGCGAGGCATGCGCATGGTCATTGCGGATAACGTGGATCCGGCGGCCCTTCGGCACTTTGAAGCCCAGGCCGCCCTCTGGTGGGATCGGGAGGGGGAGTTCGCGGCCCTCCACGACATCAACCCCCTGAGGGTCGACTACGTGGCCCGCAGGGTGCCCCTGGAAGCGTGCCGCGTGTTGGACGTGGGTTGCGGCGGCGGCCTGCTCTCCGAGGCCCTGGCTTCCCGGGGGGCCCGGGTCACGGGGATCGACCTGGGGAGCCAGGCCCTGGCGGCCGCCGCCCCGGGGAGCTTCGATGCGGTTACCTGCATGGAACTGCTGGAACATGTGCCGGACCCGGCATCCGTCGTGAGCGCCTGCGCCCGGCTGGTGCGGCCCGGGGGGGATGTCTTCTTCGCCACCGTGAACCGCACGCCCCTGGCCGGCTTCCTGGTGATCTTCATGGCCGAGCGGGTTCTCGGCATCGTTCGGCGGGGAACCCACCGTTACGCACGGTTCGTCCGCCCGGGGGAATTGTGCGCCTGGGGCACGGCGGCGGGCCTGGAAGCACGGGATCTGCGCGGCCTGGCCTACCTGCCCTGGGTGCGCCGCAGCCGGCTCGTGACCCGCCCGCGGATGAACTACCTGGCCCATCTGCGGCGGCGGAGTTGACCCTCGGGGCCGAATTGTTTATAAACCCACGTTTTGACGGTTTCATGACACACGCTGCCCTCTTCCGGAGGCTCTTCGCATGCCCGATGCCGTGCAACGATCGATTCTGATGCTGGTGGCCGGCGCCAAGGGCGCCATCGGCTCCACCCTGTCCGTGGCTGCGGCCCTGCTGGCGCGCCGCCCGGAACTGGTCCGGCCCTACCTCACCACCAGCGGGCGCTTCGGCGACCTGGGGGAGGGGGTGACCGTGGCCGGCTGGGACGTGTCACCGCATTGCCTGACGTCGTCCCTGCGGGTTCACGGCGTGGTGCCGGAGACCCTGTGGGGGGACCTGGCCCATGACCTCGAGGGGGTGGACCTGCGCCCGGCACCCGGGCCCGGAGTGACCCTGGGCCGGCAGGTGGAGCACATCGCCGCCGACATCCGGGCCCTGCGGGAGGATCACCCGGAGGCGGCCCCGGTGCTGGTGGACCTGCTGCCTTCCGCCCCGGGGCACCGCCTGGACCCCGGCGCCACCCTCGACGAGATCCTGGCCGCCCCGGCGGCCTCCGCGCCCCCGGACCTGGCCTATGCCCTGGCCGCCCTGCGCTGCGGGGTGCCCGTGGTGAACTTCACCCCCAATGCCATCGCCCTGCCGGCGGTGGTCGCCGCTGCCGAGGCCGCCGGGATCCCCCTGGCGGGCCGGGACGGCAAGACCGGGCAGACCTATTTCAAGGTGGTCCTGGCGTCGGCCCTGAAGGCCCGGCAGCTTTACGTGGACGGGTGGTACAGCCTCAATATCCTGGGCAATGCCGATGGGGCCAACCTCATGGACCCGGCGTGCGCGGCGGGCAAGCTGGCCAACAAAACCCAGCTTCTGGACGAGGTGCTGGGGTACCGCGTGGGGGAACGTTACGGCCAGGGGAGCCACAAGGTGCACATCGACTACTATCCCCCCCGGGGGGACGCCAAGGAAGCCTGGGACGTCATCGATTTCCAGGGCCTCTTCGGCCTGCCCATGAGCATGCGGGTCAACCTCCAGGGCCGGGACTCCATCCTGGCCGCCCCCATGGCCATGGACCTGGCCCGCTGGGTGGCCGCCGCCCGGCGGGCGGGCCTGGGGGGGCTGCGCCCGGAGCTCGCGTTTTTCTTCAAGAAACCCGAGGGCCCGCAGGCGCCGGTGAGCTTCCAGGCGCAATTGGCGCGGCTGGAAGCCTTTGGGGCCCACATTGACGAAGCCTTGGCCGTCTGTGGATAAACAAGTACCGGGCCGCGCAGCCTTTCGGCCCGTGGCGCAGTTTATCCACAGCCTGTCAGGGGCATCGTGAGGGAGTGGAGATGGTATTCGGGTACAGCACCAACGCCTACGTCAAGTTCACGGTGGCCGAGGCCCTGGAGCGCATCGCGGGACTGGGTTTCCAGGGGGTGGAAATCATGTGCGACCGTCCCCACCTGTACCCGCCGGACTTCGATGCCCAAGCCCTCGGCGGGATTGCGGACACCCTGGCCCGCCACGGCCTCAAGGTCACCAACCTCAACTCCTTCACCCTGTTCGCCGTGGGGGACACCTATCTGCCTTCCTGGATCGAGCCGGAAGCCGCTCGCCGGGAAATCCGCGTGGGGCACACCCTCCAGTGCCTGGAGGTGGCCAAGGCCCTGGGGGCGGCCAACATCTCCATCCCGCCGGGGGGGCCCCTGGAAGGGGGCATGACCCGGGGGGAGGCCTTCAGGCTCTTCCACGCGGGGCTCGACCGGGTGATGCCGCGAGCCGAGGAACTGGGCATCCGGGTGCTGGTGGAGCCCGAGCCGGACTTGCTCATGGAGCGCACCAGCGAGTTCAAGCCCTTCATGCGGGACATCCGCTCCCCGATGGTGGGCCTCAATTTCGACGTGGGCCACTTCTACTGCGCCGGGGAGGACCCCGCCGCGGCTTTCGAGGAGCTCTTCCCGTGGGTGGGCCACATGCATGTGGAAGACATCGCCACCACCCGGATCCACCGCCACCTCATTGCCGGTGAGGGGGCCATCGACTTCGGCGCGGTGTTCGCCGCCATGCAGCGCCTGGGCTACACCCACGATATCAGCCTGGAGCTCTACCCCTACGTGGACTCGCCGGATGAGGCGGGCCGGGAAAGCCTCGCCCACCTGCGGCCCATGTTCGCGGCCGCCGGCTACACGGTTTAACAGGCGGTGGATAAATTGCGCCTGAGGCCGAAAGGCGGTGTTGCGGCCCTCGGGGAAATGCTCACCACCTTTTAGGTGGCGTAGCTTTTCCCATCGGCCCGCGCCTTGCCTTGCGGCCGGATGCTGGTTTTTTCACAGGCGGTTGATCCCGCCCCCGCGTTCCTGCCCGGTCTTGGGCGTCCAATGCGATCCGGCCGTGCCCGGCCCGGGGACGGATCCCTCACCGCCGAATTCCCAATTGCACGGATATCCGTGCACTCCCGCCCAGTTCCAGTTGCGTTTTTCCCGCTTGGCGCCGCCCGCGCGGCGCTCCCGATGGCCCGCACTCCCTTGATTGCAAAAGCTTTACGGCGAGTTATCTCCTCCAGCGTGTTTAGGGCATGGATCGTGCTGAGCAGGTGAGCCCAGCGAGATCATGGCTCACCGGGAGGAGACGATGGACATGCCAGAGGGAAGGGTTGGCGGTCCGGGCCGCACCGCTCAGACCGATCGGACGGATTTGAACAAGGAACGCCTGCGGCCGAGCGGCGGATACCGGAAGCTGCGCAGTTTCCAAACGGCTGCGATCATTTACGAAGGCACGGTGGCGTTCTGCCGCCGCTTTGTCGACCCACGCTCCCGCACCCACGACCAGATGGTCCAGGCCGCCCGCAGCGGCAAGCAGAACATCGCCGAAGGCAGTCGCGCGGGAGCCACCAGCAGCCGGTCGGAAGTGCACCTGACCAACGTGGCCCGCGCCAGCCTGGACGAACTGCTCCTGGACTACGAGGACTTCCTGCGCCAGAGGAAACTCCCCCAGTGGGCGAAGGATTGCCCCGAGGCCCGGGCGGTGCGGGAACTGGGACGGAGGAGGCCTGATCCGACCGATCGGACGGATCGGACCGATCCCTCCGAGCTTCGGCGGCCCTATGCCAATTGGCTGGAGCACCAGGACCCGGGGGTCGTGGCCAACACGCTGATCTGCCTGATCCACCAGGCGAGCTACCTCCTGGACCGGCAGGTCGCGGCCCTGGAGCGCGCCATCGTCCACGGGGGCGGCTACCGCGAACAGCTCACGGCGGCCCGGCTGGCGGAGCGGCAGCGAAAGGCATCAACACCCGCCGATCGGACCGATCCGTCCGGTGGGACGGATCGGTCCGATCAGGCTTTGCCCCCCACCTGCCCCCAGTGCCGCGAACCCATGATCCAGAGAACCGTGCGCCAGGGCAAGAACACCGGCTCCCGGTTCTGGGGTTGCAGCGGCTATCCCGGCTGCAAAGGCACGCGGCCTTGGAAAGGCGCTGAGGCGCCCAAGCGGATCGATCCGACGGAGCGCACCGATCCGACCGATCGGTCCGATCGGAACCAAGCGCCCCTCAGGAGCCGGCGCCATGCCTCGGATTGACACCCCCAAGCGCTCCCTCGCACTGGTGTTGGCTCTGGCGGCCGCCTTGGTTGCAGCTCCCCGGCCCGCCCGCGCTGAAGCCGGCTCCCTGCACTTCCTCGCCCGCCCCGACGGAACCCTGGTGGGGCCTCTGGAAGAGGCGGACCCGGACGGGCTCCTTTGCCCGGGCTGCGGCCCGCTGCCGGAAATGACCCTGGATGAGGCCACCCTGCCGGTGGTCTTCGATTCCCGGGAGGGGCCCCGGGTTGCGGCCGCCTTCGGCGGTCTGCAGGACGGGCGGCATACGGCCCGTGAATTCCTTCCCGGGCCCGAGAACGACCAGACCCAGGCGCAGGACCGGCTCTTCGTGGTGGACACCCTGCCACCGGTGCTGGAGCTGCTGAGACCGCAAGGCGGGGTGCTGTCACCGGGTGAGGCCGTTTTCTGGGTCCGGATCCAGGACGCGGGTTCCGGGCTGCCCCCCACGGCCGAGACTCTCCAAGTGGAGGCCACGCTCAACGGGGAGGAGCTGCTCTGGAAGCTAGGAAGTCAGGCGGGGGAGCGCCTTCTGATCCTCTATGGCGGCCATGTCCGTTTGCCCGAGGACGCCCCGGCGGCCCTGCAGGTGACGGTGTGGGACCGGGCGGGCAATGCGGCCCGCTTGAACCGCGAGCTGTGGTTCGAGCACCCGTCGGAAGTCGTCCAGACCGGGCAGCTGGTCTGCCCGGGGGAAGACGAATCCCGGAGCTTCCCCGTGGCCACCACCGGGGAGGTGCCCTTTGGGTTCCGCACCCTCCTGCACCCCCTGACGATCGCGCCGGAAACCCGGGAGGCGGCTCTGGAATTCGATCTGCCGCTGGTTCACGGGCGGGTGCTGGCTCCCGAGATAGCGGAGGCTATCGATCTCTCCGCCGGTGGTGCAGCGGTTGGCATCCAGCGGCAGATCACCGCCGAGGGGCGCCGATTGCGGTTCCGCATCCAGCAGACGGCCTCCGTGCCCCCCAACGCGAGCCTGGTGCCCCTGACGCTACGCCTCCCCCGCGCCATCCGTTTCGCCCACACCCACGGCTGCATCGGTGGCTATCCCGCAGTGCTGGAGTCCCGGATGGAGGCCGTGGGGTGGGAGACGTTGCACCTGCCCCTGATCCTGTCCTGGCAGTGGACCACGGGCATCCGTCTCTCCCAGGAGGGGACGCGGCTGGTGTGCCGGGTGGAGGCCCGCACCGAAGGAGTGGTGGACCCCCTGACCTCCTGGTTCGCCGTGGACGGCCGCCCGGTCTGGTTTGAGCCGGAGGCCCCCGGTCTTTTGGGCGCCGGGCAGGCGGTGGCCGAAGGCCCGGTGAATTTTCAGGTGCAGCTGGGCAGCGCCTCGGGGGCCTGGGGGGCGGACGACCCGGGGGCCGACACCGATGCCACGGGCACCCTGCGGCAGTATGCCGGCGAGTGGATGGTGCGGTTGGGGGCGCCGGTCATCCGGTCCTTCCGCTTCGAGGACGAATTGGGGGTCTTCCTGGCCGAGATCGAGGACGAGGGGACCGCCCTCCCAGATCTCGTGGTGCAGATCCACGCCGGGGAGCGGACCCTGGCGTGCCGCTGGGAGGAGACGACCGGGCGGTTCTTCTCCCCACTGCTGGAGCCGCCGAGCGGCGTCCAGCCGGCCGTTCTCACGGTGACGGACCGGGCCGACCAGCGCGCGACGCAGACCGCCTTCTGGGGGACACCGCCGGAGGGCACGCCGGTGACCCCGACGGTCACGGCCTATCACAGCACCTCCCGTGCGCTCCCCGTCCATCGACTCGACCCCGAGGTGGTGGAGGTGGCCGAGGGGATCGGCGAGGACGGCCTCAGCCGCGTCCAGGTCTGCGCCCGGGAAGCGCTGCCGCCGGCCATGCCCACTCCCGAGGAGATCCGCAGCTGCGAACGCTGGGTGGCCCAGGGTGGCTGCCTGCGCCTGGGGTGCGCCGCCGACATGTGCCGCCAGCCCTTGGGGCCCACCCAGTATGCCCGCCGCTGCCGGTGGGTGTTGCGGGACGTGACCCCGCCGGCCATCGAGGAGGTGGCGTGCCGGCCGGACGGCACCATCACGGCCCGCATCCACGACCACGGCGCGCCCCTGGCGGAACTCGAGGTCACTGACGATACGGCCGGGAGGGGCCACTTCGACCCCGGGACGGGCCGGTTTCAGACCCGCGCCGATCTCACCCGGGGGGAGCGGATCCGGGTGAGTATCAACGCCCGGGACAAGGCCGGCAACGCGTCCAGCGCCTATGTCCATCTCACCGTCCCCTTGCAGCCGCCCGACGTGCGCCTCGAGGTTTGCGAGCTGGAGGGGGAGGGCCAGAGCATCGCCTACCGGGGAATGTCCTTCAGCGTGCTCCTGACGGCCACGGCCCGGGACGACTCGGGTCTCGACCGCCAGGGCACACGCCCCGGGGTGGACGGTTGTCCGGTGCCGGTGCTGGCGGTGCTGGATTCCTCCGTCAGCGACGAGGAGCACTTCGTTTTTGGGGCTGCGGGCCTGGAGGACGGTCCCCACCGGGCCGACATCACCGTGGCCGACCCCCTGGGACTCACCGCCCGGGCCGAGGCCGGGTTTGAAATTCGGAACACTCCCCGGATTCTGGATTTCCGGTTTCTCGATCCCCGCGAGCCCTTTTCGCCCGCGGCGCTTTTCAGCGCCCGGATCATGGATGCCGGCGGCGACCTGGACGCCGCCGGCATAAGCCTCCGCGTGGACGGTCGGGCTCTGCCGGCCGACCAGCTCTACTACCACCCCGCAAGCCACNNGCCAGTACTTCGCCGCCGACGGGCCCCTGGAGCTGGCCGTCGGCGCCCACGAGGCCGTGCTGGCCGCTGTGGACGGGCATGGCCATAGGGCCGAGCAGCGCCTGGCCTTTACCTGGGGGGTGGCGGGAGGGCCCATCGTGGCGGCCGCTGGAGGCCTCATGCTGGAAGGGGTGGAGATCCGGGAGCTGCGTACCGTGGACGGTGACGGCCTGGCCAACCCCGGAGAGGTGGTGCGCCTATACATCCGCCTGAGGCACCCGGGCGGTGAGCCGCTGCAGGGGCTCGCGGCCGAGCTGAGCTCCTTCGATCCCCATGTGCGGGTGGAGACGCCGGGCCTGGAATTGGGAGACCTGGACGGAGGCGGTGAAGTCCTCCATTCCCCAGGGGGCTTCGATCTGCACATCGCCCCGGACCTGGGGGCCGTGAGCCGGCAGGACCCCTACCCCGTGCCGTTGCGGCTGAAAATCACCGACCAGACCGGAGAGGCGTGGGGATTCGATTTCGACCTGCCGGTCTTTCATTCGCGGGCCAACCCCGAAGGATCCATCCACCTGACCCTGGATCCTCAGGCCCGCAGCACCCAGGCGGCGCGTATTCTCCTGCAGGGCGCGGCCCGGGCGCTTCCGGAGGAGAACCTGGAGGTCACGGTGTGGGTGAACGGGGCCGCCCTGAGGGCCGATTGGTCCCGGGCCAGCGGGCGGTATTCGGCGGTGGCGGACCTGGCGGAGGGCGACAACCCCGTCGAAGTGGAGGCCTGCACCGCCGACGGCCGGCGCCGGCGGATCCAGGTGCTGGTCCAGCGCCGCGTCGCCCACCGGCCGCCGACCCTGACCCTGACCGCGCCGGTCGAAGGGGCCTGGTTCGACGGGTGCGGTGATATCGCCGTGTCGGGGAGGTTCGACAGCGGCACGAGCCGGCTGGAGGAGGTGACGGTCAGCCTGCGGCCCCTGTCCGGCGGCAGCCCGCTGGATATCCCCGTCAGCGCGGCGGAAGGCCGCTTCTCGGGAAGCATCCCCGCCTACAGGGACAGCGGGCACTACGAGGTGCGGGCCACGTTGCGCACCGCCGAAGGGACGGCCGTGACCGTGGTGCACATCATCGAAATCGCCAGCTGCACCTGAGGCCGGCGCATGTCCATGTTGCACACCCGAAAGCTGGCGAGGGGCGTATTGGTGCTGGCGGCGGTCTGGGTCTGGGGGACCCTGGAGGCCGCCGGGCAGGTCCCGAGCTACCAGCGCCTGCGTCCGCTGACCACCGATCTGGGGGTCGTGGCGCCCGGGCGCGGTCAACCGTCCCTGGACTACGAGCTTCTGGAAGAGGCCCGGGAGGTGGCGCTGCTGGTCGAGGATGCGGCCGGGCAGACCGTGGAGCGCCGCGTGGCGGTGGGGGTCAGGTCCGGCAGGTATGGCTTTCCCTGGGACGGTACCACCGCGGAGGGGCAACCGCTTCCGGCCGGCGCCTATCGCTTGCGCCTCCGGGCCGAATTCCCGGACGGGAGGGCCGAAGAGGCCCTGGCGCTGGTGCGGGTGGCGGACCGCCTGCCGGCGCACCTCGCTTCCCGGCCGCCGGCATTGCCTTCCGAAGAGCCGGCCCACCGCCTGTGGGGCCGTGTGGGGGGCTTCTGGCAGAAGGACAACGAACGAGAGGCTGGCACCGTCAGCCATGAGGAGCGGGCCACCCTGGGAGCGGCCTACCGGTCGCAGCCGACGGAGATGGAGGCTCTGCTGGACGTCCGGCGCCGCGAGCCTGGAGAGAGCGATCTGGGCGGCAGTTCGGGCCGGGTAGCGCGCCGCTGGGGGACGGGCGACGCCTCCGCGGTGTTCCGGCGCGGGCTGAGCACATTCGACGATCCCCTGGTGTTGTTCAGCGATTTTCGCACCGAATACCGTAAGGCGGGTCTCCAGATCCGGCAGGCCGCGGGGGCCGCCCGCTTGAGCGGGTTGGGGTTTGTGGCCGAAGGCGATACGGCGAGCAAGGAGTCGGGGGGGGCGGTGCGGATGACGCTGGACCTCTCCGGCGACACCCGTCTCGGGGCAACCGGCACCTATCGCCGCGTGGGCGCGGGGACGGAGGACCGGGGCGCAGACGAAGTGGTGGGCGCCCTGGACCTCCACTGGCGGCCGGACCTGGCGGGGGCGACCGAGCTCTTCTCGGAGGTGGCTCTCTCCCGGGGATTCGCCGACGACTGGGATGGGGCCCTGGTGGCCGGAGGGCGCTTCCGGCCCGCGGCCCGGCTCCAGGGGGAAGTGAGCCTGCTCCATCTGGGGGAGGATTTTTCAGCCTCTCTCAGCAACCCCCTCCGCGACGTCCAGGCCGATGCCTGGGGGGCGGCCACCAGCGGGGACCTGACGCTTCCGGATGCCGGCCCCCTCGAGGCCCCGGGCTTCTCCTGGAGCGCCTTCTGGCTTCGGCGCCACAGCCGCTCCCAGACCCGGGCGGAAGCCGACGCCACCCTGCGGATGGGCATCGGGGAGAGCATCGGCCTGTCGCTGAGCTGGCTGGGGTCCTGGGAAGATGTCGACGTCTTCCACTCCGTGCTTCTCAACGTCGACCGCCGCTGGAGCCCGCGCCTCTCCGGGCGGCTCCAAGGGGCTTTCACGGACAGCGGTTTCGAGCGTACCGGCCGTCTGCGCCTGGAGGGCGAGCTGCGGGACGGCCCGGACGGTCTCCGGATCGGCCTGGAGGGTGTCGCCCGCCATGACGACGGGGACGAAGGCCGGGTGAACCGGGAACTGGCCCTCCTGGGAGATGCCTGGTGGCGGCAGTGGCGTGCCGGCGGCTTCGCCCGTGTGAACCGGCGGGACGACTCGCAAGGGCTGAATTTTTTCCTGCAAATCGAGCGGAATGTGGAGTGGCTTCACCGCTATCGGCTCCGCAGCTACATCGCTTTGGGGGATCGGGCGGCGTTCAAGGCCGCCGAGCAGGTGGAGATCGGGGTGGAGTTGAGCTTTTAGGGCGAAAGGGGGCGCCGTGGCCGGCAAGGGATTGATCGGTGCGTTGGGCTTGTTGGCGTTGATGGGCTGCAGCCTGGCGCGTACGGAATTCTATCGCGGGGAAACCCGCCATTTGTACTCCCGGGGGTGTGAGGCTTACGGCGCGGGGGAACTATCCCAGGCCCGGGAGCTGCTGACCCGCTTGGTGGAAGTGGATCCGGCCCACGCCCGGGGCCATGCCGTCCTGGGCCACCTGTCCATGGCGGGAGGGGATGGGGCCGCGGCAGGGGTCTTCTACCGCCAGGCCTTGACCCTCGACCCCGCCCTCACCGAGGCCCTCATTCCCTGGTTGGTCCAAGCCGAGGCGCTCCAAGGGGCGCAGCGCCTCGAGCTGGCAGGGGTGGATCTCCAGGGTCTCCTGGAGTTGCTAGAAGCCGGCAATGATGAACGCCTGCAGGAGATGCTGGAGGCCTGCCCGGCACTGGATGACCTGGCCCGGGACGCCTTTTCCTTGACCCCTCGAGAGCGTTGGCAGTTGCGGCGGCATGTCCTGCGCCGGCTCTTGACCACCCCGGCAGCCCCTTCCGAAAGGCTGTTCGCCGGCCTGTTCCTGGGCGCCGAAGGGACGGCGGACCCGTTGGCGGTGCGGGCCCTGGAGACCTGGTTGGGGGATAACCCCTCCGATGCCCGCCGCCCCCTGGCGTTAAATCAACTGCTGGCTCTTTACCTGCGGCTAGGGGACACGGCGGCCTTTCTTGAGGCCTGGCAGCAGGCCGAAGCTGAAGGGGTGCCAGCCGCGGATCTGGCCCGGGCAGCGGGGTCGGCAGCCACAGGGGCGCCGGGTGATCAGCCGTCCCCTGTGCCGGATGCCCCCCGGCGGCCGCATCCGGAGTCGGAAACGGGCTGGTTTCGCCTGGTAACCATGGGGCAGGGAGGTTGACGGTGGGTGCTGCGGGTCGTCGGTGGGTGCCGGTCGTCTGGATGGTGTTGTGGCTGTTTCCGGGTTTCGGCCGGGTGTGGGCCGGCGACGGCGAGATCCATTTCGACGTCACCATGGTGCCGGTGGTGAAGGTTTCGGCGGTGACAGCCTCCCGGGGACAGACGGCCCGGGAGTTGGCCCTGCGGGCGGAGCTGAACTATCCCCAGGCGCTGGACCATGTGGACGTGGTCTGGCGTCTGGAGGGAGGGGCGGGGGATGCCCGGGTGACTCCGCGAGATCGCGGCACGGCCACCCTGGTGCTGGGGGCGGGGAACGAAGCGTTCACGGTGGTGGCCTGCGCCAGCGACGGGTCCAAAGAGGCCGGATGCCGGAAGCTCACCCTGCAGAGCGAGTTGCTGTCGGCCGCCATGGACCAGGCTCGCTGGGAGGAGATCGTCGAGCAGGACTGGGACGACGTGCTCTGCCTCGGCCGGGAAAACGAGGCCCTGCGGTACGTCTTCGCCAAGGTGGGCTCCCGGGTCAACACCGTCACCGGGGAGTACAACCGGGAGCACACCGATCTCCTGGTGAAGGTGGCCGGTGGGGCGCTGGCGGTGAGGCGGGCGTATCGGCGCGGCGCCTGGCACTGGCAGGGGTTGGGGGAGCCCCTGGGGCTGGAGCGGGGGACGAGGGGGGATTTGGCGGCCCTGGTGCGGGAGGGGGTGCGCTACCTTGCGGAGGAGAACGATCTCGCGCTGTTCGCCGCCGGGAACAACCGCTTGCGGCAGACGGCGGACGGCTTCCGCTGGGAGAGCCGGGACGGCCGCTGGGAGCGGTATGCGGCCGATGGGCGGAAGCTCTCCTTCGGGCACCGGGGAGGGCTCGTGGGAAGCCTGATCTACCGCGGTGGGCGGCTGGCCGGGGTGGCCGACCGCAAGGGAGCGGTGCGGATCCATCTGCTGTATGACGCCGCAGGGCGCCTCAGCATGGCCTCCGACGGGGTCGCCCGCTGGGCCGGGTACGACTGGGAGGCAGGGCGCCTGCGGGCGGTGACCTGGGCCGACGGCCGGCGCCGGCGCTTCTTCTACGATGCGGAAGGGCGCTTGATCCGGGTGGTGAATCCGGGCGGGGCGGAAACCCGGATTGCATACGATTTCTTCGGCAAAGTCATCGAAGTGCGCGACGGCGACGGCGCCGACCACCGCTTCCGTTACACGTTCGACCCCCAGCGCGGGCTCTACCGGGTGGAGCGCCGGAGTCCCGGGGAAGCCCTGCAGGAGGTCTGGTACGATGCCCGCGGCGAGGCCCGGGAGGTGCGGCGGGTGGGAAAGCTGGTGTGGCGGACGGACCGCAACGGGTCGCAATTGGTGATCACGGACGCCGCCGGGCGGGTCACGGTAAAGCGCTTCGACGCCTGGGATCGGCTGCAGGAAGTGATCTTCCCGGACGGCAGCCGCCGGCTCTGGGAGTACGATTCCGACCGCGGGCTGCTGGTGCGGCAGGTAGACGAAATGGGGGTGGAGACCCGCTTCGCCTACGACGAGGCCGGTCGGAGGGTGGAGCAGGTGGAGGCCGCGGGCACGGAGGTGGAGCGGATCACCCGCTGGCAGTGGGATGCGGACGGCAATCTCGTAAATCGCGTGCGGGCGGCCGGCCGCGCCGAGGAGGCCGTGGAAGTCATGGGCTATGATGCCGACGGCCGCCGTATCTGGATGAAGGATCCCGCCGGCGGGGTGACCCGCTTCGCCTATGACGAAACCGGCGACCTGGTGGAGATTTGCGACCCCGCGGGTGCTTGCCGGCGCATGGACTACGACCCTATGGGCCGACGCGTGGCCGTCACCGATGCCCTCGGGCACACCACCCGCTGGTCCTGCGACCGCCGGGGTGATCCCGTCCTGAAAACCGATTCCCTGGGGAGGGTGAGCCGCATGGTGCGGGATCCCCAAGGATGGCCGGTGCGGCTGCTGGATGCCGCCGGTGGCGTCACGGCCTGGGATTACGATGCCGCCCGTCGCCTGGTGAGTCGCACCGACCCGGCGGGCAAGCAGGTGCGCTGGGGGTACGATGAGATCGGCCGCCTGGCTTGGCAGGAGGACGGCGGGGGGAACCGCATTGCCTGGGAGTATGGGGAATCGGCAGATCCGGCAGAGGGCGGCTGCCGGGCATGCGGAGATGGGGCGGAGGACCGTCCGGCGCGGCAGATCTTCCCCACGTTCATCCGGGAGTTCGCCTACGATTCCCGGGGCAGAGTCGTGGCGCGTACGGATCTGGCCGGAGAAGAACGCCTGACCACCGCCTTCACCTACGATACGGCGGGTCGCCTGGCCGGAATTGACGATCCGGCAGGTCGATCATGGTGCTTGCGGCGGGACGCGCTGGGCCGCGTGAGGACCGTGGTGGACCCCTTGGGCAACGAAACCCATTACACTTACGATGCCTTGGACCGCCTGGTGGCCTTCACGGACGGCAACGGCCATGCCCACCGCCGGGTATACGACGGGATGGGGCGCCTGATTGCCGAAACCCGCCCCCTGGGCCAGACGACACGCTACGCTTACGATGCCGCGGGCCGCCTGATGGAGTTGCTCCGCGCCTCGGGCCGCACGTCCCGTTTCACCTACGACATTCTGGGCCGCCTGATCCGCACGCGGCACTTCGACGGGCCCCGTGAGACCGGCTCCGCATCCACCATCACCATGGTCTACGACGCCGCGGGCAATCTCGTATCTTACGATGACGGCATCACCCGCGGCGTTTACGCCTACGATGCTTTGGACCGCAGGATCATCGAGACCGTTGACTTTGGGGATTTCACCCTCAAGCAGCATTACGGCTTCGAGGCCAACGGGCGGCGCGGCGCTTACACCGGCCCGGACGGGGTAACCCGCCGCTACGCTTACGATGCGGCCGACCGCCTGGTGGCCATAGGGGTACCGGGGCTCGGCGCGATCCAGGCGGGGGAGTACTTGTGGAACCAACCCGGCAGCGTGGCGGTTCCAGGGGGGAGCATGCGCCGGAACGCCTTCGACGGATTCGGACGCGTCCGCAGCATAGCGGTGGCCGATCCGCAGGGGCAGGTCCTGATGGACTACCGGTACGGCTATGATAAACTGGGGCAGGTGACGCACCTGGCAACGGAGCGCGGAAGCGTGTCTTACACTTATGATGCGCTCAACCGCCTGACGGGGGTGGATCACCCGGACCGGACGGACGAATTCTTTACCTACGACGCGGCGGGCAACCGCCTGAGCTCGGCGGAAGAGCCCACCTGGACCTACAACGCCAACGACGAGCTGGAAGCCTGCGGCGCCGCCCGGCTCGCATACGATGCGGACGGCAACGTGGTCAGCAGGGAAGACGCCGGCGGGCGCATCCACTACCACTACAACGCGGAGGGACGGTTGTCCCGGGTCACCGACGGCGCGGGCCGGGAAATCGCCGCTTACGGGTACGATCCCTTTGGCCGCCGGGTCTGGAAGGCGGTGGACGGGAAGAAGACCTGGTTCCACTACGCCGAAGAGGGCCTCGCAGGCGAATACGATGCCAAAGGCCGGGCCCTGCGCACCTACGGCTGGAGCCCCCAGGGCCAATGGGGCACCGACCCCCTCTGGATGCAGGAAAACGGGCGCACGTGGTTCTACCACACCGACCACCTGGGCACCCCGGTGACGATGAGCGACCCGGACGGCAAGGTAGTATGGGAGGCGAACTGGCAGGCTTTCGGCCAGGCCCGGGTGAGCCCAACTTCCAAGGTGGCCAACCACCTGCGCCTCGCCGGGCAGTATGCCGATGCCGAGACGGGGCTGCATGACAACTTCTATAGGACTTACGACCCCGCGACCGGCAGATATTGGCAGACCGATCCGCTGGGGTTGGCGGGAGCTTTTGGGGGATACGCTTATGTGCAAAGCAACCCTATTAACTTCATAGATCCGCTAGGGCTGCTGCAGTTTAGATATCATGGCAATTGGGGAGGCCCGGGTTGGGCTGCGGGCAAATATTTGAAGGAGGCGATGCTAACTCAAAGAGATTTCGATAAAATCGTGGCAACAGACGACAGGGACAGGTGCTATAAGGAGCACGATATGTGCATATGGGAATGTTATAATGATATGCGCGAAGATATTTCGTGCGAAGAAGGCTGGTCCTTAAGCAACTGTATAGAAGACTGTGATCATATGGTGGGTACTTGTTTGTTGAAGATAGGTCCTTGGCAGGAGTGTTTTTGGCTAACTGATCGAGGCGAAGATGAGAACGGCAACCAACGTGTTGGATTGCCAGTCTTTACCCCTCTAGAAGCAACCTTATTTCATACCTTGATTCCGATCTTCATCCATTGACACTCGAGAAAGCAAAGCGACTTTTCCGATTTGAACTCCAAGATACAAGGTGAGATATGCGATGCGATAAAGCCCGGTTGATTATGTTGATCTCGGCAGTCATGTTTGTAGGATGCGCTGGGAAGGAATTGGTGATGGCACCGGGTATGGTAATCGAGGCAACAAACTCGAACGGTACCATTACAATACGTGCTGAGGATGAGCTGAAGCGAATCTACTTTTGGGATGATAAAAGTAAATCGGTAAAATTGGTTCCTAGATGGAAAAGATGGTATGGCAGTTTGGGCGCATATAGCCCAGGCGGTGGGCTTCGGGTCCATGCCGTAGTCGAAGAAGGGCAGCAGCATTTTTGTTGCGAGAGTGAGGCCATCGAGTGGCTGGATTGGCAAAATGAGAGGATGCAGTGGGTGTGCACGAAGGATGGCCTGGTAGTAGGCTTCGTGGTTTCAGAGCATCCTTCGGGAAATCAAACAGCTATAGCAGTTGAAGTTTGGCGATTTTACATCAACGGAAAAAGGCCCGAAAATCTCTCTGGTGATCAATCGAAAAAAATTAAAATTTTCGTCAATGGCGAGCCATCTGCTACACAGGTGCCTATTGGCAGTTTTGTTCCAAGCAAACCAATGAAAATTAATGGGCGCCAATACGCAGGTAGAGCGGTAGACCTAATGAAGGAAATGTCGATATCCCCACAGGACGTTGAAAGGGTGCTTATTGAATCTGCGGGAAAAGAATATAGAGATGGGAAGTATACGGTCTTTCCTGGTAAATGCAAATCGGGGTATTGTAGTGTCACTTTAGATGAATCTGGGCGGGTAGTTCGATTGGTTCAGTAGCGATCTAATGTGAGGAGGCAAGCGTCTGATCTGACCTTTGAAGTTTGAAGAAGGAAATCAAAATGAAACCTACTGGGAGTATAGCCGCATCAGCTATTCTACTTGGTTTATGTATTTGCCTGTTTTTGGAAGTGGAGTCAGTCCTGGCCGCCGACCCCCTGGCAGGCCCCGGTATGCAGCGCTTTGCCCCGGGGGCTGTGGAGTTGGGGTGGTCCTACTTCCAGAAGGGCGACCTGGAGACGGCTTTGCGGCGGTTTCGGATGGCGGTTCGGCACGATCCTGGCTATGCGCCCGGGTATTATGGCGTGGCTTACGTCTACAGCGTCCAAGGAAAGCTGGAGGAGGCGGTGGAGTTCTACCGCCAGGCCCTGGAGCGCGATGCGACCCATCCGTATACCTATGCCAACCTGGGGTATGCCTTGCTGCTGCTGGAGCGGGAGGGCGAGGCGCTGCCCATGCTGGATGAGGCGCTTGCCCTGTATCCCGGCTGTGGCGAAGCGCATCTTTCCTATGCCATCTACTACGCCGAGCATGACCAGTGGGGGCGGGCCGGCGCAAGCGCTCGGAAGGCCATCGAGTTCGGGCAAACCCTGGATCCGGAATTCCTCAAAGCCCTCAAGGCGCACGACATCCGCTTGGAAACACCCGGGGGCTGAGGCGCCCCTCCAGTAGATTCCAGCAATATCAGGGAAAAATTCCGGGCTGGGTTTGACCTCGGCCCACCATGACGAGGGATGCGACCGCCGCGGGTTTCCGGCCCTGCCGCGAAGGAACTGGCGGGGATCCGAAGGCGGCGGCGTCAACAGGAAAGGACGACACGGATGACCGATCCGATGCCCCGTGTGACTTCCAAGGAGGACGCCCAGCGGCGCAGCGACCAGGTGCGGCACTTCCAGGCGGAACTGGGCGAGCTGGTGGCCGCCAAGGTGGGATCCCTGGGGGAGGAGCAGGTGGCCGCGATTGCCGCCTACCACCAGGGGCTCCTCCAGGAGCTGGCCCGGGCGTTCGACATCGACCCCAGCCAGCGGGCCAAGCAGTTGAGCCTGGGGATGCGCATCGCCGCTTTTCTGGGGGCCCTGGGGCTGGCGGCCAGCGTGTTTTTTCTCTTCTACCAGTTCTGGGGGCGCTTCGGCACGGGCGCCCAGGTGGGGATCCTGGCGACCGCCCCTCTCCTGCTCCTGGCCGGCACCTGGTATGCCGGCCGGCGGGAGGCCAGCGGTTACGTCGCCCGGGTGACGGGGATGGTCTGCCTGGCGGCGTTTGTCCTCAATCTCATGATGTTCGGGCAGATTTTCAACATCATCCCCTCGGATCGGGCCTTTCTGGCGTGGGGGGCCTTGGCCTTTCTCCTGGCCTACGCCACCGACAGCCGGCTGCTCCTGGCGGCCGGGATCATCCTGGCCACCTGCTTCCTTTCGGCCCGGGCGGGCACCTGGGCCGGGTGCTATTGGCTCGATTTCGGCCGGCGCCCGGAGAATTTTTTGCTTCCCGCCGTACTGCTCTTCCTGGTGCCGACGGTGGTGTCCCACCGGCGTTTCCCCGGTTTCGCCGTGACCTACCGGGTATTGGCCCAGCTCATCCTGCTGCTCCCGGTGCTGATCCTGGCCAATTGGGGCGCCATCAGCTACCTGCGGCTGGATGCCGAAAGCGTGGAGATCATCTACCAGATCGCGGGTTTCGTCCTGAGCGCGGGCCTCATCTGGGTGGGGCTGCGCACCGGCTGGGGGGAGGTGGTGAACACGGGGAACGTCTTTTTCGTGATCTTCCTCTACACCAAGTTCTACGACTGGTGGTGGGAGTGGCTGCCCAAATACCTTTTCTTCCTGCTGATCGGTCTGTCGGCCATCCTTGCCCTGCTGGTCTTCAAGCGCTTGCGGCGCACGGCCGGCGCACGCGCCCTGGAGGTGGCCCCATGAAAACGTTTCTCGCCGCCCGCGGCTTGTTCCTGGCGGGCCTGGCCCTGATCTTGGGGACCAATGTCCTGGTGGTGGCCGGAGCCCTGGGGAACCGCCGTGGAGCCCCTGAGGCCCGGGTTACCCTCACCGAGCGCGAGCTCGCCCTTCCCGGCTACCGCCGGGAGGAGAACAGCGGCCTGGCCCTGCAGGTGGATTGGCGTATCCTGGGGGAGGCCTCCCGGGACGACGGATTCAATGGCCATTGGGGCAGCCCGGCCTGGCTAGACGCCGCCAAGCTGGAGGCCCTGGGCTTCCGGACCGCGGAACTGCGGGAGCGTTCCCGGGAGGGCACCTACAAGCAGCCGCTGTCCCGGGAAGTCTTCGTCGTTCTGGAGTTTGACGGGGCGGCCCACTGCGAAGCCCTAAAACGTGCCGAGGCCGCGCGCTTCCGGGCGGCCGAAGCCTGTCCGGCGGGTTGTGCGGACAAGGACAAGGGGGAAGCCTTGAAAGCCGCCGAATCCCGCCTGGCCCGGGAGAGGGTTTCCGCCTCGCGCCTTTTCGCCGTGGATGCCGGCCTCGACGCCGCGCGGTTGCGGGAGGCCTACCCCGACCGTGCCCGATACATCATCACCCCGGGGATCGTGGATGTCTGGCGGCAGGCCCGCGATCAGCTCCGGGGCCATATCACGCGCCTGAGTGTATCCGCGGTCCACGTCCCCCTGGAGTTCACGGCGGTTCTGGAAGGTTTCCCGACGATCACCCCCAACGCCGGGAAGCCGCCTTTGCCTCCCCGCTACGCGGTGGACCTGGCGGTCGGCCGCCGCCTGGAGCCCTGGGTCCAGAACATACGCCGGTTGGACCCGCAAGGCTGATGCGGCGGGCGGGCGCCTTCCCCGGGGCTCTCAGAGGGACTCCAGGAAGCGCCGGGCGTGGTACTCGAACTCCTGGGTGACCACCTCCACCGCGCTGCCCCCCTCGTCCTCGGACACCGTCACGCTGACATGGCCGCCCAGGCCCTCGAAGGAAATGCAGCAGGGGCTGCGCCCGGTTTCCTCCAGGCCTTCACCGTCCGGTCCGAAATAGGCCGCGGCCCGCGCGATGACCTGCTCCGGCGCCCGCCGGCATTGGCTGGCGATGCGCAACATGGCAGCCTTCCTTTCCGGCAGGCTTCCCCCATGGGCACCGTGCCGGCTCCCCGGCGCGCAGGGCGTCCTACCCCAAGGGGGAGGAAGGGAGGCCTGCGCCCCGTCGTTGCTCTTGGAGGCAAGTTAGGCATCGCCCGGGCGCTGTCCAAGGGGGGGCCTAGTGTGGTGTCCCGGAAAAATTTCGAAAAAGGACTTCGAGCGGGCCGGGGGCCTCCCATCCCAGGCCCCGGCCCGAACTCGCCCCAAGA
>DJGG01000222.1:27004-37879 GCA_002432195.1 Desulfobacteraceae bacterium UBA5852
TTCCGGGACACAACACTAGGGGAAGATCCGCTCCGCGGCCTCCCGGCGCAGGCGCTGGGAGGTTTTTTCGATGGTGGCGATGATGTCGGCGGCCGTGTCCGGCTGGGCCTCGATGGCCGGGCGCAGGGCGGCGTAGAGCTGGGCTTCCACTTGGCTCAGGCGGTTCAAGGCCAGAAGGTAGTTCCCCCGGTTGCGGTACGCCCCGCGCACCAGGTGCTCGAAGGTCTCCCCGCCGGCCTTCAGCAGGTCGGTGTAGTGCAAAGCCAGGGCTTCCACCCAGGCGGCATAGGGCTTGCGAAGCGCCTCCGCGAGACCCGAGCGGCGGACCAGGGCCTGGATATCCGGGGGCCGCCGTTTGTCCAGGGCCTCGACGGCCTCGTCCAGGGTGCGGAGGCGGGTGATCATGAAGTCCTGGTCGAACTTCTCCCGGCCTTTCTTGTATTTCTGCATGCGGTAGAAGAAGTAGAAGAAGAGGAAAGGGATCAGGACCATCCAGTAGCTCACCCGGGGTTTTTCGAACACCGTGCCGCCGATGGCATTGGCGAACCGCACCTCGCTGTTGTGGATCAAGTCCCGCTTGCGGACCAGCTCGTGCATGGGGATCTCCGAAATCCTGTGGGTCGCCGTGTCTCCCCAGCCTCTGCGCTCCCGGACGTCCCCGGGTCCCGGTGGCGGACGCGCCGGCGGCATGTGGCCCCCCCAAGGGGAGCCATGTCGCCGGAAGCCCCAAGCGCGGGTCAGTCCGCCGGGGGCCCGGGGGCCCTGGGCCCGTATTCCAGGCTGTGGTAGATGTCCCAGGCGCCGTCGGCCGATTCCTCGAAGTCCGTGTAGTAGACCGCGGTGGCCCGCAGGCCGCGCTCGTCGATCACGCGTGCCATGTGCCGGGCCCCGGGAATATGCAAGGCCAGGGATCCTGCCCCGAAAATGAACAGCAGGACGGCCAGGATCCCGATGGCCAGCTTGAGCCAGGGGTTGAGGGCCGCTTGCGGGGCCGGAGCCCCGCAAGCGGCATCGATGCCGTGTGAAGTTGCCGCTTTCATGGGATCAGATGGCCGCCGTGATTTCCGGGAAGATCAGGTAAAACATAATGTAGGCCACCAGCAGCGTCAAACCGAGTTGGAAGGATTGTCCGCAAATGTACAGGGTGAAGGGCTTGCCCCCCTTGAAGTAGGGCTTGAACTCCTTGAAGTTGGTCTCCAGCCCGATGGAGGTGAAGGCCAGGGCGAAGAACCATTCCCGGGCGATGCGCGTGAAACCCCGAAGCGTTCCCTGGTCGAGGAGCACGGTGCTCACGTCCTTGCCCAGGTTCTGATCCAGGATGGAGAACACGATGGAGGCAATGATGAAGCCCACCACGAACTTGGGGAAACGGTACCAGACCTCCCACCAGCTCACCTTCTGGTCGGGGGTGCAGTCCACCTTGGCGCACCAGTATACGGCCACGCAAAAGGCCGTGACGCCGATGAGCACGTTCTGGATCATCTTGATGGTGGCGGCCACGTAAAGGGCCTTGTCGCCGTAGAAGGCGCCGGCCGCGGCCACCGCCCCCGTGGAGTCGATGGTACTGCCCATCCAGGCGCCGGCCAGGATCTCCGGCATGCCCACGAGCTTGGCAAAGGCCGGCTGGGCCACCATGCAGATGGCGGTGAACACCATGGACAACCCGATGGCCAGCGTGAGCTCCTCTTTCTTGGCCCGGCAGGCCGCGGCCGTGGCGATGGCCGCCGACACGCCGCAGACCGACATGTCCGCCGAGATGGTGATGTTGAGGGTCTTGGACTCCATCTTGACGATCTGCTGGCCGAACCAGTAGGTCAGGACCAGGGTGATGGGGGTGCAGATCCAGGCCACGAAGATGCCCGGCTTGCCGATGGCCAGGATCTTGTTGAAGAGGATCTCGGCGCCCAGCAGCACCAGGCCGGTCTTGATGAAGAATTCGGTGGACACGGCCGGCAGCACCCATTTGGGGGTGCCCACGGTATTGCTGATCAGCATGCCGAAGACGATGGCCCACAGGGGAAAGCCGAAGCCCCAGTGCTTCATCAGGGACTGGGTCTCGGCCATGTAGGCCAGCACGGCGATGAAGAACACGAAGAAAAAGCCCACGAAGAACTTGCCGAAGGACTGGCCCATGATGGCCTTGCCGAGCCCGAAAAAGGCCCCCAGGATGGCGGCCAGGCCGATGAGGTAGGGGATCCGGTTGAAGGGCTTGTTGGTCGCCTTGGCCTTGGCCTTGGAGGCCTTGTCCTTGGCGGCCAGCCAGGCCTTGATGTCCTTCTCCGCCGTGGCGTTGAGGGTGCTATCCTGGAAGCCGGCCGCGGCGGCCGCGGTTTCGGAGGCGGTGGCCAGGGCCAGGGCGGATTCCTCCGCGGCCTTGGCCTGGTCGAAGCTTCCCTTGGCCTCGGCGTTCAAGGCCTCGGCGGTTGCCGGGCTGCGGTAGAGGGCGTCGAGGGGGTTGCTGGACCAGCCGCTGGGGGCGTTCAGGAAATTCTGGATCTGCTTGCCCAGGGCGGAGTCCCGTCCGCGCATGGATTTCTTGGCGGCCGAGGCGTTGTTCCAGGCGATGGTCTTGAAGGGCGCCTTGGCGGCCTCCGCCTTCAGGGTGGCGTTGTATCCGTCGAGCTTTTCCTGCATCTTTTCGGGCGGGTTGCCGAAAAAAATCACCAGCCCCACGAGGAGGAGCAGGAAGCCCATCCAGATGGCCATCCAGTCTTCCTTGGTATACAGGTCCCTGAGCGAGGTCTTGCCGCTGTCGATCACCACATAGTCGGTTTTTTCTGCCATGACGCCTCCTTGTCCTTATCCGGTGAGATTCCACTCGGCGGCGCGCGGGGGGAGCGCTTCCCTTCGCGGCCACCCAAACCGACAGGTTGCCATACCCTTCCTCCAGTGCATGGGCTGTGCCAGGGCCGCGAAGGGCACGCGCCTCACCGCGAGCGTCTTCGAACTAACTGAAAACAATTCCTTTACGCTTTGAGACCCAGGCGCCAGGGCCGCCCCGGGTGCCTCCGTGGGGACACACTGCCTCCGCACGGAGGCACCCCGTGTGCCGGGAGGCGGTCCAAATGCCCGTATGCGGATGGCATCAGATTTGCTATTGATGCCTTCAATGCGGGAGGCTGCCGGGTCCGCTGTGCCCGCAACTTGATGAACCTCCGCTTCGGGAGGCCGATGATGGCTGCCATTCTCCACCCCCGCGATGAGCCGGGCCCCGCCACCGGGAGCGAATCCCTCGGCCGGCGCTGGCGCCCGGTGCGGCTGCGGGCCAAGTTCCTCGTCTGGTTGGGGCTCGTCTTCCTGGCCTTCGGCGCCATCACCGCCGGGCTGATCTATGCCCACGAACGCCGTCAGCTGGAGGAGTCCGCCCTCGGCGCCTCCCGGCTGGTGATGGCCAGCGTGGACGCCACCCGGGCCTATGTGCGCAACACCCTGCGGCCCCGCATGTACGATATGCTCGGCAAGGACGCCTTCGTCCTGGAAGCCATGTCCACCTCCTATGTTTCCCGGGAGGTCATGGACAACTTCAACCGCAGCCTGCCCGAATACCGCTTCCGGCGGGTGGNNACGCTCCTGGCGCGCAACCCCGCCTCCGAGCCGAACCCCATGGAGCGCGACCTCATCGAGCACTTTCGCCGGAACCCCCGGCCGGACCAGTGGCAGGGCATGCAAACCCTCGACGGGACCATGTGCTTCGTGCACGCCCTGCCGGTCTACATGGAAGCCTCCTGCCTCAACTGCCACGGCGACCCACGGGAAGCCCCCCAGGAGCTGGTGGCCCAATACGGCGACCGGCGCGGCTTCGGGTACCGGGCGGGGGACCTGGCGGGCATCATGGCCGTGAGCATTCCGGTGGACGTGGCCCTGCTGCAGATCCGGGACCGCGCCCTGTCCGTTTTTTGGGTGACCCTGATGATGTTCTCGGGGCTCTTTCTGGTCATCAGCCTCCTGTTCGACCAGATGGTGGTGCGCAGTCTGCGGGGCCTGCTGGAGGTTTTCCGTGGCAGCCTCATGGACGAGCGGGAGCACGCCCTGCTGCAGGAAGCGTCGGCCAAGGGGGAAATCGACGAGCTGGCCGAGGCGGCCCACGTGCTGACCGATCATCTGCAGACCGCCCGCCGGGAGCTGGCCCGCTACGCCGAGGAACTGGAGCAGCGGGTGACCGAGCGGACGAAGGACCTGGAGGCTTCCCGAAGGCACCTCCACGAAAAGGTGACCGCCCGCAACCTCGAGCTGCAGACCCTGAACCGCATCGCGGAACTGATCACGCGCTCCTTCCGGCTGGCCGACATCCTCCCCGGGGTCCTGGACCAGACCCTGGAGCTGATTCCCGCCACCGGTGCGGCCATCTATCTCCTCCACGGCGACTCGGAGAACGCCCGGCTGCACCTGGAGTGCCACCGCAATGCCGACAAGCTGGACGCGCTGGTGACCGCCGAGGACACGGGAGCCCCGGAGGGGGAGCCCGCTTCCCTCCCGGAGGCCATCTGGCAGGCCTACCGGGGCCAGATGAACATGTTCGCCTGCCGCCGCCACCAGGGTTGCCTGAACGTCCCCCTGATCTGCCGGGAGCGGGTGTTGGGGGTGATGACCTTCGTGGGGGTGGGCTTCAGCCAGACGGCGCCGGAGATGCGCGCCCTCCTGCAGTCCATCGGCCAGCAGATCGGCATCACCGTGGAAAGCCTCCGGAACATGTCGGCCGTGCTCCAGAGCAAGGACCTGCTCCAGTCGGTCTTCGACGGCATCCCCGACTGCATGGTGTTGCTGGACCGGGAGCTGACCGTGCGCATGGTCAACCGGGCCTTTCTGGAGCGCCACAGCTGCCGCTTGTCGGAGGTGATCGGCCGGCCCTGCGGGGAGGTGGGCGGCTGCGGGGAAGATCACCTGGCCGGCCGCCTGACGCACACGGCCATCGCCACCCAGCGCCAGGTGCGGGAGGAGGTGTGCACCCCGGCCGGGGAGATCTTCGATGTCACCCACTACCCCATTGCCGACGAGGGGGGGCAGGTCCAGGGGGTGCTGCGCTACGCCCGGGATGTGACCCTCCAGAAGCAGGTGGAGCAGCGCATCCAGCAGACGGAGAAGTTGGCCGCCCTGGGGCAGTTGGCCGCGGGGGTGGCCCACGAGATCAACAATCCCATGGGGGTCATCCTCTGCTACACCGAGCTGCTGCGGCGGGTGCTGGACGGCGACGGCCAGAGCCTGAAAGACTTGGAAACCATAGAAAAACAGGCCCTCACCTGCCAGCGCATCGTCTCCGATCTGCTCAACTTCGCCCGCAGCCGCAGCGTGGAGCAGCGGCCCGGGAATCTCAATGCCACCCTGGGGGAGGTGGTGGAGATGCTGCGCCAGCAGTTCCGCAAACAGGGCACGGACATCGAGGTCCACCTGGAGGACAACCTGCCGCCGCTGCCCTTCGATGAGGGCCAGCTCAAGCAGGTCTTCCTGAACCTGCTGATGAACGCCCACCAGGCGGTGCGTCACCGCGCGGGGCAAATCACGGTGCGCACCCGGCTGCGGGGAGAGGACGACGTGGCGGAAGTGGTGGTGCGGGACAACGGGACGGGCATCCCCCGGGAGATCGCCGACCGCATTTTCGACCCCTTCTTCAGCACCAAGGGCACCGGCGAGGGCACCGGCCTGGGCCTGTCGGTGAGTTACGGGATTGTCCGGGACCATGGGGGGGAGATTCGCATGGCCAGCGAACCCGGCGCCTGGACCGAGTTCGTCGTGCGCCTGCCCCTCGGGACCGCCCAGGCATTGGTGGGCGCATGAGCCGCGAACGACTGCTCATCGTCGACGATGAGACCGACATGCTGGAGGGGCTCCGGCGGCTTTTGGGCTTCGAGGTGCCGGCGCTCGAGGTGCTCACCTGCGCGGACCCCCTGGAGGCCCTGGCGCTCGTCCGCCGCGGCCGCCCCGACGTGGTCCTGCTGGACGTCCGCATGCCGGGCATCGACGGCCTGGCGCTGCTGGGGGACCTCAAGGCCGAGGACCCGTCGCTGACCTGCATCATGATGACGGCCCACGGGACCATTGAAATGGCCGTGGAGGCCATCAAGACCGGCGCCTACGATTTCATCACCAAACCGTTCCAGAAGAGCGATCTGCTCCGGCTGCTCACCAAGGGCCTCGAGCGCAATCGCCTGATCCTGGAAAACCGCGCGCTGCGGCGCCGCCTGGGGACCGGGGACTTCCACGGCCTGGTGGGGCGCAGTCCCGCCATGCAAAGCCTGTTCGACCAGATCCGGGCCACCGCCCGCACCGATTACAGCGTTCTGGTCCGGGGGGAGAGCGGCACGGGCAAGGAGCTGGTGGCCCACGCCCTTCACCGCCTGAGCCGGAGAAGCGAACAGGCGCTGGTGACGGTCAATTGCGCGGCAATCCCCGAGAACCTGCTGGAAAGCGAGCTGTTCGGACACCGGCGGGGGGCCTTCACCGGGGCCGACCGGGACCATAAGGGGCTCTTCGAGGAGGCCGACGGCGGCACGCTGCTGCTGGACGAAATCGGCGACCTGCCGCCGGGTGTTCAGACCAAGCTCCTGCGGGCGCTCCAGGAGGGGGAGATCCGGCCGCTGGGATCCCCGAAGCCCCTCCGGGTGGACGTGCGCATCGTCGCGGCCACCAACCAGGACCTGGAAAGCAAGATCCGGGACCGGAGCTTCCGGGAGGACCTCTATTACCGGCTCAACGTCATCACCCTGAAAACGCCGGCCTTGAGGGAGGTCCCCGAGGACATCCCCTTGATGGCCAGCCACTTCGCCCTTCTGGCCTGTACCGAATTGGACCTGCCCCCCAAGCGTTTTGGCCCCCAGGCCCTCCAGGCGCTGGCGGCGCGCAACTGGCCGGGAAACGTGCGCCAGCTCCAGAACGCCGTGCGGCGGGCGGTCATGTTGGCTCCCGGGGAGGTGATCGCGGATGTGGACCTGGCGTTGGCGGCGGGGGGCGTGGTTTCGCCGCCGCCGGCCGTGACCGACGCGGACCTGGCCGCGGACGGGGTGGTACCGTATAAGGATGCCAAGGCGCAGATTGTGGAACGCTTCACCCGGGCGTACGTGGACGACCTGCTCCGGAAAAGCGCGGGCAACGTGACCCAGGCGGCGGCCCTGAGCGGCATCGGCCGGCCGTCCCTGCAGAAGATCATCCGCCGGTTCGGTATCCGGGCCGAGGCGTTCAAGCCGCGCAGCACCGGGTAACAGACGATGGCGGAAAGCGGCTTGCGCCTGATTCGCCGCGCTTGACGAGGACCAGCGATGCGCTGAGGTTGGTCGGCCGGTCCCCGCGGGACGGGCGGCCCGCGGGTCAGGCCACGCGGCGGGGGTCGACTTCCGGGGAGTTCCGGCGCCGGCGGTAGCAGCGGGCACACTGGGCCAGGATCTGGCCGGAGGGCATTTCGAACAGCACGCCCCCCAGAAGGCCAAAGCCGGACTCCAGGCGGTCGATGGCGATGCGCAAGCGGTCGCCGCAGGTCTGGCAGGCGCCATCATAGTCCATGTGCGTCCGCGCTGAACGGTCGTCGAACATCCGGTCGAGGGTTTGCGGCGCTATGGTGTTCAACCTTGGCTCCTCGTGTGGGTCTTGACAGGCTGTGGATAAACTGCGCCTCAGGCCGAAATGTCCCGCCGCCGGCGGGATTGCGGCACTCGCGAAAATGCACACAATCCCGCCATGGCGGGATNNGCTCCGCTTTTCGCATCGCGCCGCGCCTTGCCTTGCGGCCCTATGCGTGTTTATCCGCAGCCTGTTGAACGGTTTCGTGGTGCCGCGCAGGCCGGCGAAAGGCGCTCTTTAACCGAATGAACGGCTTTCGTCAACCATCCCTGGTGGCGTTGGCGGATGCGCCACACAGGATGTGGGGGGCCGCTGCCGCCGGTCCACCACCGTTCAGCCGTGCAGGGGACGGTCGCTCCACGCCAGGGCCGCCTCGTGGAGCACCTCGGCCAGGGTGGGGTGGGCGTGGATGGCGGCGGCCAGGTGGTCTACGGTGAGGCCCTGGCGCACAGCCAGCGTGGCTTCCGGGATCAGCTCGGTGGCATGGGGGCCGATGAGGTGGACCCCTAGGACGGCGCCGGACTCGGCGTGGGCCACGATCCTGGCCTCGCCGGCGATCTCGTCCAGCACGTGGGCCTTGGCGACGGTGCGGAAGAGCGTGCTGGCGGTCCTGACGGGCAGGCCCTGCGCCCGCGCCTGTTCTTCCGCCAGGCCCACCGTGGCCACCTCGGGGTGGGTGAAGATGGCCCCCGGCACCACGGCATAGTCCATGGCCTCCGCGGCCCCCAGGGCGTTGGCCGCGGCGCACATCCCTTCGGCCGAGGCGGCGTGGGCCAGCATGACCCGGGTGGGGCCCAGCACGTCGCCCACGGCCCAGACGTTGTCGGCGGCGGTTTTGAGCCGGGCGTCGGCCACGATCCAGCCCCTGGCGTCCACGGCCACGCCCACGGTTTCCAGGCCGATGCCCCGGGTGTTGGGGGTCCGGCCCACGCAAACCAGGAGTTGGTCGGCCTCCAGCGCCCGGGCCGGGGGCGCCGTTCCGTCGGGCGGTGTCCGGGAGGGGCCGGTGTTGATCCGCAGGCCGCCGTCGCCGGCCTCCACGCCCGTCACCGTGCGCCCGAGGTGCACCTCGATCTTCTGCTTCTTGAATTCCCGCAGCAGCACCTTGGAAATGCCCTCATCCACGGATGGCAGGGGCAGGAGCCGGGGAAGAGCTTCCACGATGCTCACCCGGGTTCCCAGGCCCGCCAGCAGGCAGGCGAATTCGCAGCCGATCACCCCGCCTCCCAAAATCGCCATGGAGGCCGGCAAGGCATCGAGGGACAGGGCGTGGTCGCTGGAGAGCACCCGCCGGCCGTCGAAGGCCAGGCCCGGAAGTTCCATGGGGCGGGTCCCGGTGGCCACGATCAGCCGGTCCCAGCCCAGGGTCTCCGTGCCGCCGTCGGCCAGGCGCACCCGGAGGCGGCCGGGCCCCTCGATGGCGCCCCGGCCCCGGACATAACGGATGCGGTGGTGGGCGAAGAGCTTCAGCAGCCCCTGGACCTGGTCGGCGACGACCTTGGCCTTCCGGGCCATGAGCCAGTCCATGCGCGGGCGGATCTCGCCGATGACCTCCAGCCCGAAGGCCCGGGCCTTGCGGAACCGGCGCAGCAGATCGGCCGAGGTGATCAGCACCTTGGAGGGGATGCATCCCCAGTTGAGGCAGGTGCCGCCGGGGTTGTCCTGTTCCACCAGGGTGACGTCGGCGCCCAGTTGGGCGGCGCGCACGGCGGCCACGTAGCCGCCCGGGCCGGCGCCCAGGATGGTGATGCGGGTGGTCATGAGTCGGCCTCCAGGAGGGGTAAGTGGCGTTGCGCACCCGGCCGGCAATTGGCGGGAGGGCCCCATTATCCTATGCAGGATCGGGAAGGGTGACAACGAATTTTATGGGAAATTTTAAATTGTTATTTTAGGGTTGCCAAATACCGAAGAATTCATTACTCGGATTAAGGAAATTCTCAATTCCAGCACGCACCGCTTTCCCGCCACCCTCCAACCCCGGGAGGACCACCCATGGCCGGCCGGCGCACACCGTTGTTCCCCTGGCACCAGGCCCACGGTGCCACCTTTGCCGCCTTCGGCGGCTTCGACATGCCCCTCTGGTACCAGTCGGCCAAGGACGAGCACCTGGCCGTGCTCACCCGTGCCGGGCTCTTCGACACCAGCCACATGTCGGCCCTGCGGGTGACGGGCCCGGGGGCCTTTGACCTGCTGCAATTCGGTTTCACCAACGACCTGGCGGCCTGCCTTGGCCCCACCCGCAAGCCCCTGGAGCCCGGGCGTTGCGTCTACGGGGCCTTTCTGGACGCCCGGGGGCACGTGCTGGACGATGCCATCTGCTTCATGCTGGCGCCGGCGGACTACCTGGTGGTGGTCAATGCCGGCATGGGGGCGCCCATCGCTGCCCACCTGGAACGTCAGCGCGGGGAGCGCCAGGCCCGGGTGCGCAACCTGGACGGTACCTTCGGCAAGATGGACGTCCAGGGCCCCGAGGCCGCGCGGGTCCTGGGCGCGGTCCTGGACACCCCCGCGACGGCGCTCGCCGGGCTGCCTTATTTCGCCTTCAAGGGCGGGTTCGGGGAGCTGCCCCCGGTCACGGCCGCGGTAGCCCTGAAGGACGGCACGCCCCTGCTGCTCTCCCGCACCGGCTACACCGGGGAGTTGGGATTCGAGCTCTTCACGGCGGCGGAGACCATCGCCGCCGTCTGGGAAACCATTCACGCCGCCGCCGCGGAGCGGGGGGGGCGGGCCTGCGGCCTCGCCGCCCGGGACTCCCTGCGGGCCGGGGCGGTGCTGCCCCTCTCCCACCAGGATATTGGGGATTGGCCCTTTGTCCACCACCCCTGGCCCTTCGCCCTGCCCTGGGCGGACGGCGGCCGGGGCTTCCGCAAGCCCTTCCTGGGGGCCGAGGCCCTGCTGGCGGCGCAGGATGCCCCATACACCCATGCCTTCGTGGGGCAGGACCTGCGCAAGGTGAGCGCACCGGCGACGGTCCACGGCGGGCAGGGCGAAACCCTGGGCCGGGTGCTGACGTGTGTCACCGACATGGGCATCGACTGGCGCGAGGGGCGCCTGGTGAGCGTCGCCAGCCCGGACCGGCCGCCGGATTTCACCCCCCGGGGGCTGGCCTGCGGCTTCGTGCAGGTGGCGCGGCCCCTGGCGCCCGGAACACGGGTGGAGCTGCGGGACGCCCGGCGCCGGCTGCCCGCCCGAATTGTGGAGGACATCCGCCCGGATCGCACGGCCCGACGCCCCCTCCGGGAGATGCTCTGAGAAATTGACGGCGATTCGCGCCGCCGGGCACCGCCGCGGGCGGCCTCGCGGCGGGCGCCCCACCGGTGATCCGGC
>DJGG01000290.1:0-7368 GCA_002432195.1 Desulfobacteraceae bacterium UBA5852
GCTCCCAGGGAACTGGCAAAACTCGCCCTCAAGAGCGCCTAAGCCCCGGCGCGGCGCTCAAGGAAGAAACCGTGGGCGCGCTTGGCGCGAGAAGGCCGGGAAGCAAGCCTGTGGCGACGCCGGGGCCCAGGCGCTCTAAAGTGCTCAGACAGTTGCCCATCCCCTGGGAGCGCAACCCCCCACCCCCCTCGCGGGACATAGGTCCATATCTTCCGGGACACAACAATAGATGGCTTCCATATTCGGTAAAGGGATCGCGGTTCCGGCCGCCGCCGGAAGTCCATTCAAGGGGGCGTTTTCAGGTTAGCGCGACCGCTTCCGGTTCGCATACAAACCAGTGCCCATCCCTGGGGCAATCGCGGGTCATGGCCTGCGGTGGCCCTTGGCGGGGTGGTCACCAACCCACCTGTGACGGCCGGGGGAGCGCTTTTCCGCCGGAGGGGGCAGGCTCACGCAAGGGAGGCCATCGCATGTCCATGCTTTTCAATCCCAAGACCGCCACATTCGATCACCTGGACGCGCCGTCCCGGGAGATCATGCGTCAGACCATCGATTTTTTCGAGGCCAAGGGCAAGGCGCGCCTCAAGGAGGACGACCACGAACGGCGCTGGTACACGGATTTCCTCGATTTTCTCAAGGACAAGCAGATCCTGGCCACCCTGCTGACCCCGCCGGAGCTGGCCGCCGGCAACCCCCACGCCCGCTGGGACACCTGCCGCAACTGCGCCTTCAACGAGATCCTGGGCTTCTACAGCCTGGCCCACTGGTATGCCTGGCAGGTGACCATCCTGGGGTTGGGGCCCATCTGGATGAGCGGCAACCGGGGCATCCAGGAAGACACCGCCCGGCGGCTGCGGGAAGGGGGGGTGTTCGGCTTCGGTCTTTCGGAGAAGGCCCACGGGGCCGACCTCTACGCCTCGGAGATGATGCTCACCCCCATGGGGGACGGCCAGTACCGGGCCGACGGCGGGAAGTACTACATCGGCAACGGCAACGTGGCGGCGCTGCTGTCGGTCTTCGGGAAGAACTCGGAGACCGACGCGTACGTCTGGTTCGCCGTGGACACCCGGCAGCCCGGCTACGAGTGCCTCCAGAACGTGGTCAACTCCCAGATGTACGTCTCGGAGTTCGCCCTTCAGGGCTACCCCTTGAGCGAGGCGCAGATCCTCTCCACCGGCCAGGCGGCCTGGGACGCGGCCCTGAACACGGTGAACGTGGGCAAGTACAACCTGGGATGGGCCTCCATCGGCATTGCCACCCACGCCTTTCACGAGGCCGTCACCCACGCCGCCCACCGCAACCTCTACGGGAAGTACGTCACCGACTTCCCCCACATCCGCCAGCTCTTTGCCGACGCTTACGCGCGCCTCGCGGCCATGCGGCTCTTCGCCCTGCGGGCCAGCGACTACCAGCGCACGGCCAGCATGGAGGACCGGCGCTACCTGCTCTACAACCCCCTGGTGAAGATGAAGGTCACCACGGAAGGGGAGCACGTCATCAATCACCTTTGGGACATCATCGCCGCCCGGGGCTTCGAAAAGGACACCTACTTCGAGGCCGCCGCCCGGGACATCCGGGCCCTGCCCAAGCTGGAAGGCACCGTCCACGTGAACATGGCCCTGGTGGTGAAGTTCATGGCCAACTACCTCTTCAACCCGGCCGACTTCCCGGTGATCGGCCGGGAGACGGCTCCCCGGCACGACGCCTTCCTCTTCGCCCAGGGGCCCACCCGGGGGTTGGGGCGCATCCAGTTCCACGACTACCGCCTGGCCTACGACAGCCTGGACCTGCCCAACCTGGCGGTGTTCAAGGCGCAGATCGAGGCGCTGAAGGCCATGCTCCTGGCGGCCCCGCCCACCAAGGAGCAGAGCCAGGACATCGGCCTGCTGCTCTCCCTGGGGGAGCTCTTCACCCTCGTGGCCTATGGGCAGCTGATCATCGAGAACGCCCGGCTGCTGGCGGTGGACGACCACCTGCTGAACCGCATCTTCGACGTGATGGTGCGGGATTTCAGCCGGTTCGCCCTGCAGATCTACAGCCACCCCGGCAGCAGCCCGGCCCAGATGGACCACTGCCTCAAGATGCTGCGCAAGCCGGCGGCGGACCCGGAGGGCTTCCAGGCGGTCTGGGAGGGGCACATTTTGCCGTTGGTGGATGGCTACGCCATGAACCCCTGAGCAGACGGGGGCTAAGCGGCGCCTCCGCCCGCCATGCGGCGTTGCGGCCGGCGGCGAAAATGCTCACAACCCTGAGGGTTGCTCCGCTTTTCGCCTTCCTGCCGCGCCTTGCCTGGCGGGCGGATGCTTGCTTATCCCCCGTCTGCCGGTTGGGGCTAAGCGGCGCATCCGCCCGCCATGTCCCGCCCTTGGCGGGATTGCAGCCGGCGGCGAAAATGCTCACAACTCCCGCCAAGGCGGGATTGCTCCGCTTTTCGCCTTCCCGCCGCGCCTTGCCTTTCGTCCCGATGCTTGTTTATCCACAGCCTGCTAGTGTTGTGTCCCGGAAAAATCTTGAAAAAGGCCTTCGAGCGGGCCGGGGGGTCAGGGCCGGTTAGCCGGGCCACCATCAGGGTGACGTCGTCCTCGGGCTCCGTCCCCTGGCGGAAGCCCTCCAGGGCGGCCGTCAGGGCGGCGACCAGGTCGGCGGCGGGGGCCTCCGCGTGGCGGGCCACGAGATCGTGCAGGCGCTGGCGGCCGAAGAGCTCTCCCCGGGGGTTGCGGGTTTCCCAGATGCCGTCGGTGCCGATGAGGATCAGGGCGGGGCCCCCGGGCAGTACCCGGGAGCGCGTGAGCCATTGCCCCTCGGGATCGACGCCCAGGGCCCGGCCGGGGCCGGAGAGTTCCGTGAAGGTGCGCCCCAGGGGTTCGTAGAGCAGGGCGGCGTCGTGGCCCGCCCGGGACCAGTCCAGGCGCCGGTTTCCCAGGTCCAGCCGCAGGTAGAAGGCGGTCATGAAGCTGCCGCTGCGCTCCACGTCGGCGGCCAGCAGGCGGTTGACGTCCCCCAGGATCTCCCCCGGGTGGCCGGGGCGGGCCGCCCGGCTGCGCACCAGCGACCGGGCGGTGGCCATGAGCAGGGCCGCGGCCACCCCGTGTCCGGAGACATCCCCCACCACCAGGTCCAGGGCCTCGGGCTGCCCCGCGGCCGGCAGGTAATCGAAATAGTCCCCGCCGGTCTGACGGCAGGGGTGGCTCATGCCGGCCAGTTCCACGCCCGCCATTACGGGCGGGGACTGGGGCAGGAGGTGCCGCTGGATCTCCTCGGCCAGTACCAGGGAGGCGCGCAGCTCGTCGCGTTCCCGCAGGCCGGCCTGCATGGCGTCGAAGGCCCGGGCCAGCAGGCCGAATTCGTCCCGCCGCCGCAGATCCAGGGTATGGTTGAAATCCCCCCCTTGGATCCGCTCGGCGGCTTTCCGCAGCACGTCCACGGGTCGCGAGATGCCCAGGGCCAGGGCGAAGCTGGCGCCCAGGGCCAGGGCCACGGCCACGAGGGCCAGAGGCACCAGGGCTTCCTGGAGGCGCCGCAGGAAGGCGAGCCGTCGGTCCAGGGAGATGGCCATGGCCAGGTCGGGCGCCCCCGGAGCGCGGCCGCCCACCGCGGCCACCAGGAAACGCTCCCCGTTCACGGTGCGGATCAGCGGGTCCCCGGCGGCCTGGGCAACGGCCGCCGCCAGCAGCCCATCGGCCCCGGGCATTCGCCAGAACCCGGCGCCCAGGGTTGGGCGGCCGGCCTCGCCGAAGGTTACGGAGGTGCCGCTCAGCTCTCCGATCGTCTCCAGATCCCCCGCGGTCCAGGCCTGGGCGGCGAGCACCACCCCCAGGAGTTCCCGGCGGCTCCCGGGGCCGATGAAGACCGGTCGGGCCACCACCTGGAGCCAATGCGCCTCCTGGCGCAGAAAGCCTTTGCCGGGGCGGCCGGCCAGGGCTTCGGCCAGCGGGCCCTTGGAGGACAGGGCAGCGCCGGGGAGGCGTTGCGGATGGCTGGCGGCCAGCAGGCGCCCTTCGGGCCCCACCACTCCCAGGAGGTAGACGCCGGGGTAGCCCGGCAAGACCTCGTCCGCCAGGATGTCGTCCCGGGTGACGCTGTCCAGGGTGGCGTCGGTGAGGACCGTGCGCACCAGCCCGTCCCCGGCCAGGGCGGTGGTGAGCGCCAGGAGCCGCTCCTCGCGTTCGGCCACCAGGCGGTTCACCAGGTGGCGCGTGCGCAGGAAGTCGTCGCGGATCTGGTCCACGGCTTGGCGCTCCGCGTAGTGCCGGACCACCGCCAGGGCGGCCCCCAGCAGGCCCAGGGTCGCGGCCGCCAGGACTGCGGCAAGCTTCAGGCGGAAAGGCAGGCTTACCCGGCCGCCGTCATTTGTCGCTGGGGTAGTCGGGGACATCGCGTATCCCGTAGTCCCGGCCGGACTTGTCCCGGTGGTCCTCCACCTCCGAGACCACCTTGGTGCTGCGCAGGGTCAAGGACACTTCCACGGCCTGCTCCCCCGCCATGACCTCGATGGCGGCGTGGCCCCCGAAGATGTGCCAGGCCCGCAGGCGTACGGGCCCCGGGGGCACGTCCGGGAGCGTGAAGCGGCCCTGGGCGTCGGTGACGGTGAAGTGGACGTTGGGCACCACGAAGACGTCGGCGATCATGCTCTTGTGGATGTCGCAGTAGATGGCATGGGGGCCCAGGACCCGGAAACGGATCCGGCGTTCGGCCCCGGCGGCGTAACGCCCCAGGTCAAAGGGCTCGTCAGGGTGGGTGGAGAAGACGTTGTGCTGGACCTGGTCGGAGTTGCGAAACTCCACTTCCTGGCCCTGGACGACGGGCAGCAGGCGGGGCACGAAGCGCTTGCCCTCCTGGTCCATGACCGCGGGGGTCTGCGGTGCCGCCTGGGGCGGGCCGGCCACGAAAACCACCGCGAGGTCGAAGGCGGGCAGGGGCCGCTCTCCGGATTTTTCCAGGACCACCACCCGTCCGTGGATTTCCCCTCCCACGGCCGGTGCGGCCAGGAGCAGCAGGGGCGCCAGGCAGGCGCTGACGGCTTGTCGGGTCAAGCTCCATACCATGATGATACCTCATGCCGCGCGGGCCTTGTGCCGGGCGCCGCCGGCCGGCTATCGCCGGCGCAGCCGGGGGGCGAGCTCCTCCCAGGAGCGGGTGTTGAGGACGTCCGCCGGGGTGAGCCAGCCCCGGCGCGCCTGGCCGATGCCGAAGCGCATGAAATCCAGGTGGGCGGCGTGGTGGGCGTCGGTGGAAATCGCGATGGGCACCCCCATCTCGCGCGCCATGCGGCAATGGACGTCGTCCAGGTCCAGGCGGTCCGGGTGGGCGTTCAACTCCAGGGCGCACCCGCGTTCGGCGGCCGCGGCGATCACCCGGGGCAGGTTGACGGCGTAACCCTTGCGCCGGTTGAGCAACCGTCCGGTGGGGTGGCCCAGGACGGTGAGGCGGGGATTGTCCATGGCCCGGATGAGCCGCTCGGTCTGGCGTTCCTCCGCGAGGTTGAACTTCTGGTGGATGGAGCCGATCACGAGGTCCATGTCCGCCAGGATCGCCTCGGGCAGCTCCAAGTCCCCGTTTTCGCGGATCTCCACCTCCACGCCCTTGAGAAGGCGAAACCCGCGGAAACCCGCGTTCAGCCGGTCAATGGCCGCGAAGTGCCTTGCCAGGCGCCGGGCGTCCAGGCCGTTGGCCACGGCCAGACCCGCGGAGTGCTCGGTGATGGCCAGGTAGGCGTAACCCCGGGCCTGAGCGGCCGCGGCCATCTCCGCGAGATCCTGGCGGCCGTCGGAGGCCACGGTGTGGGCGTGGAGGTCGCCGCGGATGTCTTCGAGGGCGATCAGGCCGGGCAGGCTCCCCTGCCGGGCGGCGGCGATCTCGCCGCGGTTTTCCCGCAGCTCGGGAGGGACCCAGGGCAGGCCCACCGCGGCGTAGATCTCTTCCTCCGTGGCGCCGGCCACCCGGCCTTGGCCGGCGAAGACCCCGTACTCGTTGACCTTGAGATCCAGGCCCTGGGCCAGCTTGCGGACGGCCACGCTGTGCTCCTTGGAGCCGGTGAAGTAGTGGAGGGCGGCTCCCCAGCTCTCCGGGGCCACCACCCGCAGGTCCACCTGGAAACCGTCGGCCAGCACCACGCTGGCGCGGGTGGAGCCCCGGGCCAGGACCCTGGCCACCCCCGGCGTCCGGCAGAAGGTGTCCACCGCGGCGTCCCCCTGGGCGGCGGCGGCCAGGAGATCCAGGTCCCCCAGGGTTTCCCGGCGGCGCCGGAAGCTGCCGGCCGCCTCCGCCCGCTCCACCCCGGCGGCGGCCCGCAGGCGCGCGAGCAGATCCTCCACCAGGGGCTCCACCGCGGCGATGGGGCGCCGCCGGGCAAGGGCCTGGAGCTCCTCCAGGCTGGCGGCCATCTGGGCCTCCAGCTTGGGCCCGAAACCCTTGAGGGCGCGGATCCGTCCCTCCGCGGCGGCGGCCTGGAGATCCTCGGGGGTCTCGACGCCCAACTCCCGGTGGAGCAGGCCCACGCGTTTGGGCCCCAGCCCGGGGACGGCCATCAGCCGGGTGAGCCCCGCGGGAACGCGCGCCTCCAGCTCCTCCAGATAGGCCAGGCCGCCGGTGGACACCATTTCGACGATTTTGCGGGCCAGGTCGGCCCCGATGCCGGGAAGCCCGGACGGGTCTTCCCCCCGGGCGAGCATCGCGGCCACCTCACCGGCCTGCTCCGCCACCGTGCGGGCGGCGTTGCGATAGGCCCGCACCCGGAAGGGGTTGGCCTGGTCGATCTCCAGAAGATCGGCCACCCGCTCGAAAGCTGCGGCGATAGCGCGGTTGGTCACCGCGGCGGGGGTGATGGCGCCGGTGTCCTGGTTCATGGGACAGGCATCCTCGGGCGGCCGGATGGCACGCAAGGCCTTCGGCGGCGGCTTTTCCGCGCCGACGGGAGCGTCAGGCGGCCCTGGCCGGGGCGGAAGGGCGTTCGTGGGGGAAGATACGAACGGGGCGCGGGGGGCGCAAGGCGATCAGGTCC
Organism: Desulfobacteraceae bacterium UBA5852; assembly: GCA_002432195.1. Taxonomy (GTDB): domain Bacteria; phylum Desulfobacterota; class Desulfobacteria; order Desulfobacterales; family UBA5852; genus UBA5852. Next base: position 7,001 of record DJGG01000290.1, read on the forward strand.
CTCGGCTCCCCAGCCGGCAGATGATCGCGAAGTGCGCCGGCTCCACGGGCATCACCGACAGCCGATTGCCCCGGCGCAGCAGGAGCAGGCCTTCAAGTCCGGGATGGGCCCGCAGTTCCGCCAAGGGCACGGGGCGGGGGAAGGCCGCCTCGAAGACGAGGTCCACCATGAACCAGACCGGGCGGTCGGGTGTGCTCCGGGGGTCGGGGTGGGCGCTGGTGGGGTCCCAGGCCGTGGGATCGGGGTAGCCTTCCCGGGCCACCCGTGCGGTGCCTGCCACGGCGGGGCGCTTGCCGCTGTGGTAGAAGAGCACCCGGTCGTCCCGGCGCATGGCGTCGCGCAGGATGTTGCGGGCCTGGTAGTTGCGT
>DJGG01000290.1:7473-14336 GCA_002432195.1 Desulfobacteraceae bacterium UBA5852
CCAGTAACGTGGGGTCATGGGGATGGCCTCCTGCGGCCGCCGAAGGGTGGCTCCGCCGGTCGCAGCTTGCCTTTCGGCGCGATGCTTGCTAAGCCACAACCTGGGCAAGGGGTGGGAAAGCGCCCCCCCCCTTTTGCAAGCAGACGCTTCGGTCTTATATTGCGCCCAACGGCGTCGCGGCCGGGGACCCCGAGNNTTCCCGGCTTCCTTCCCGGAGCGTGCCGCCTCCCGGGGGTTGCCCCGGCGCCGGCCGTTGCCCGCCCGTGCCCCCGGATCGCCCGGCCGTCATGGCCGGGTTTCTGCGCCAGCCAAAGGACGCGCTCATGAAACCGGAAGAAACCGTCAAGGCAAACAACGCCCCGGAAGACGCGATCAAGGCGGAGGACACCAAGAAGAAAAAGGACCTGGGAGGCCGCCGGCACCTTTTCGACCGCCGGCGGCGCACCAGCTCCGCGCATTTTCCCGAGCGCCGCTGGCACCGGCACCGCCGCAGCGGCTTGGATCGCCGCAGCCCATACACCTTTGCCCAGCGCCGGGGGCCGGAAAGGCGGGACGTCTTTCGCGGCCCCGAAGGCGAGCCCCCCGGGCAGGACCCTTCCGAAAATTCCTGAAATTCCCGTGCGGCACCCGGCGCCCATGGCCCTAAGACCGGCTGCGGGTCGTCACACGCGCACCGCCAGGCACAACCCGTCCCGTTCGGGAGAGTGGAAGGGCAGGAATGCCAGGAGGCTCACGGCCCTCCAGCCCGGCTCCCAGGTGATCCCACGGTTGAAGTCGTCGGCCTCCTGGAACGCCACGTTGTCGGCCACCAGCAGGCCGCCGACCCTCAGCCCCCGCCGCAGGTGGGGCAGGGCCCGGGCATAATCGCGCTTTTCCATATCCATGAAGACCAGGTCGAGGCTGTCGGCGGGGATGGTCGCCAGGACCTCTAGAGCGTCCCGGCAGACCACCTCGACCGTTGCCGCCAGCCCGGCCTCGCGCAGATTGGCCTCGGCCCGCCGGGCCATGGCGGGATTCGACTCCAGGGTCACCAGGCGCCCCCCGTTGGCGGCCAGGGCGCGGGCCAGGTAGATGGCGGAGTAGCCCGTGGCGGCGCCCAGCTCCAGAACGCGCCGGGCGCCGCTGGAGCGGGCCAGGATGTACAGCAGCTCACCCACCACGGGCCCCACGATGGGGATCTCCTCCCGGGTGGCTTCGGCCTCCAGCCGCTGCAGCAGGTCGTCGCGCACGGGAATGAATTTCAGGAAGTAGGCTTCGGGGTTGTCGACGATCCGGGACATGCTCGGCTCCTTGGGTGACGGCCGCGGTCAGGTCCCCGGCGCTTGGCAGCGGGGGCAGAGGTGGGTGCTGCGTTGGGCCACCACGATGCGCTCGATGGCGGTGCCGCAGCGCGGGCAGGCGGCCCCCGTGCGCCGGAAGACCCGCAGGGCGTCACGGTTGCGTCCCCGCCGGCGGCCGACGGAGTAAAAGGTGGTTTCCCCGGAGCCCAGGGTGGTCCCCTGGTTGGCCAGGCCCCGTCGCAGCACCTGGCGGATGGCCCGGTGGAGGGCCCGGATTTCCGGGTCCGACAGGGAGGCACCGCTGCGCAGGGGGTGCAGGCGGCTGTCCCAGAGCGCCTCGTCCACATAAATGTTCCCCAGGCCGGCCACCACCGTCTGATCCAGGAGCAGGGGCTTGAGCTGGCGCTTCCGGGACCGCAGGCACCCGGCCAGGCGCCGCGAGGTGAACCCCCGGTCCAGGGGTTCCGGGCCCAGGCGCGCGAGCATGGCCTGGGGGTCGTCCAGCAGGTAGAAGCGCCCGAACTTGCGGGTATCGTGGAATTGGAGCCGGCGGCCGTCCTCCAGTTCCAGGGCCACGCGCTCGTGGCGCCCACGGGGCTGGCCCCGGGCGGCGATCTGCAGCCGGCCGGTCATCCGCAGGTGGAGGAGCAGAGCGCTGCGGTCGTCGAGCTCGAAGACGATGAATTTCCCCCGCCGGCGGATGTGGGCTATGCCCCTCCCCTGCAGGCGGGACGGCAAGAGCCGGGGAGAAGGGGTGGCCACGCTCCCGGGCCAGAGGAGGCGCACCCGGCTGACACGGGTGCCCACCAGGCCGGCCGCCAGGAGATCGTTCACGATGGTCTGTACTTCCGGCAATTCAGGCATGGATGAATGGGCATCCGAAGGTCGCGCGTCGGGCGGCGGCGTGCCGCCGGGGGCCATGGCCGTTTCCGGACCTTAGGTCCAATCCCGGCGGCCGTCAACACCCCCTCGGCCGGTCGAGGCCCTCAGGCCTCGGCCGGGGCTTCGTCCAACCGGCAGGTGAGCACCAGCATCTCGTCTTCGATGCGGGTCTTCACCGGGTGGGGCAGGGTGGCGAAGAGCTTGCGCATGCCGGAGTTCTCCGGGTAGGTGTAGGCCACGAACCCGGTCATGCCGGCGGCCCGACCCGCCTGGGCCAGGAGGCGCAGGAGGTGCTTGCCGATGCCTTTGCGCTGCCAGGCGGGACTCACCGAGAAGGCCACTTCGGCCCGGTCGGCCGGACCTTCCAGGAGATAACCGCCCACCCCCACCACCTCCTCGAAGCCCACTTCCCCGATGACCGCCAGCAGGGTCAGGTCCCGCACGTAGTCGATCTGGATCATGGGCTCCATCTCGCTGCGGGAGAAGCTGTTCTTTTCCCGGAAAAAGCGGAAATTGACGTCCTGTCGCCGGAGGCCGTAGAAATGCTCCTGGACCCGTCGGTCGTCGGACGGCCTCGCCGGTCGGATGGCGATGTCGACCCCGTCCAGGTCCAGATGCTCCTCCAGGTGGATGGGGTAGATGCCGCGGATGGCGTCCCGCAGGCGGCGCTCCGGACCCAGGAGGCCCATCCGGGCGGCGGCATGGAAGAGTGCTTCGCGGTGCTCGGGATGGGCGATGCTGATCAAGGCCGTCGCCCGTTCCTGGAGGCTTTTCCCCAGCAGGTTGACCGTCCCGAACTCGGTGATCACGACCTCCACGTCCCCCCGGGGAATCACCGCCGCGGTCTGCTCCAGCCGGGGCAGGATGCGGCTGGTCGCCTTGCGCTCATCGGTGCTGGGCAGCACCACGATGGCCTTGCCACCCGGTGAACGCAGGGCCCCCCGGTGGAAGTCCAGCATACCGCTCACGCCGCCGTACAAACTGCTGGGCAGGGCATCGGCGGCCACCTGGCCGGTGAGGTCGATGGTCGAGGCCTCGTTGATGGCCACCATGCACGGGTGGGAGCGGACGACGGCAGGGTCGGCCACCACATCCACGGGCTGCAGATCGATCAAGGGGTTGTCGTCCAGGAAATCGAAAAGGTGGCGGGACCCGATGGCGCCGCTGGCCACCAGTTTGCCTTCGTTCAGCACCTTGCGGCGGTTGGTGACCACCCCCCGGGAGACCAGGTGCATGATGGCGTCGGTGAGAACCTCGGTGTGGATCCCCAGGTCGTGCTTGTCCGTGAGACCGGCCAGAAGGGTGGCGTGCAGCCTCCCTAGACCCACCTGGAGGGTGGCCCCATCGGGCACCAGGCGGCGCAGGTGGGCGGCGATGGCTTCGGCCTCGGGCGGGGCCGGACGGGGCGAGACCGCCAGGAGGGCTTCGTCGTGGGGCACGAACCAGTCCACGTCCTTCACGTGGATGAAGCTGTTGCCCAGGGTGCGCGGCATCTGGGGGTTGACCTGGGCGATCACCAGGTCGGCCGAGAGGGCCGCCGCCAGGGTGATGTCCACCGAGACCCCCAGGCTCAGCCAACCGAAGGCGTCCGGGGGCGCCACCTGGATCAGCGCCGCGTCCAAGGGCAGGCGCCGGCTGCGGAAGAGATCCGGGATGAGGGAGAGGTTGATGGGCGTGCAGAAGCGCAGGTGCCGGGAAAGGCCCTCCCGGTCGGCCGACCCGAGGTAGAGGGAGCGGAAGGTCAGGCATTGGCTGAGGGTTTTTTCGGCCACCAGGGTGAGGGGCAGGTTCTCCAGGGTCAGGAGGCGCACCAGCTCGAGATCCGCGAACTGGCGGGCGGCCAGGAAGAGCTCCCGCACCAGGTGTTGGGGTTCGCCGCAGGCCGTGCCCACGAATACCCGTCGGCCCGAACGGATGTGGCCGATGGCCTCGGCGGCGGTGGTCTGGCGGGCACGGTAGGTGGCGGACCAGTTGACCGCGGATGGCATGATGGTCTCCCCCGGGTTGCGGCACGCGGGTGGGCCCCTTCAGGCGCGGGGCACACGGCAGGGTATAGAGGATATCCGGCCCCATGGCAACCGGGTTGCGGGCCAGCCTTGCATGGGGGCTGGCACGGCATCGGCGGTTCCCATGACCACGTCTGGGGGTCGAAGAGAATACGGCGGAAATACAAAGGGCAGGGTGCTCCAGGTCCCGCAGCTTCCGGCCTCGTCTCCGAAATTGATGACCTGGTACAACGTCAGGGGTGTGGAATAGCCGCCATTAGAGGCCAGCCAATTGAAGTCGGCGTGGTGCGGAACCCACGCCGCGGCTATACCCCTCCGCTTGTTGAACCGTGCAGTTCCCGCACCGTCGGGCCTGATTTTTCGATATTTTTTATAGCAATGAAATCAGTTGGATGGGAATTTTTGCGTCAAGTGAATTCGCAGGATAGGTAATCCCTTGCCTCCTTATGGGTAAGATCTTTCACATTGAGGGCGGCCGGGTGCCAATATGCCTTGCCATCCTGCTGACCGCAGGCGATTCGGGGGATGGCAAGGGCGCGGATGGGCTGGCACCCCGCCCAAGGCTTCTCCAGGGGCGATTTTCAGAAGAAGGTCAGGCGGATCAGGGAGGCCAGGACGATGGAGATGCCGATGATGTCCATGGTGTCCAGAGTGCGATACATGTTGCGCAGTACTCCCCGGGGAATGGTGGTCAAGACGGCTTGCTTCAAAACTAAAGCAATAAATGAGCCATATCGCAGCAGTGCAGCCACCGCCGAAATTCAATCCGTGGAGCCGGCAGGATGTGGAGGCGCGGGCGGGAAAGGCCGGGGTGTCGGAAAGGGATTGGCCTGGCCCCTGGGGAACCGGATCGCCAGGGCCTGAGCTGCCGTGGCGCGGTACTCGGGGTTTCAGCGCAGGGCTTCGATGCTCCGAGCCAGGAGGCCGGCGAGGCCCACGATTTCCAAAGGCAGGCCGCCCGTCGTGGCGGGTGGCAGGCTGTCGGTGACCAGCACCCGCGCCAGGGGCAGCCTGGCGAGATTGGCGGCTGCCGGGCCCACGAAAAGACCGTGGCTGGCGGCAAGGGTCACCGGGGGGGTGCATCCGGCTGCAAGGAGGGCCTGGACGGCCGAGGCCAGCGTGCCCCCCGTGCTGATCATGTCGTCCACCAGCAGGGGCCGGCGGTGGGCCACCCTTCCGGTGATGCCGGCCACGCGGACGTTGCGGCCACCGAGACGTTCCTTGTGGATGTAGGCCACCGGCAGATCGAGCAGGGCGGCATACCGTCGCGCCAGCTTGGCGGCGCCCAGGTCGGGGGCCACCACCACGTGGTCCTCGATGCCGGCCGCCCCCATGGCCTCGGCCAGCAGGGGTACGGCGGAGATGTGGCGCAAGGGCACGCTGAAGAACCCCTCGATGGAAGGGTTGTGCAGGTCCACGGCCAGGACCCGGTCGAAGCGGGATGCGAGCATGTCGGCCACCACCCGGGCGCCCAGCGCCTCGCGACCCGTTACCCGGCGGTCCTGGCGGGCATAGCCCATGTAGGTCACCACCGCCGTCAGCCGGGCGGCATCCCGGCGCCGGCAGGCGTCGGCCATCAGCAGGCTTTCCAGGAGAAAACCGGCCCCCGGGGGCGCCAGGGGCTGAACCAGGTAGACGTCCCGGCCGGCCACCTCCGCCTGGAGATCCACCTGGAGCTCGTCGTCGGGGAAGGTCTGGATCTGGCATTCGCCGAGCACGGCGCCCATGGCGGCGGCCACCTTGGAGGCCAGTTCCGGGTGGGCCCGCCCGGACAGCAGCGTCATTTCCATGCGCGCTCCTTGCACCACGGAGAGGAGAATGGGCCGGAAGTATACCAGAAGGCCCGGGGGGTGGACAGGGCCAAATCGTTTCCGCCGTCGGGCCGCGCCGGGAAACGGGAACCCTGTGCGACAGTAACAGATTGTTTTTATACGGATTATATACCTTCGGCCGTCAATTCGGACTTGACAGTGATTCGGCATATACGGTAAGCATACCCGCCTGTTAGCATCCAGCCCACTTGTACCTTCTATCCATCCGATTGCGTGTGGCAGGCCCGTGAGCCCCACTAGTCCGGGCCNNCCTTCGACCCCGGTGGGCTCAAGGGGCCGGTTCCGTTTCCGGCCGGCCGCTTGGGCGCTTTCGCATCCCGGACCACCGGCCCCATGGGCCGGATCCCCATGGGGAGGGGCAGGCGACGACCTCGAATCGAGTGTTGCATATGGTCTCGCTGCCAAGAACCGTCATCAGTGCTCTGGTGGTCGCATCAGTGGGTTTCCTGATCAGCCTGCTGCCGATGGTGGTCGACCTGGAAGAGACCCTGGATCTCGCGCTGCTCTTCCGGCTGCGGGGGCCGCGTCCGGCACCCCGTGATGTGGTGCTGGTGGCCGTGGACCGCGAATCCGCGGATCGGCTGGAGGTGGCCGACGAACCGTNNAACCGGAAGACTGGCCGCGAGGGCTCCATGCCCGTCTCATCGACCGTCTGGCGGCGGCCGGCGCGCGCTTGATCGTTTTTGACCTGTTCTTTGAACAGCCGCGGGCGGCCATGGAGGACGAGGCCCTTGCGGCGGCGGTGGGCCGTGCCGGCAACGTGGTGTTGTGCGCCTACCTGAGGCGCGACTCCCTGCCCCTGCGGGATGGCGGGGGGTTGCCGCGGGGGGACCTGGTGCTGGAACGGCTGGTCCCGCCGCTGG
>DJGG01000290.1:14365-27293 GCA_002432195.1 Desulfobacteraceae bacterium UBA5852
CGGAGCCGCTGCGCCTGGCCGCCCGGGGAGTCGCCCCCTTCCCCCTTCCCCGAATCCCTGTCCGGGCCAACCAGTGGTGGGTCTTCAAATCCAGTGCCGGGGAGATCCCCACCCTGCCGGTGGTGGCCCTGCAAGCCCTGGCCCTCCCCGATGCCCCGGCGTGGGATGGGTTGCGGGCCGCCCTGGGGCAGGCGGGAGGCGGCCTGGGGGGGGATGCCGAACCCCGGGCGGACGGCCCGGGGCCCCACGACCGGCTGCGGCGCCTCCGGGCCCATCTGCGCGCCGACCCCGAGCGCCCGAGGGCCGTGTTGACGGCGCTGGAGCGGCTGCCGCGGCCCCGGGAAGCGCCCGACGCCCCACGCCTGCTCCAGGCGCTGGTGCGCGCCTGCGCCGGCCCCACCAGCATCTACCTCAATTTTTTCGGGCCGCCGGGCAGCATCCCGACCCTGGCCTACCACCAGGCGCTGGAACTCACCGCCGGCGACCTGGCCCGGGCGGTGGGCGGGCGGATCGTCTTCGTGGGCTCCTCGGAGCGTTTTCGCCAGGAGCAGCGGGACGGTATTCATACGGTCTACTCGGCCCCTGGGCGGCCCGATCTGAGCGGTGTAGAGATCGCCGCCACGGCCCTGGACAACCTGCTGCACAATGAGGTTCTGCGCCCCCTGGACCCATTGGCTTATGGGGCGCTGCTGTGTGGCTGGGGCCTGCTGCTGGGCTTCGTGGGCCTGCGTCTGGCCCCTCCGGCGGCGGTGGCGGCGGTCGGGCTGCTGGTGGCCGGCTACCTCGGCCTGGCGGTGGCCCGGTTCAGCGCCTTTCAGTGGTGGCCGCTCACCGTACCCGTGCTCGTGCAGGCCCCCCTGGCCCTGGTGCTGGGGCTGGCCTGGCGGTACGTGGAGGTCAGCCGCGAGCGCGGCAAGATCCGTGCGGCTTTCGGCCTCTACCTGCCGGATCCCGTCGTGGACCAGATCGCCCGGAGCATGGAGACCGTGCGCCAGGACGGGGAGCAGGTCTACGGCGTTTGCCTGATCACGGATGCCGAGCGGTACACCACCCTGTCGGAGTCCGTGGACCCCACTATGCTGGGCCGCTTCATGAACCGCTTCTACGAAACCATCTTCGAGCCGGTACGGGCCCACGGCGGCATCATCAGCGACGTGGTGGGCGATTCCATGATGGCGGTGTGGACGTCCGCCGCCCCCAGCCCCCCATTGCGGGATCGCGCCTGCCGCTCCGCCCTGGAGGTGCTGCGTGCGGTGGATCGCTTCAACCGCGGCCAGTCTGAGCTGCACCTGCCGGTGCGCATCGGTCTCCATGCCGGCGCCTTCATGGTGGGGCATATCGGTGCCATCGACCATTTCGAGTACCGGGCGGTGGGCGATGTGGTCAACACGGCGTCGCGGATCGAGGCCTTGAACAAACAGCTGGGCACCCGCGCCCTGGCCTCCCGAAAGGTTCTGGAGGGGCTCGAGGGGTACCCGGTGCGCGCCCTGGGGCGCTTCCTGCTGGCCGGCAAGTCGGTGCCCATCGAGATCTGCGAGCTGCTGGAGGCGGAGGCCTGGCCGGGGGTGGATTTCCAGCTTCTTGAGCGGCTCTTCGCCCAGGGGCGGGAGACCCTGGAGCAGCGGCGCTGGGAGGAGGCGGCCGCCCTGTTCGCCCAATGCCTGCAGATCCATGGCGCGGACGGCCCGTCGGCGTTCTACCTGGAAACCTGCCGGCGGTTCCGGGAGGAGGGCCCCGGTGAGGGATGGGACGGCACCCTGCGCCTGGATGCCAAGTAGGCTTCACGGCTCTGCGGATGGGGGTTCCGGCGGCCTTGGAAAAGGAAGGAATTGATCATCCATGAAGAAAGCTCACGTTCCGGCGGCCTTGTTGAATCCAATGCTGGTGGTTGTCTTGATGGCTTTCGCGGAGGCGGCCGCCGCCGGTCCCTGCGCCAACTGGGTGGCCCAGGCGGTCTCCGTTGAAGGCCAGGTGGCCATCCAACGCCCAGGCGGGGAAATCTGGGCACCGGTGGGGTTGGACGACACCATATGCCCCGGGGATGTCCTGCGGGTGGGCCGAAACAGCCGGGCCGCCCTGCGGTTGACCAATGACGCCGTTCTGCGGGTGGATCAGGACACCACCCTGAGCTTCCCCCCCTCGGTGGCCGCCAAAACCCATGTGATCCAGCTCGTCGAGGGGGCCGCCCACTTCTTCAGCCGCCTTCCCCGCACCTTGAAGGTCCTGACCCCCTTCGTGAACGGCACGGTGGAGGGGACCGAATTCCTGGTGCGGGTGGACGCGTCGCAAACCGCCATCACCCTGATGGAGGGGCGCCTCCAGGTGGCCAACGCCGCCGGCGCCCTCCTGCTGGCGCCCGGGGAATCCGCCACGGCCCGCGGCAACGCCGCCCCGGAGCGGGCTCTCGTGGCGCGTCCGCGGGATGCGGTGCATTGGGCCCTCTACTACCCGCCGACCCTCTATTGGCCGTCACTGGTGGGCCAGGCCGGTCCGGGGGCGGCGAAGGTCATGCGCGCGGCCGGAGAAGCCTACAGGCAAGGGGATGCCGCCGGGGCCCTGGAACGCCTGGAGACGGTTCCGGCCGGGCAACGCGGTGCGGCGTTCTACACCGGCCGCGGCGCCCTCGCCCTCAGTGTCGGCCGCGTCCCGGAGGCCCTGGCGGACCTGGAGCAGGCCTTGGCCCTGGACCCCGCGGCGAGCGATGCCCTGGCGCTGAAGGCCGTGGTGCATGCCGTCCAGGGGAAGGCCGCCGACGCTCTGGCGCGGGCCGAGGAAGCCCTGCGCCATGAGCCGCAGTCGGCCACCGCGCGAATCGCCCTGGCCCACGCCCGGCAGGCCGGCTTCGACCTGGCGGGCAGCCGGGAGAGCCTGGAACAGGCGGTGCTCCTGGAACCGGACAATGCCATCGCCTGGTCGCGCCTGGCGGAAATCCGCATGGCCGTGGGGGAACTGGAGGGCGCCGAAGGGGCTGCCCGGCGGGCCGTGGAGATCGATGCGGGCCTGGCGCGCTCCTGGACGGTGCTGGGCTATGCCCGGCTGACCCGCATGCGCATCCCCCAGGCGGAGGAGGGTTTCCGGGAAGCCATCCGTCGGGACAGCGCCGATCCCATGGCGCGACTGGGCCTGGGGCTGGCCCTCATCCGCGGGGGGAACCTGGCCGCCGGCCGGCGCGAGATGGAAAGCGCCGCCGGCCTCGACCCCAACAACGCCCTCGTGCGCAGCTACCTGGGCAAGGCGTATTTCGACGAGCGGCGCGATTCCCTGGCCCGCGACCAGTTGAAGGTCGCCAAGGAGCTCGACCCCCAGGATCCCACGCCGTATTTCTACGACGCTATCCGCAAGCTCACCGTCAACCGCCCGGTGGAGGCCCTGGAGGACCTGCAGCAATCCATCGAACGCAACGACCAACGCGCGGTCTACCGCTCCCGCCTGATGCTTGACCAGGATCTCGCCGCCCGCAGCGCGAGCCTGGGGTCCATCTACACGACCCTGGGGTTCGGCCAGCGGGGCCTGTTGGAGGGGTGGCGTTCGGTGGCGGCCGACCCCTCCAATTACTCCGCCCACCGCTTCCTGGCCGACACCTACGCCGCCCTGCCGCGGCACGACATCGCCCGGGTGAGCGAGCTGCTCCAGTCCCAGATGCTCCAACCCCTCAACATAACCCCGGTGCAGCCGGCCCTGGCGGAATCCAACCTTTTTCTCCTGGAAGGCGCCGGGCCGTCGGAGGCCGGCTTCAACGAATACCACCCCCTGCTGCTGCGCAACCGGCTGGCCCTGCAGGCCGCGGCCCTGGCCGGCGACAACGACACCTTCGGCAGCGAGGTGTCCCAGGCCGGCGTCTGGAACAATTTCTCCTACAGTGCGGGCCACTACCATTACGAGACCGACGGTTTCCGGGAGAACCACGACCAGCGCCAGGAACTCTACAACGCCTTCCTGCAGACGGCCCTCTCCCCGCAGGACAGCTTGCAGTTCGAGTACCGCTACCTGGACCAGGAGCAGGGGGACCTGAGGCTGCTGTTCGACCCGGCGGCCTATGCCCCGGGTCTGCGCCAGGACCGCCAATCGGAAACCATCCGCCTCGGTTGGCGTCACGCCTTTTCCCCCCGCGCGGACCTGCTGCTGTCCCACATCTACCGGGAGGAGCAATTCGACACCCTCCTGGAAGAGGGTCCCGTTCGGGTGGATCTCGACACCCCCACCCGGGGCTACCAGGCCGAGGCCCAACAGATCCTTCGCCTGGCGCGGGCGACGTTCCTGGCCGGGGCCGGGTATTTCTACGCCGATCGCGAGACCACCACGGTGAGCGAGATCGCCCTCCTGCCGCCGCCCTTCCCCCCCCTGGTCTTCACCAGCCTGGCGGAGACCGATCTTTCCCATGGCAACGCCTATCTCTACACCCATCTCCGTGGGCCCTCCGGGGTCATCTGGACCCTGGGCGCCAGCGGGGACTGGTTCGATGGGACCCTGGACCAACGCGACCAGCTCAACCCCAAGGTCGGCCTCACCTGGAACCTGGAAAGCGGCACCACCTTGCGGGCAGCGGCCTTTCGGGCCTTGAAACGCTCCCTCATCGCCGATCAGACCCTGGAGCCCACCCAGGTGGCCGGATTCAACCAGTTTTTCGACGACCCGGACGGCACGGACGCCTGGCGCTACGGTTTGGGGGTCGATCAGCAATTGAGCGCCACGCTTTTCGCGGGCCTGGAATGGTCGCGCAGGGATCTCGACCATATTGCCTACCAGGATGTGGACGTGGTCACGGGCACCACGTCGGTTCGCGAGGTGGACTGGCGGGAGGAGATCTGGCGGGCCTACCTCTACTGGGCCCCGCATCCCCGGTGGGCCCTGAAGGCGGAGATCCTGCGGGAGGAGTTCGAGCGCGGCGAGGACTTCACGGGTTCGGAACTGACCGCGGAGCTGGACACCTACCGGTTCCCCCTGGGGATCCAGTATTTCCACCCCAGCGGAGTCACCACGGGCCTGACGGCCACCTACGTGGACCAGGAGGGCCTTTTCGGCGATCCGGCGGCCGCTCTCCTGGAATCGGGAGACGACCGCTTCTGGGTGCTGGACGCCGCCCTCGGCTACCGCATGCCCCAACGCCTGGGGATGGTGGCGCTCGAGGTGCGCAACCTGCTGGACGAGGATTTCCGCTTCCAGGACAGCGACCCCACCCAGCCCTCCATCGCACCGGAGCGCCAGGTCATCGCCAGGGTCACGCTGTCCTTCTGAGGTGGGGTCACCGGGGGGCGCGTTGGCTCGTCGCGGTCAGTGGGTCATCGCCGGGGCCGGGTCGTCCGCGCAGGCCCCATCGCGAGTGAGCCAGTTCAAGTAGCGTTCCTGCTCCTGGGAGAGCGGCTCGAAGCGGACCCCGCATCGCCGGTATTCGAAGATGCGGCAGTACTTGCGCGGGGTCTCGCTGTCGCCGTCGTAGACATCGAACTGGACCCGGCAGCGCAGGGCCGGAGTGTAGAACTGCCGGCCGTCGTAGAGGAAGATTTCCACCTCACGCAATTCCCCGATGCGGATGTAGCGGGGAATGTATTCGAAGGCGAGTCCGCGGCGATCGATGTCGACGACCTTGCCCACAATGGCGTAGGGGGGGATGAAGACCTGGATGTGCCCTTCCTCCAGATAGGCTCTGACGACCTCGTCGCGTTTGGCATCCATTTTCACCGGCTCCTTCCAAGCGACGGCCTCCGATCGGTGAGCGAACATGCGACGATCTCCTTTTGATATGGCGACGCCTGTGGCGTTGTGGGTGGCGCTTCGCCTCCCCGGGGGCGCGGTGTGCGCGGGTCGCCCGGAGGGGTGAAAACCGCCGGCCGTGGGCGGGCACGGCCGGCGGTCGAAGGACCCGCCGGGGAGATGGTGGGCGGACCCTTCGGGACGGGCAGGTGGGGCGTTCGGTCGCAGTGACGGGCTTCCATCCCTCTTCCGGTTAAGCTCGGCAGCGTCCTTACTTCTGGGCCATCTGCGAGCGACTGTGGACGGTTTCATAAAAGCGCTGGTTGAGAAAGCGGTTTACCTTGTAGGGCTTGGCCTCCAGATCTTCTTCGATCATGGCCTGGACCAATTCCTCCCGATACAGCGTGCAGTAGCTCCCTTTGAGGCTGTAAAGGGCGGCGTGGCGGCGCATGGCCGCACTGCGGGACTGGTTCAACCCGGACTTGGCTTCGCAGGCGGCGATATAATTGTCCACCAGAGCCTCCATGAGGGCGGCCTGGTTCGTCCGGCCGCGGTCGTCGGCGATGGCCGGTACGGCTGCGAGGACGAGGGCCATAGTCAAGCTGGTCACGATGACGGCTGCGCTCCTCGGCATATCTTCCCCCTTTCCCCCTGCGGCTCCCCCCTGCGGGTGACCGGGCCCGCTACCGCTGGTTGAAGAGCATTAAAGCAGAATCGGTGCCAAGAAGGGCTGAGGTTCAGGGGAAAGGGGGTATGTATCTTAATTATTAGATAATAAAGGAGAATTCTGAAATGGGCGATCCGTGCATCCACGGAATGCGCCGGAGCTTGGGGCGATCTAATGTAAACGATGTTGACGTATTCGGGAGTACGTGTCAATCAGGTTTACATTCGGTGGTGCCGGCAACCGGTCTGCCGCCGCTCCGGGAGAAAAGTCATGACGAAGACACGCCAACCCATCGCCCTCACCGAGACGGACATGGCCCTCCTGAGGGAGCTGACGGCCTCTATCCGGCGTTATGGCAACCTGGATGAGATGCTGCAGGCCGTTCTGGCGCGGATCAGGGAGGTGCTCGGCATCGAGGGCGCCTCGGTGGCCCTGCACGATGCCCCCCGCGGTGAATTCTACTTTATCCATACCGTGGAGGAAGCCGGGGGGGGCGATGCCCGGCAGCATCCGCCCATGCGCTTTCCGGACCATTACGGCGTGGCGGGATGGGTCTTCCGCCATAACCGGTCGGTGGTCATCCCGGATGCGGCCCGGGACCCGCGCTTTGCCAACACCCTGGACCTCCAGCGCCGGTTGGCCACCCGCTCCATGATCTGTGTGCCGCTGAACACGCCCCAGGAGCGCATCGGCGTGCTCTACGCCCTCAACAAGCTTACCGGGACATTCGACCGGCGGGAGGCGGCGCTGCTGGAGGTGCTGGCGGGACCCCTGGCCGCGTCCATCGAGAACGCGCGCTTTCTGGGGGAGTTGCGGCAGCAGGCCGATACCCTGGAACGGGAGAACCAGCGCCTGCGCGCCGAGGTCCAGGAACGCTTCAGCCGCCAGGGGCTCATAGGCTCCAGCCGCGCCATGGAGGGGGTCTTCGCCCTGCTGGACAAGATCGTGGACACCGACACCTCGGTGCTGATTCAGGGAGAGACCGGCACGGGCAAGGAAATGATCGCCCGCTGCATCCACTACAGCGGGCCGTTGCGGGCGCGGCCCTTCGTGGCCGAAAACTGCGGGGCGCTCTCGGAGAACCTGCTGGAGAGCGAATTGTTCGGCCATGTCAAAGGCGCCTTCACCGGGGCCGTGGCCGACAAGAAGGGCCTCTTCGAGATGGCCGACGGGGGAACGGTCTTCCTGGACGAGATCGCAGACATGCCCGCCGCCATGCAGATCAAGCTCCTGCGCGTGCTCCAGGAGGGCCAGGTGCGGCCGGTGGGCGGCAGCCGCATCATCGACGTGGCCTTCCGGCTGATCGTCTCCTCCAACCGCGATCTTTTCGAAGAGGTGCGCAAGGGGCGCTTCCGGGACGACCTCTTCTATCGTATCCAGGTCTTCCCCCTGGAGCTGCCCCCCCTGCGCCAACGGCGGGAAGACATCCCCCTGCTGGCGACCCATTTCCTGGAGGATTGCGCCCGGCGCTTCGGCCGCCCCCTGCCGCGGTTCTCGCCGGCGGCCATGGAACGGCTCACGCGTCACGACTGGCCGGGCAACGTGCGGGAGCTTAAAAACGAGATCGAGCGGGCGCTGTGCCTGGCCGGCCGGGAAGAGGAGATCGGAGTGGCCTGCCTGTCGGGGAAGATCGCCGGCGGGAGGGAAGGGGCGGCCCCGGAGGAAGAGGAGACCACCCACCTGGCCACGGCGGTGGAACGCCTGGAGCGCTCCCTGATCACCCGGGCGCTCCAGCGCACCCGCGGCAACCGCTCCCAGGCGGCCCGGCTTCTGGGGCTCACGCGCCAAGGCCTGTTGAACAAGATCAACCGGTACGCCATCGACGGCTGATAGGGGTCAATCTCCGGGATCCGAAGCCAGCCGCTTTTCCCCGTCACCTGCCGGCTCGCGGCGGCGTCGCCCCCGGCGCCAACGCTCCTGCCGACCCCGGGCCTGGGCCTGACGGGGCGCCGTGGGGGTGGACAGCGGCCCGGCCGGCCGTGGTCATTTCTTCTTCACCGCCGAGCCCCAGCTGGCCATCTGGCTTATCATGGGTTTGAGGGCCTTGCTCACCTCGTGGACCTGCTCGGTGAAATAGAAGGCCTCGGGATCGACGGAGCGCACCACGGGCAGGATCCACTTCAGGTCCCGGCGCCGGCAGGCGATGTAGAGCTCGGCCACCGGTCCCCGTTTACCTTCCCCCTCGAACACGGTGACCCCCTGGCCCATCTCCCGGAGCTGGTAGGCCATGGAACGCCCCCGGGAGCGGGTGATCACCCGCAGGATCATGGAGCCGAACCCCAGGCGCCGTTCCACCAGGATGCCCACCACGTTGCCGGTGGCGAATCCTCCCGCGTAAAAGAAAGCCAGGATGGGCTGGTCGGTGATGTTGTGCACCACCGTGCTGACCACGGCGATCCAGATCATGACCTCCACGAAGCCCAGGAGAAAGGCAACGGTGGTCTTGCCCTGGACGATGACGATGGTGCGGATGGTCCCCAGGGACACATCCCCCACCCGGGCGATGAAGATCACCAGTCCCGTTAGAAGGGCGCTTGCATCCATGTCCTGCTCCGCCTGCCCCGCCCCGGGGCCGGCGGTCGGCGGGACCGGCCTCGAGGAGGGTCAGCGCTGTTTTCTCAAAAGGTTCTTGTGGGCCTCGGTATCCAGCTTCATGGTTCGGATCACGTCCGCCGTCCCGTCCTTGGCGGGCGCCAGGGCCACGGTGAGGACATGTTTGCCGACGGTGATGCGCTGGCGGCTCTTCAACGGGGACCGTTCGATGCGGTCAAGGTCGAGGAAGGTCCCGTTGGTGCTTTTCAGATCCTCAAGCCAGTAGCGCCCATGGTGGAGGACGATGCGGGCGTGCCGATCGGACACGGCGAGGCTGTCAATGCAAATGTCGTTGCCGGCGTTGCGACCGATGGTCACCTCCGGTTTTTCCAGGTTGTAGGTTGCCAGATTACGGCCATTGAACTCAAGGGTCAATTGAATCATGGAAGTTCTCCTTGGTTGGGGATGGGCACGTGTGGGGCGGCAGCCGCTGTTCCCATGGAAGGCTGCCAGCGGCTTCGGCTTCCTGGAAAAAGCGTTCCTTGATCTCTTCCTGTTCGGCGGGCGGCACATCGGTGCAGGCCAGGGTCTTGATGGCCACTTCCCGGTTGATGCGGGGGTCCCGGCCGAGGAAGACCCTTCCCATGGCCCCTTGGCCCAACTCCCGCACAATCTCGTAGCGGCCGAAGGTGGGGGGGGCGATTCCCTCCGGGAGCACGCGGGTGCGGGCTTCGAGACCTCCCGCCGCGGGCGGCGCGCCGGTCTCCGCAAGAGCCTCCAACCGGCGCAGCCGCCGTCGCGCCTCGCGGTGCCGGCCGCCCTTCAGGGCGTCCGGTGCATGGGCCAGCCCGGCAGGCGGGGAAGGGCCAGGGCCACCAGCGGCTCCCGGCGGATCAGGTCGGTGGTGCGGCAGGGGACCGGCAGGCGGGGCGGCAGGGGTTCCATGGGGAGAGCCCCTGGGTCCGGGGCCTGGATTCCCAGGGGCAGGATGACCCGGCCGCTCTCCTCCAGGGCCGCCCGCAGGCGGTCGTCGTAAGCGGTGGTTTCCGGGCCGGCGTTCCACTCCGGACGGGGCCAGAAGAGATCCAGCCCCACCGCGGCCGCCCCGGAGGCGGAGAGCTGCCGGAGCGCTTCCGCGATGACGCGCCGCGGCCAGGGCCAATCCCCCCGGGCGTCCAGGCTGGCCTCGTCGATGGCGATCACCATGACCGTCGGCGGCGTTGGAACCGGCCGCCATCGCAGCAGGCGATCGTAGACCGGCAGCTCCAGCCGTCGCAGCAGGTCGCTGTTCCACCAGATGCCAGCCGCCAGGGCGAGGGCGGCGAGAATGGTGAGCAGGGGGCTGATATGGCGCAGTCGAGTCACGGGCATCCGCTGGGGGGCGGGCGCGGGCGGGGCAGGGGGGCAACAGGGCTGGCGACGACGAATCCCCAGGCAACCCGGCTGTCTCGTGCAGGCCGGCCCCGGTCCAGCACCCGTGCCAGGCCACGCCCGAGGGCGGGGAGCATGCTGCGGATCCTCCCGCGGCCGGAACCGTTTGCGGGAGTGACGCGCATGCGTCTGATTGGCACAGAGGCTGTACACCGAGGCCCATCCCGCGTTACAAGACCCGCGGCTTTCCGCCCCCGCCTTGCGACGGGTTTGGCCTTTACTGGGCGATTATCGGTTGGTGCTGTTTACTGCATAGGTGAAAACCGGATGAGCTGTCAAATGCGGATTGCGATTCAGGGGGGGCACAAGGGGGGCATCCTTCGCGGCCATGCCCGCGCCTTCCGTCCTGCCGGGAAGGCGCGGCTTTTGCTGTCGGGCCGTCCCTTGCGGCGCGGCCGCTTGGCTGCCGATCCGCCACGGGCTACGGCCCAGTCTCCCGGGCGATACGCGTTCCGGCCCTGCCGGCCACGGCCGCCTCGATCTGCTCTAGGGAGGTGATGAGGGCCCGGGGCCCGCCTTTTTGGACGAAGTGGATCGCCGCTTCCATCTTGGGCCCCATGGATCCCGCGGGAAAATGACCTTCCGCCAGAAGCCTCTCGGCTTCGAGGGCACTCAAGTCGCCTAGCAGGCGCTGGTCCGGGGTCCCGTAATGGAGACAGGCCCCCTCCACGTCGGTGGCGATCACCAACTGGTCCACCCCCACCTCCAGGGCCAGCTTGGCGCTCACCAGGTCCTTGTCGATGACGGCGTCGACCCCCTGGAAGCGGCGTCCCTCGCGTTTCACGGGGATGCCTCCGCCGCCGCAGCAGATGACGATGAACCCCATGTCCACCAGGGTGCGGATTTCCCGCTTTTCCACGACGCTCACCGGCCTGGGGGAGGCCACCACCCGGCGAAAGCCCTTGGGGGTCGCCATCGTGGGGTAGGGGGCCTGGCGGGCCTGGGCTTCCGGGAGCACCGGCCCGATGGGCTTGGTGGGCCGCTGGAAGGCGGGGTCGTCCTCCGCCACCACCACATAAGTGATCACGGTGATGAAGTGCTGCTTGAAGTGGATGCCCAGGTCCATGAGGGCCGAATCCAGGGTGGACTCGATCATGTAGCCGATCTGCCCCTGGGTTTGGGCCACCAGGATCTCCAGGGGCAGCCGGGGGACCGCATCGCAGCATTCCTGCTGGAGCAGGAGGTTGCCCACCTGGGGGCCGTTGCCGTGGGTGATGATGATCCGGTGGGTGCGCGAGAGGC
Source organism: Desulfobacteraceae bacterium UBA5852 (assembly GCA_002432195.1). GTDB lineage: Bacteria > Desulfobacterota > Desulfobacteria > Desulfobacterales > UBA5852 > UBA5852. Next base: position 25,929 of record DJGG01000290.1, read on the forward strand.
GGGCGATCTGGCCGGCGGGTACCGCCAGATTGGCGAACTGCTCCTCGATGGTGCCCGCTTGGCCCTTGCGGATCAGGGCGTTGCCGCCCAGGGCGATGAGCAGGGTGGGTTTGGCGTCAGTGGGCATGGGACGTCCTGTGCGGGGGTGAAGAGGCCCGGGGTTTAGGCGGGATGCCGGTCGCGGGCGGGGCCTTGTGTCAGCCGGCGGCGCAGGACCTCCTCCAGGGTGGGGACCCCGGCGTCCTTGTACTCGTAGCGCACGCGCAGGGTGGGCTTGTTGATGGCAAGCAGCTGGGGCAGGTCGATGGGGGTGGCGAAGAGCACCAGGTCGCAATCCACCCCGTTGATGGTGCGTTCCAGCTCCCCGCGTTGCTCCTGGCTGTATCCCATGGCGGGCAGGACTTCCCGGAGACGGGGATAGCGGTCGTAAATCTGCCGGATGGAGCCCACGGCGGCCTCCCGGGGGGACACGATGGCCCCGGCAGCGTGCCGGCGGGCGGCGATGAGGCCGGCGCCGAAGGCCATGTCCCCGTGGGTCAGGGTGGGGCCGTCCTCCACCACCAGCACGCGCCGCCCCCGGATGGCCCCGGGGCGCTCCACCAGGACGTTGGATTCGGCCAGCACGATGTCCGCCTCCGGGGCGTGGGTGCGGATGTTGTCGCGGACTTCCTCGATGCCTGCGGCCGGCGCGCTGTCCACCTTGTTGATCACGGCGATGTGGGCCATGAGCATGTTGGTTTCCCCCGGGTAGTAGAGACGCTCGTGGCCGGCGCGGTGAGGGTCGAACACCACGATGTGCACGTCGGGGTGGTAGAAGGGGGTGTCGTTGTTGCCCCCGTCCCAGACGATCACGTCGGCCTCGGCCTCCGCCGCGGCCAGGATCCGCCGGTAGTCGATGCCGGCGTAGACCACGATGCCCCGGGCCACTAGGGGTTCGTACTCCTCGCGCTCCTCGATGGTGCACCGATGGCGCTCGAAATCCGCATAAGAGGAGAAACGCTGGACCACCTGCTGGGTGAGGTCCCCGTAGGGCATGGGATGCCGCACGGCCACCACCCGGCGGCCGCCGGCCTGGAGGATGCGGCAGACCTCCCGGGTGGTGGGGGACTTGCCGCAGCCGGTGCGCACAGCGCAGACCGAGATGACCGGCTTGCGGGCCCGCAGCATGGTGTAGGTGGCGCCGATCAGGATGAAGTCCGCGCCTCCCGCCATGGCGACGGAGGCCTTGTGCATGACCTCCAGGTGGGGGACGTCGCTGTAGGCGAAAGCCACCAGGTCCACCTGGTGGCGGCGGATGAGAGCCGCCAGCTGGCTTTCGTGGAGGATGGGGATGCCCTCGGGGTAGGCTTCCCCGGCCAGGGCCGG
>DJGG01000290.1:27298-32354 GCA_002432195.1 Desulfobacteraceae bacterium UBA5852
GGCGGCGGTGAAGGCCACCACGCGGTAGCGGGGGTTGTCCTTGAAATAGATGTTGAAGTTGTGGAAATCCCTGCCCGCCGCGCCCATGATGATAACGTTTTCGACCATCCGATCCCACCTCCCCGTGGGCCGTCCGTCATCCGCCTCAGGGGTTGCCGGCCAGCGTCAGCATGATGGCATTCTGCATGTGCAGGCGGTTTTCGGCCTGCTGGAAGACGATGGAGGCGGGGGACTCCATGACGCCGTCGGTGGTTTCCAGCCCCCGTTCGGCCGGCAGGCAGTGCATGAAGAGGGAATCCCGGCCGGTGGCCGCCATGAGGGCCTCGTTCACCTGGAAGCCCTGGAAGGCGCGTTGGCGCGCTTCGGTTTCGTGCTTCCGCCCCATGGAGGCCCAGACGTCGGTGTAAACCACGTCGGCCTGATCCACGGCCGCCCGCGGGTCGTGGAGGATTTCGATCCGGGAGAGGCCTGTGGCGCGGGCCTGCTCCACGGTGGCCGCCTCGGGCAGGTAGCCTTCCGGACAGGCGCAGACGAAGTGCAGCGGGAGACGCGCGGCCAGCCGCAGCCAACTGTGCACCATGTTGTTGCCGTCCCCCACATAGGTGACCTTGAGGTCGTCCAGGCGGCCGCGCACCTCCCAGATGGTGAAGATGTCCGCCATGACCTGGCAGGGGTGATTGTAATCCGTCAGGGCATTGACGACCGGCACCGTGGCGTATTCGGCCAGTTCCCGGATGTTGGCGTGGGCGAAGAGACGCGCCACGATCAGGTCGTTGTAGCGGCTGAGGACCCGGGCCACGTCCTTGACGGCCTCGCGCTTGCCGATCTCGATGTCCTGGGGGCTCAGGTAGACGGCGTGCCCTCCCATCCAGGCAAAGCCGGTCTCGAAGGACACCCGCGTGCGGGCCGAGGGCTTGGCGAAGATCATCGCCAGGGACCGGTTCGCGAAGGGCCGGAAATGCTCCCGGCGGGCGAAGCGGGCCTTCAAATCCCGGGCCAGTTCCAGGATCTGCCGGATCTCTCCGGCCGTCAGATCGTCGATGTGCAGGAAATCGCGTTTCACCATGCTCTCCTTTGGCTCGTGCCGGGCGGGGCCGCCGCCGGGGACGGCCGGTTCGTACCGGATTCCTTAACGGTTTTCGAAGACCTTGGCAATGCGTTCCAGGGCCCAGTCGATATCGGGCCGGGTGATCACCAGGGGAGGGGCGAAACGGATGGTGTGCTCGTGGGTTTCCTTGCACAGCAGCCCATGGGTCATGAGGCGCTCGCAAAAGGCGCGGGCCCCCCCGGCCTCCGGTACCAGTTCCATGCCGATCATGAGACCGCGTCCCCGGACCTCCTTGATGGCCGGGTGGCGGATCCCGCGCAGTTCGGCCAGGAAGTAGGCCCCCATGGCGGCCGCGTTCTCCACCATGCCCTCATCCACCAGCACCCGCACGGCGGCCCGGGCGACGGCGCAGGCCAGGGGGTTGCCCCCGAAGGTGCTGCCGTGCTCCCCCGGGCGCAGGACGTCCATCACCGCCTGGTTCGAGAGGACCGCGGAGACGGGGTAGAACCCCCCCGACAAGGCCTTGCCCACCAGGGTCAGGTCGGCCTCGATGCCCTCGTGCTCCTCGGCCAACAGCTTGCCGGTGCGCCCCAGCCCGGTCTGGATCTCGTCCAGGATCAGGACGATGTCGTGGCGCCGGCAGATCTCCCGGGCCTGGCGAAGGTAGCCGTCCGGCGGGATGATCACCCCGGCCTCCCCCTGGATGGGTTCCACCAGGAAGCCCACCGTGTGAGGGGTGACGGCGGCCTCCAGGGCGGCGGCGTCGCCGAAGGGGACGATGCGGAAGCCCGGCGTGAAAGGACCGAAACCCTCCCGGGAGACGGGGTCGGTGCTGAAGCCCACGATGGTGATGGTGCGCCCGTGGAAATTGTTGGCGCAGACGATGATCTCCGCCCGGTCGGGGGGCACGCCCTTGACCGTGTAGCCCCATTTGCGCACCGCCTTGATGACCGTCTCCACGGCTTCCGCCCCGCTGTTCATGGGGAGCATCTTGTGGGAGCGGGTGAGCTCGCAGATCTCCTGGTACATCAGGCCCAGCTGGTCGTTGCGGAAAGCCCGGGAGGTCAGGGTGAGCCGCTTGGCCTGGTCCATCATGGCCGCCAGTATGCGCGGGTGGCAGTGTCCCTGGTTGACCGCCGAGTAGGCCGCGAGGCAATCCATGTAGCGGCGGCCGGCCACATCCCACACCCAGATCCCCTGTCCGCGGGTGAGGACCACATCCAGGGGTTTGTAGTTGTGGGCGCCGAAGCGCTCTTCCAGTTGCATCAAGGCATTGGGGCTCAGCACCGTCGGCCTCCTGCGGGCTGGGGCCTGGGGCCGGCGCGCGCGGGCCGGGATGCCCGGCGTGCGCCACGGCGCGCAGGTCCCGGAGAATTTCCGGCTACAGCGCCGCCCCACGCGGCGCGGAACGCGCGCTGGTGCCCAGGATGGGTGACCCATCTGTAACCAGGTCCCGCCACCCTGTCAATCGGCCCGGATGGCCGGGATCCGCTTCCGTCGCGTCCCCGGCGGGCCTGGCCGGCGCACCGGGAGGCGTCATCCCCGTGCTTGTCATCCTTGCTGGAATTGTTATCCTGAGCTCGCCAGACCAGGACCTGAGGATTGGGCACCGGCGGTGGTCCCCCCGGAGCCAACGGCAACCACAGCGTCAGATACCTGACAGCCCTGCGCCAATTTTGACCGACCTGCTGGATCCGCTCCCCCCCCACCCCCGGTGCGCCGGAGGCGTACCATCCTTGTTTCCTGAAGGCATCCGGTCGTGCCGCCGGCCGCGACCCGGGTATGGGATCCTGGCATGCGGTTTGCTACGATACCGGCAGGCGCGCCGCAACCCCGGCGCTGACCGAGGCGAAGACCGCAAGGAAGTACGGAAGGCGATCATGTTCGAAAGACCCAATATGCGCGATCTGCCGCGCACGGTGGACGAGGTGGCCGATCTGCTGATCGGCGATCTGCCGGTCCGCGAGATGCTGACCCTGTCCCACCTCAACCGCGACGAGTTTGTGGAGCTCTACGAATCGGTGGCCAGCTACATCCTGGAGGAGTTCAAGATCTGGACCGGAAACCAGGCGCTGCTGGAGTCCTGCATGGAGCGGCTCGCCGGGGCCCCCGCCGGCCGCCGGCCCGCGGACCCGGCCCTCGTGATCCTGCGGCGGGTCTGGGAGAAGCTGCGGGAGACCGACGATATCGTCATCATCATCTGACCCGACCCCGGGCATTCGCCCGGCGCCGCGGCACCGGTTTTCACCCCTGCCCCGGCCGGCGGATGCCCGCGCTAATCCTCGTCCGCCAGGCTGGCCCGCCGGATGACCCCGGCCCCGTAACGGCCGGCGATGTCGTCCAGCACCCGGTCCACCCGCGACCAGCCGTCCCCGTCGCTCCCACCGGCATCGAAGAGGTCCATCTGCACGGCCGCATCCTGGCGTACCAGGTTGGACGCCCCCAGGCCGATGAGCCGCACCGGAGGCTCCAGGACATAGGCCTGGAGCAGATGGTCCGCGGCCTGGAAAAGCACGGCCGACGATTGGCTGGGTCGGGAAAGGGTAGTGCTGCGGTTGGCCAGGCGGAAATCGGCATGCTTGATCTTGAGGGTCACGGTACGGGCCCGGCACGCGTTGCGCCGCAGGTGGCGCGCCACCTCCTCGGCGTGCCGCAGCAGGCAGCGGCCCAGGAGCCGCCGGTCGGTAGAGTCGGCGGCCAGCGTCTCCTCGGAGCTGACGGACTTGGCGGCTGCCCCGGGGCGCACGGGGGTTGGGTCCACACCCACGGCCAGAGCCGCCAGGCGATGGCCGAATTTCCCCAGCCGGCGCTCCAGCAGCGCCCCGGGCAGCCGCCGGACATCCCCCAGGCAGTGAACCCCCAACGCGGCCAGGCTCTCCAGGGTCCGGGGACCGACCCCCGGGACTTTGCGGATGGGCAGGGCGGCGATAACGCCCGGCACCGCCCCTGGCTCGATGACCGTCAGACCGTCGGGCTTCTGCATCTCGGAGGCGATCTTGGCCAGAAAACGGACGGGGGCCGCTCCCAGGCTGCACGTGAGATGCACCTCGGAGCGGATGCGGGCCTTGATGGCGGCGCCCATGGCCGCGGGGGGGCCGAACAGGCGCTCGCTCCCCGTGGCGTCGATATAGGCCTCGTCGATGGAAACCGGCTCCACCAGGGGGCTGAATTCCTCCAGGATGCTCATGATCCGGCGCGAGACCTCTTTGTACAGCGCCATGCGGGGCGCCATCACGATGGCCCCGGGGCAGAGTTCGAGTGCCTGGAACATGGGCATGGCGGAACGCACCCCGTAACGCCGGGCCTCGTAGCTGGCGGTGGTCACGACCCCCCGGCGGGCGCTGCCTCCCACGATGAGGCAACGGCCGCGCAACTCGGGGTGCTCCCGCTGTTCCACCGCGGCGTAGAAGGCATCCATGTCCAGGTGCAGAATCACGTCTGAGGCCCCCCGCGGCCGCAATCCGGGGCGCCGCCCTGGAGCCGGATGAGGCGGGTGACCAGGGGCTGGTCGGCGGCGCAAAAGTCATAGGCGCCCAGCCGGGTCACCGGCACCCAGCGGCAGCGGTCGTGCACCGTCAAGCGGATCTCGCCTTCCACCAGACGGGCCCGGTAGGCCAGCAGGCGTATGGAAATATGCGCGTAATGGTGAACGCTGGCGCCGAAAAAAGCGCCGATGGCGGTGACGACGCCGAACTCCTCGTAAAGCTCCCGCTGCAGGCAGGCACGGGGGCTTTCGCCGGGTTCGACCTTGCCGCCGGGAAGCTCCCAGCGGCCCGCCATGGGGTCGTCCGGTCCGCGCCGGGCGATGAGGACCCGCCCCTCGTGTTCCAGGATGGCGGCCGTGACCGGTATGGGGGCGGTGGGTGAGACGGGTTTCATGAGGAGCCGTCCAAGCGGGACAGCGGGGCCTCCGGTGATGTCCGGGCATGCGGTGCCCCGGGTCCTTGCATTTTCGTTTCCGGTGCTAAGATTTCGCCTCTAGCAGCCTGTGGATAAACAAGCATCAGG
>DJGG01000290.1:32452-34215 GCA_002432195.1 Desulfobacteraceae bacterium UBA5852
TTTATCCACAGGCTGATAGCCGTGGTGCAAGGCCTTACCGGAGGTGGCGCATGGATACCTATAGCACAAAACGGTCCGGCGGTGCGGCCACCGGGCGTTCCGCCTGGTTCTGGATTCTGGGGTTGGCCCTGCTGGCGGTTGAAGGCCAGGCGGGAGCCGGGTTGCGTGGGGGCCTCTTCTGCCTGCCGGGCGATGCCTCCTGGGAGGGGCGATTGACCGGCTGCCAGCCCGGCATCGCGTGGCTCCGCGAGGTTGACGGGAGTGTTCCGGGCGCAGGCGGGAGAGACTTTCTCTTCCACCGGCCGGGCTTCGACCCCAGGCTTTTCCGCATGGGTCCCTGGGAGGACATGCCGACGGCTGCCGAAACCGGGTCCTCTCAGGCCGCGCCGGCGCCGGAGGCGGGCCTCCCCTACAACGGGGGATTTTCCCAGGCGGCCTCCCCCCCGGGAACCGACGACTGGTTGAGCATTCAGCTGGTCGGGGAAGGGTTCTACTTTTTCCTGGGTGGTCTCCATGATGCGCCCGAGGAGATGATCTCCACCGGCGCGGATGGGGAGGAGCTGCCCTCCGGCATCGGTCTTCAGAAAAGGTGGCATTTCTGAGAGGCTGCGGCTCCGCCGCGTCAGGTTCCGGGCACCAGGCGTTCCAGAATGCGGCTCATCGTCTCGTAATTGCTCTCCAGGTCATGGGACCGGCGCACGTGGTCGGCGGCCGCGACACCCATCCGGCGACGCAGGTCCGGGTCGTCCAGCAGGCGTGCGATCCCCTGGGTAAAGGTTTCGGGGCGGCAGGGGTCCGCGAGGCACCCCGTCGCACCGTCTGCCACCACTTCCACCGCCCCCCAGCCTCCGTAGGCCACCACCGGCAGCCCGGCCGCCTGGGCTTCGAGGTAGACCATCCCCAGGCCCTCACGAATTCCGGGAAAAGCGAAGACATCCGCGGCGCTGTACCAGCGCGCCATCTCCGCGCGCGGAATGCGGCCGCCAAAGTGCGTGTCGGCCAGGCCGCTGCGGCGAGCCAGGGCCTCCAGGAAGGCGCGCCGGGGCCCGTCTCCGCATATCACCAGGCGCAGCGGGCGGCCGGAAGCGCGCAGCCGTGCGCAAGCCTGGATGACCTGCCCCAGGCCCTCGGTTTTGACCCCGGGACGGAACATGGCGGCGCTGAGGATCACGGGGAGATCCCCGGCCACGCCCCAGGCCTGCCGCAGCGCCTGTCGTGCCTGGGGATCGTGTCGGAATGCCTGGGGACGGATGCCGGCAGGCACATAGCAGACGCGCTCGCCGGGCACCAGGCGCCGCAGGTTGGCTTCGTCGTTGCGCTTGTTGGTGAAAACCATGGCCGCGGCCTGGAGAGCGGTGGTGTTGGATGCGAATCCCGGGCGGGTGAGCCAGTGCTTTCCCGGTCGCGTGGCGTAGATCCCCTGGAAGACCACGTAGGGGATGCCGAGGGTCCCGGCGCAGGCCGGCCCCAGGAGGTCCGGGGCCTTGTAATAGGTATGATAGGTCAGCCAGGCCTGGGGTCGGAAGGTTCGGGCATGGCGCAGAATCCGCCGCCGTTCCAGGGGCACCCGCAGAAGCTTCCAGGGCTTCCAGAAGATCCAGCGGGCCCGCAGGCGGCTCACGAGGGTGACGGTGTGACCGCGGCCGGCCAGGTGTTCCCCAAGCTCGCTGCCGATGATCAGGTCCCCGGAAGGCACCGGGTGCCCGAGGGGCTTGAAAGGCATGTAGTAGGCAATCCGCACGCAAGCCCTCCGGAATCCGCAT
>DJGG01000290.1:34226-39602 GCA_002432195.1 Desulfobacteraceae bacterium UBA5852
GCATGGGGCCGGCTGAATGAGGGGGGCGACGCTTGCCGGCGGTTGATTCTTAAGGCATAAGCACCTAAATGTAAACTTTCCGCGGCGCCCTGCGGCGCCTCCACGCCAAGGCTTGAGGGAGCACGCGCATGCCAGGTGGCCAGAAACCCCAGGAACCCATGCCCCGCCTGGATCTGCTGGTGTATGCCCACGACGGCCGCGGCCTGGGGCATGTGAGCCGGAGCATGGCCATCGCCATGGCGGCCCGGCGCCTTTACCCCCACTGGCGTGTGTTGCTGCTCTCCGGAGAGCGCTCCATGGAGATGCTCTGCGCCGGCAGCGGTCTGGACTGGATCAAGTTGCCGGCCTACGCCACCCGGGTCGTCCAGGGGGTTTCCCGGGGACTCCCGGGACTCTCCGGGTTTGACGATGGCGCGCTCGGGCGCCTGCGCGGGGGGATCATCGCCGACCTGGTGGCCCGGCTGCGGCCCCGATGCGTATTGGCGGACCACCAGCCCCAGGGCAAACACCGCGAGCTGCTGCCGGCGCTGTCTTCCCCGGCCAGCCCGGAAACGCTTTGGATCCTGGGTTTGCGTGCCGTGGTGGGGGAAGTTGCCAAGGTCTGGTCCCGGGTGGCCGTGGATAGCTACCGGAGTCGCTACCGGGGGGCTCTCTGGTATGGCGACAGCGCGGTCCTGGGCACTGCCACCCTGGAACGTTTCGAGGCCCGGTTCGGCCGGCGGCCCCTGGAGACGGGGTATGTGTCACGGCTGGGGGAACTGGTGCGCGGCGGCAACCTGGCGCAGGGCCGCGGGGTGCGCTGGGCCGGAACCGTCTCCATCCCCTGGATCGGCGAATTGACCGGCCGCCTGCTGGAAGCCCTGGCAGGGGCCCTCGAAACGTTGGGAGGGCGTTTCGGCGTCTGGCGCGTGTACGTGGGATTCGGCGGCCGGGAGGCGGTTGCCGGGCCGTTGCGCGGCCGCTACCGGAAATTGCCGGCTTGTCAGCTCCTGCCCGTCGGTGACGGCTACCTGGGCGACCTGCTCCATTCCCGGGCGGCCCTGATCTACGGCGGTTACAATAGCCTCACCGATATTCTTTTCGCCGGCGTGCCCGCTGTGGCGGTCCTGCGGAACATGGAGGACGGCGAACAGGCCCGCCACCTGGAGCGCCTGGCCATGCTCGGCGGCGATGACCTCCGCATCCTGGACGAGGCGGCGGTGACGCGCGATAACCTGACGGCGGCCCTTGCGCAGGCTCTCGCAAAGCCCAGAAGGCCTCCGGCGCCGATCAACCTCGCGGGTGCCGACGGTGCCGCCCGCTACCTGGCCGCCTGGATGGAGCCCCAGGAACCGCCGTCAGGGCCGGTCACGGAAGGGTAACGGGGAATCAACCCGCGGGGGGTCGTGGTGTTCCCTGAGGGGGTTTGGGGATCGCCGGTCGATTCCCGAGCGTCTTTCAGGAATATAACCGGTGTAGGCGAAGCAACGCCGCTCGAGGCCGAGACGGCGTTCCCGGGGCTGGAGAGGCGATTTGGCGCAGGTCGCATCGACCATGGGCGGCAGCTTTCAGTGGCAGCAGGATCAGCGGGGAAAGCGACGGCGGGCAAAGGTGGCCACGCCCAGAAGGAGGATACCGGTGAGCAGAATCACGCCGGACTCGAGATGCGGCAGGCGGTTGACCGCCGTGATGGGCAGCCAGTTGGCGCTGGCGGTTTCGATCATCATCGACATGGCTATAACCAGCATCACGAACAGCAGAAATTTTCGCATTTTCACACCTCGTGTCATTCCCGCGGGTCAATGGCCTTGTCGTGTCAGACCCGGGTATCGCGTCGTCCCGACACCGGTTCGGGAGTGCTTTCTTGAGAACCACCTTTAGCAAGTCGTGTGCCAAGCACATAATAATTTAAAAATACAATGAATACAGAATGTTGAAAAATTGGCCGCCGTGGGCTGGCCAGGGGCTTTCCCAGAGAAGTGGGTAATGGTTTGCCCAGTACCCCTGGGTTTTCCGCCTAACACCCGCTCAAGGCGGTCCGGCCGCCCGGTCATCATCCCCACCACCCCCAGAGGAAGCGCGCGATGAAAACCATTCTCCTCATGGCCCAGAGCCTGGACGGCAAAACCGCTCGGCACGCGAACCATTTTCCGGATTGGACCGGGACCGCCGACAAGCGTTTTTTTGCCCGGCGCACCCGTACCGCCGGAGTCGTGATCATGGGCTCCCGCACGTTCGACACCCTCGGAAAGCCATTGGCCGGGCGCAAGAATGTGGTCCTGAGCCGTAACCCCGCGCGGCAGTCCCGCGGGGACCACCTGGTGATCACGGACCAGCCGCCGGAGGCCATTCTGGCGGCCCTGGCTGCGGAAGGATTCCAGGAGGCGGTGCTGGCGGGTGGGGCCACCATCAACAGCCTGTTCGCGCGCCGGGGGCTGATCGATGAGATCCTGGTAACCCTTGCCCCCTATGTTTTCGGCCGCGGAGTGTCCCTTTTCGACGATGACGTGGCCTTGGACCTGAAACTGCTGAAAGCGGAGCCTTTGGACGACGACTGCATCTGTCTGCATTACCGGGTATTGGGGGGACCTTTATCCGCAGCCCGCTGACTTTTCGCCCGGCGACCCGCGTGGGGGCCTGAGCCCCCAGGACTGTCGGATGCCGGCGAGCGGGTGGCCACCGCCTGGTTTCCCGGCCCGCTGGGTTTGGGAGCCGCGGCAGGGGGATCGCCGATCCCTTGTCAATCCCGGATGGTTTTGCTGAGGTCGGGGAGGGTGTCCGGCTGGTCGCGCCGGACGTAGCGACTGTCCCCGGGGCGGGCGGTGACGTTCTCATAGACGCCCTCATCCCGGCGGACAAGCTTGGTGAATCCCAGGTCCTTCAATTGGGCGTTGCCCCTGGGGGTGCTGATGTTGGGTCGGGAAATCAGCTTGCGCACCGGGGCGTGGCATGTGGGGCAAGCCGCCAGGGGCGCGTCATCCAAGGCTTGACGGATCTCGAAAATCACCCCCAGGGCGCAGGCCGGTTCCTCGCAGTGCTCATATTCGTAGACGGGCATGTCGGTACGCTTCGTCAATCCCTGATGACGTGAAACCGCGCTCAAACCCGGGGTATGCGGGAGGGGCAGGAATGCCCGGCCATCAAGCAGCCGGTATTCTTGGGCATCGCAGGCCCCCTGTCAAGGGGTGACCGGCGGGCAACCGAGTGTGCCGGGGGAAGCCTGCGCCGGTGTCAACCTTTTGGGGGCGAGGCCGGGCGAGCCGGAGCGGCTTTCACCCTTGAGCCGCGGCGCTCCATTCCGGACCGCCGTTCGGGGATGTGGGCCGTGTAGACGATGCGGCGCCGCTCAATGTTGGAGCGTCTTTCGCCAGTAGCGTGGAATCGATTCGTGTGCATGGTTTTTCAACCTCTTGGCCCGGGACAAGCGCCTGCGTCCCTGGCTCGATCCCCATATCAGGCCGGCTCCCAGGACCAACAGAGAAAGGGCCTCCAGTTGGATCCGCCGTCTGGCGAGGGGGACGGAGACCTCCCCGGCGGCGGCCGGAAGGGTCAAATTCAGCATTGAGGGACGAAACGTCGTGTCCAAAGCGGTATCGAGAACCGGCAGAGGGGAGGGCGGCATGCCTGAAAAGCGCGCATCCCGCAGCGGGGCCAGGCTCGCAATGGGCCTGCCGGCCTCCGGGGTCGCCCCATCAACCGTGGACGGGAAGCCGGTGAGGAAAACCAGCGCCGCCAGGGTGGCCACAAGGGCCGTCGGCTTCGAGTTTTTCATGGGCACCTCCAGTACGACACCACGGGGTCACGCCGTTTTCCAGGGTACTGGCCCCACGGGAGAGGTCGCGGGACTGTTCCGGAAGGCAGGGGGCGTTCCAGGAGACAAGGAAAAGCGGATCGACCTCCGACGGACTCAAAGGTTTGGCGGGTACCCGGAAGAGGACGCCTGCCGCATGGGGCGGGATAGGCTGAAGCCGGACGATCCTGGAGACATCGCAACGTATTTGCAAGGGGACGGTGGTCGTCCTCTGGGCGTGCCGATGGTCACGTTTGCCAAACGGTTAAGCAAAAATCACGCCGCTGGTCGTTTGCGGCTTTTCCTGTCATCTTTTCAATTTATTCCAGCCAGTTGCAATCGAAGAGCCCCTATCGTCCCCCGTCAAGCGGTAAATGGATTTCCTAGAAAATAGGGTAAACCGTTTCAGGGCGGCAAGTGGGCTTCCCATCCCAGGCGCCGGACCCGGTACCTGGCCGCCGACCGGTCGCATGGGCCTTCCGCCGGTTTCGTCCCAGGAGCCCCCGCCTAGAATTTTCTTAAGTGAAACCTATTGACGGTCGAAAATAACGCGTAAGGCAGCGGCAATTGTGCACTCAATCAATTCGAACAGGAGCGGCTATCGATGCGCGGGAAATCGCTGGGTTTCAAGTTGGTGGTGGGGGGGGTACTGGTGGTGCTGATTCCCCTGATGGTGGTGGGCGTGTTTGCCACCCTAAAATCCTCCAGGGCCCTGCAGGGCCTTTCCGAGGGGCAGGCGCAGTTGAGCGCCCAGACCCTGGCGAACATGGTGGACCTGGTGCTCTACGAGGAGCTGAAGCTGGCCAAGGACCTGGCCGTGGGGCTCACCACCGCCAACACCGTGCGCAAGGTGGCGGAGGTGGGCCAGGACGAGGCTGCCGCCGAGATCGCCAAGCTGGACGAGAAGCTTTCCCTGGCCATCAAGCAGTTCGGCACGGACTACGAGGTCCTCCTTGCCGTGGATGCCAGGGGCCTGGTGGTGGCCGACAGCAACGGCGGCAGCTACAAAGGGACCGACCTGTCGGGCCGGGAGTATTTCAAGAAGGCCCTGGCCGGCCAGGCCAACATTTCCGAGCCGGTGCGCTCCAAGGTAAGTGGCAACGTGGTGGCGCCGGCGGCCGCCCCCATCCGGGATGCGGGGGGCAAGGTGGTGGGGGTGCTGTCCACGGTGCTGGACATCGGCTTCCTGGTGGAGAAGATCACGGCCCTCAAGATCGGGGACACGGGCTACCCCTTCGTCATCAACGCCCAGGGCCTGATCGTGGCCCACCCGAAGAAAGAGCTCATCATGGAGCTGAACATCAGTTCGGACCAGGAACTGGCGGGGCTTTACAAGTCCGTCGAATCCTCCCCCACCGGTGTTGAGCGCTACGCCTTCAAGGGCGTGGACAAGATCTCGGGGTTTGCCGAGTGCCGGCAGGTGGACTGGCACGTGGTGGTCACCCAGGACGAGGCCGAGTTCCTGGCGGCCGCCCGCACCATCCGCAACCTGATCCTGGCGGTGGGCAGCGCCTTCCTGGGCCTCACCCTGGTGGCCGTGCTGTTCTTCGCGCGCTCCATCAGCGGGCCGATCAACCGGGTGGTGGGCCTGTTGAACGCGGGATCCG
>DJGG01000289.1:0-3459 GCA_002432195.1 Desulfobacteraceae bacterium UBA5852
GGCCGGGCGGGCGCCGCGGGTAGCGGGGGGCCGCGGCAGGTCCCGGCGCGGGGCGGGGTGCATCAGGGCGCCTGGCCCGGGTTGCGCAACTTCCGCTCGCCGGCGGGCGGCGGTGTCCACTGGTACATCCAGGTCTCGGTCAGCGGCTGGCCGTCGGCCTCCAGGTAAAGCCGCAGGTTGATCGGCGTTTCGCTGTCATCCGCGGGAATCACGTCAAACATGGCCCGGTACCCGCCGATGTGATGCTGGGGCCGCGCGGAGGTGAGCTCGATCGCGCCGGTGGAAGCCGCAATCACCGGCTTGACCACGGTGTCCTTCCCCAGCATGGGCAGTTTCCCCCCCTGGAAGTCGACCACGAAGCGTTTGCTGTAATACCGGCGCTGGCGGCCGACGACCCCGCCGAGGCCGGTGAAGGTGTCCACGACCTGGGCCAGCCCCTGGGGCATGGGCGGACGGCTGCCCCAGTGGAGCGTGTAGCTGAAGAGCAGTTCCTGACCTGCCTGGACCGGCTGGGCCGGGTTCCAGAAGGCCACGATGTTGTCGAAGGTTTCGTCCAGCGTGGGGATCTCCACCAATTGCACGGCGCCCTCGCCCCACTGGCCGCTGGGCTCGACCCACAGGCTGGGGCGTTTGTCGTAGAACACGCCATCGTCCTGGTAATGGCCGAAGCGCCGATCGCGCTGGAGCAGGCCGAACCCCTTGGGGTTGTTGTCCGCGTAGGCGTTGAACCGCAAGTGCCGCGGATTGGCCAGGGGCCGCCAGATCCACTCCCCGGCGCCGGTCTGCATGGCCAGTCCGTCGGAGTCGTGAATTTCCGGACGCCAGTCCCAGTCGACCCGGCGGCTGTTCTCGCCGATCATGTACATGCTGGTCAGGGGGGCGATCCCCAGGCGCTCGATGGGTTTCCGCGGGTAGAGGGCCGAATCGACCTTCATCGTCGTGCTGTCGCCGGGTTTGATGTCGAACCGATAGGCCCCCGTGACGCTCTCCGAGTCCAGCAGGGCATAGACCGTCGCCGTGTCGCTCAAGGCCGCGGGCTTTTCCAGCCAGAAATGACTGAAGCGCGGGAATTCCTCGGGCCGCGGCAGACCCGTGTCGACGGCCAGCCCGCGGCCCGAGATGCCGTATTGCATCTCACCTCCCACGGCCCGGAAATAGCTGTGCCCCAGGAAGACGACCATGTCCCGCCGCCAGTCGGTGTGGTAGTGGAAGCGGAACCCGGCGAAGCCGAGATCGGTCGGGAGGTTGCCGGCCTTCAGGCCGGACTGGCCATATTGGAACAGCGCCGGGTTATAGGCGATCGGCCTGGCGCGGCCGCCCTCCAGCTCATGGATGGTGACCGGCGAGCGGAAGAAGAGCCCCAGGTGGAACAGCTCGGCGCGAAAGAGGCTTGCGGCGTCCCGCGCCCACAGGGCATGGTCGTGGTCGTAGGCGATCTGCTGGTAATCGTCCCAGCTGAGTTTCTTGAGGGATGCGGGAAGTTCCCCTTCATGGCTGACGTAGGGCTGGGTGGCCAACTGCCGGGCATGGCCTTTGAGCCAGGCATAGTCGAAGGGGGCCGATTCCGCCGCGAGCGCCGCCGGCGCGGCCGCGCAGACGCTCAGGAGGGTCGGCACCAGCAAGGCGCCGCACACCAGATGGTAAAGCCGGTGCAAGCCTAATGGGCGAGGTTTCATCGATGCTCCCGTTTGTGCTGACGTGATCGCCGGCGGTTAGCAGGCTGTGGATTAACTAGCATCGGGCCGAAAGGCAAGGCGCCGTGCGGCGGAATTGCGCCCCGCCTGGGGCGCTGCCCTCAATCCGCCGGTTCGAGAAAGGCGGCGTTGTCGGCGACGTTGTTGGGCAACCCGAGCCGGTCGAGGATCTGGGAGACCTGCCCCCGGTGGTGGGTCTGGTGGACGAAGAGGAACTCGAAGGCCGACGCGGCCACGGCCGGGCGCAGGGTGCCGGCCGAGTCGCGGTAGGTGAAGCTCTCGCCGTAACGGCTGGCCGGAAACGCCTCGAACCAGGCCCGGATGCGCTCGTCCACCACGCCGCGGTCCCGGCGCAGGGAGGCGAAGTCCTCGTGGAGGGTTCCCCAGGAGAGGTTGGGGGGGTTCAGGCGCGGGTCGGCCAGCACCGCCGAATCGGGTTCCAGGGCGCGGAAGCGCTGGAGCCAGTGGAGATCGGCCACGAGGACATGGTTCAGAATCCCGTGGAGGGAGCCGAACCAGGCGCCCTGGTCCCGTTTGCGCGCCCGGTCGGTCAGGCCGGCGAGCACCGCGACCATCTCGGCATTGGCCCGTTCGTTGTACCGGGCCAGGTTGCGGAAGGACTGCTGGAGATCATAGACCATGACACGCGCCTCCTTCAGGGGGGGGCTTCGCCGGCCGCCGGGGCGGCCGGTCCTCCGCCCTCAGCCGATGTTGTGGAAGGGGTTGATGTGGTCGCGCTGCTCCGGCGGGGCGTCCGCCTGGAGCACCACGTCGCTGACGCCTTCGGTCTGCAGGGCGAGGCTGCGGACCTGCGCTTCGGCCTCGCCTCCCGAGGCACCGTCCAGCTCACGGATGCACACCCGCCCCCCTTCGGCGGTGACCTCGACCTTCGGGGCGACGCGGGCCAGGTTGGCCTTGACCTTGGCCGCCAGGGCCAGGTCCTCCACCAGTTGCCGGGATTCGGCCGTTGCCTGGAAGTTGGGCTTGCGCGCCAGTTCGGCGAGGATCTCCACCGCGTCCTCCACCGTCACCGCGCCGATCCGCAGGACGATGTCGTAGAGCCGGCTGTCCCAGGTGTCCGTGCCGTAAACCTGCAAGCCCCACTTGCGGCGCTCCTCGTCGTCCTTCTGCAGGATCTGGAGCGCTTTTTCGGCGGAAATCCCCTCCCGCCGCATTTCCTCCCTCACCCGGTCCGGCATGTCGGCGATGATGCGCACCTTGAGCACGTGGGGAATGCAGCGCAGAAAATACTGGCCTGCCAGGCCGTGATAGACGATATGATCCTGGCGGGCATGCTGGAGGAGGGCGGAATGGAGATAGCTGATGTAGCGCTCCTTGCCGAAGCGGAAGCGCTCCAGCACCGAGGCCGGGTCATGCAGGGCCCGGATGAGCTTGATTTCGGGGATATTGAATTCCTCGGAGGCCTCCAGCAGGATATCGCGCGACAGGCAGACGTACCCCAGTTTCGCGGCCAACTTTTCCGCGACCTCCTTGCCCCGGCTGTACGAACCTCGATTGATGGTGACCACAGGCATGGGTGACCCCTTCCGGTTTGACCTGGACGGTGGAACACAAGCAGACCCGCGCCGGCGGATCCAGGGCCGTCGGCGGGTGCGTTCAAGGACTGGCGATTAAGCACGCCCGGCCCCCCGCGTCAATAGGCGATCATGCCGCGGGGCGCCCACCAGGCTGTGGATAAACTGCGCCTCAGGCCGAAATGCTGCGTTGCGGCATTCGCGAAAATGTTCACAACCACTCGAGGTTG
>DJGG01000289.1:3506-28907 GCA_002432195.1 Desulfobacteraceae bacterium UBA5852
GCGCCTTGCCTTTCGGCCTGATGCGAGCTTATCCACAGCCTGATAGGGGGCGACAGGAGGCCACATGCAGATCCCCCTCGACCTCAGCCGGCACTGCATCGAAACGGAGATCCGGCGGCAATACCGGCGCACCCTGGAGGCGGCCCTCAAATCCGCCCCGCCTCCGGCCCACGTGGAAGCGCGCCTGGAACTGCTCGTGGCCGCCCTGGAAAGCCTCGACTTTCCCCGGCTGCGCAGCGCCCACCGGGTGCTGGCGGGGGGCGCCGCCGGGGAAACGGCCAGCCTCTGCGGGGAGCCGGGGGAGGCGCCCTGGGTGCAGGTTGCCGGCCGGCGGGTGGCATAGAACCCACCCCACGTGGCGGTGAACCATTGCCCGAAGGGCGCAACGTCGGCTTGCGGCCTTAGTGGTCACGGTCATCCATACGGTGACGCACCGAGATGGCCGAGGCGCCCGGGCGGCAAGGCGCGCAACGCCGCCGCGCCGGGAGGCATCGGCCATCGAATGCCACCACATGGATGACCGTGACCACTAAGCCGCCTGGGGATGCGCCTGGGGGCCGCGATGGCGCGGTCCGCTTTCCAACGCGGCCCCCTTGCAAACGGGACCCCTCGGCCTCCATCTTGGCTCAGTTGCCCCGCGACCAACCAAGCGCCGGCGGCGGCCCACCCGGCCCCCCGCCATCGGCGCGGGAGCACCCGCGCGCCGGCAACAAGGAGGAGGAAAAATGAAAAACCTGGCGGTCCACTACGACACCCTGCTGACCATCTCGCGATCCCTCACCGCCTCGCGGGATCCCGAGGTCATCATCCGGCGCACCGTGGAGAGCATCCGCGAGGCCCTGGGCATCAAGGCCTGCGCCCTCTTCCTCGTGGACCGGGGCAAAAACGCGCTGCAGCTGGCGGCTTCCTCGGGCCTGAGCGCCGAGTACCTCCGCAAGGGAACGGTGAGCGCCCTGCGCTCCATCGCCGACTCCCTGAAGGACGGCCCCGTGGCGGTCTATGATGTCAGCGACGATCCCCGCATCCAGTACCCGGAGGCCGCCCGGAAGGAAGGCATCGCCTCCATCCTCTCGGTGCCCATCATGATGGGCGACGAGGCCATCGGCGCCGTGCGCGCCTACACCGCCGAAAAATGGGAGTTTACCCTGGACGACATCGCCTTTGTCCAGGCCCTGGCCCAGATCGCGGGGATCATGATCGAGATGAGCCGGCTCTACAAAGGCCAGAGCGACTACATCGAATCCCTGGCCGTCATGTGCGAGTCACCGGCCCTGTAAGCGGCCCAGGGGGCTGACCGCCCCGGGAGGTCACGCACCGGAGGCCGGCGGTTCGATCTTGTCGATGCGCCGCTGGTGGCGCCCTCCCTGGAACCCGGCCGCGAGCCAGGTGTCCACGATCTCCAGGCACGCCTCCCGGGTGACCAGCCGGGCGCCGATGGCGATCACGTTGGCGTCGTTGTGCTCCCTGGCCAACCGGGCGCTGGCCGCGTTCCAGCACAGGGCGCAACGGATCCCCCGGACCTTGTTGGCCACCATGGCCTCCCCGTTGCCGCTGCCGCCGAAAACGATCCCCCGGTGGCAGGCGCCGGCGGCCACGCTCGCCGCCGCTGGGCGGATCACGTCCGGGTAATCCACCGCCGCTTCGCTGTGGGTGCCGAAATCCGTCACCGCATGGCCCCGGGCGGCCAGGTGGGCCTTCACGATCTCCTTGAGGGCGAAGCCGGCGTGGTCGGCCGCCAGCGCGATGGGTGCCATGGCCATGCTCCTTCCGCTGCGGGGCCGCCGCGGGATCGGGCGGCAACCCCCGCCACCGCCTTCCAGGCCGAAGACCTGCGGGGGAATGGCAAGGTCCCATGGGCGCAGCCCACTGCCCTGGCGCCGATCCCGGCGCGGGTGCTGATGCGCCCGGCGGCCGACCCCGGCCGGGGCTGCCGGCCTCAAGGGGGGCGGGGCGGACCTCCCCAACCCCCACAATCTGGTGGTCATCCCCCAGAAATGCAATGCCGTGCGGGCCACCGTCGGTGCGCGGTACCCGGATCAAGGGGTGGACGGACAGGCCCTGGGCGGGATAAAAGGCAGGAGGATGCGCGGCGGCACCTTTTTAACCGACCGGCAGATGGCCGAAAGGATGGGGGTGGGGGTAAGCCGCCGGCGCCCCCCGTCCCGCCGACCCGTTGAGCGAGGCCGTGCGCCCATGGACGACCGCAACCGGAAAACCGCGCCCCCGTCCGACCCCCAGACGGCCGGAGCCCTCCTGGAAACGATCCGGGGGCTGGCGGCGGAGGTGCGCCCGGATCGGGCGGCGGCCGTTCCCGTGGAACTGGACACCTCTCTGGACCGCGACCTGGGATTCGACAGCCTGACCCGCATGGAACTGCTGGAGCGCGTCGAGACCCGTTTCGGCCTCACCATCGACCCCCGGGACCTGGCGGATGCCGAAACCCCCCGGGACCTGCTGCGGGCCGTCCTGTCCGGGGTCGACCCGCCCCCGCCCCCCCCGACGGCGACCGAGGTCCCCGCGGGACCCTACCCCGCCGCCGGCGCCCCCCACAAGGCCCGCACGCTGCTGGATGTGCTGGACTGGCACGCCCAGGCCCAACCCGACCGGCTCCACATCCGCATCTACCGGGACGACGGCCAAGGCGGCGGCATGTCCTTCGCCGACCTGCGCGGGAAAGCCGAGGCGCTGGCCGCCGGACTCCAGGCCCGGGGGCTGGCGCCGGGCCACCCGGTGGCCATCATGCTGCCCACGGGGGCGGACTACTTCCACGCCTTCTTCGGCATTCTGCTGGCCGGGGGCGTTCCCGTGCCCATCTACCCCCCGGCCCGGCGCCACCAGCTGGAAGAGCACCTCCTGCGCCACCGGGCCATCCTGACCAATTGCGCCGCGGCCACCCTCATCACCGTCCCGGAGGCCCAGGGGGTGGCCCGCCTGCTCCAGGCCCAGGTCCCCGGGTTGAAGCACCTGGTGACCGCCGCCGAGCTCGCCGCCGCCGGCGGGCGCTGGCGGCCGCCGCCGGTAAAGGACCGCGACCTGGCCTTCATCCAGTACACCTCCGGAAGCACCGGCCGGCCCAAAGGGGTGATGCTCACCCACGCCAACCTGCTGGCCAACCTGCGCGCCATGGGCCGGCTGCTCCGGGTGGGTCCGCAGGACGTCTTCGTCAGCTGGCTGCCCCTGTACCACGACATGGGGCTCATCGGGGCCTGGCTGGGAGGCCTCTATTTCGCCTACCCGCTGGTGGTCATGTCCCCCCTGGACTTCCTGGCCCGTCCCCTGCGCTGGTTTACGGCCATCCACCGGCACCGCGGCACCCTCTCGGCCGCCCCCAATTTTGCCTACGAGCTTGCCCTGAAGCGCCTGGCCGGCGCCGACCTCGGCGCTCTCGACCTGAGGAGCTGGCGCTGCGCCTTCAACGGCGCCGAACCGGTGAGTCCCGCGACCCTGGAGCGGTTTGCCGCCCGCTTCCAGCCGGCGGGGCTGGCTCCCGAAGCCCTGATGCCCGTCTATGGGCTGGCCGAGGCCACCCTGGGGGTGACCTTCCCGCCCCTGGGGCGGGGCGCGCTCATCGACGCCCTCGACCGCGAGACCTTCACGCGCACCGGCAAGGCCCGCCCCGCCGAATCCTCCGCGGAGCGGCCCCTGCGCTTCGTCTCCTGCGGCCGCCCCTTGAGCGGGCATGAAATCCGCGTCGTGGACCCCGGGGGCCGGGAGCTGCCCGAACGCCGGGAAGGGCGCGTCCAGTTCCGGGGGCCTTCGGCCTGCGGCGGCTACTACCGCAACCCGCGCGTCACCCGGGCCCTCTACGACGGCGACTGGCTGGAAACCGGCGACAAGGGGTACATGGCCGCCGGCGAGCTATACCTTACCGGGCGCACCACGGACATGATCATCCGCGCCGGCCGGAACATTCACCCCAGCGAGGTGGAAGAGACCCTGGGAGAGATCCCCGGCATCCGCAAGGGCAACGTGGCGGTCTTCGGCACCCCGGACCCCCGCAGCGGCACCGAGCGCCTGGTGGTCCTGGCGGAGACCCGGGAGACCGGGGAGGAGGCCCACCGGCGCCTGCGGGCAGCCATCAACGCCCGCACAGCCGACCTGGTGGGCGGTCCGCCGGACGAGGTCGTCCTGGCCCCGCCGGGCAGCGTGCTGAAAACCTCCAGCGGCAAGATCCGCCGGGCCGCCAGCCGGGAACGCTACGCGCGCGGCCGGATCGGGCGGGGCCGCCAGTCCTTCCCGGCCCAACTGGTCCGCCTGCTGGCGGCCGCCATTCCGCCCCTCTGGCAACGCGCCCGCAACGGCCTGCTGACCGGCCTTTACAATCTGACCGCCTGGCTGCTTCTGGCCCTGGCGGTGCCCCTCCTGGCGGGGGGCGTCTTCCTGCTGCCGCGTCTTGCCTGGCGCTGGGCCTTCCTGCACGGGGCGGCCCGCCTGCTGCTGCGGGCCCTGAGGCTGCCCCTCACGGTCCGGGGACCGTCCCCCGGGGCGTCCCCCCAGGGCCTGCTTTTCGTTTCCAACCACGCCAGCTACATAGACCCCATGGTGCTCGTGGCGGCCCTCCCCGGCCCCGTCTGTTTCGTGGCCAAGGCCGAGCTCGGCGCCATCCCCGTGGTGGGGGCTTTCCTCAGGCGCATCGGCACGGTGTTCGCCGAACGCTTCGACAAGCACCGGGGGGCCACCGATGCCCGGCGCCTCCAGCACCTGGCCGCCGAGGGACGGCCCCTGGTATTTTTCGCCGAGGGCACCATCGCCCGCATGCCCGGCCTGCTCCCCTTCCGCATGGGCGCCTTCCTGGCCGCCGCCCGCAGCGGCAGGCCCCTCGTGCCCGTCACCATTCGGGGCACCCGGTCGATTCTGCGGGCGGATACCTGGTTTTTCCGCCGGGGAGCCGTGCGGGTCACCCTGGGGGCCCCCCTGTCGGCGCTGCCGGAGGCCGGGGGAGCCAGCCCCCGCGCCTGGGAACGGGCGGTGGACCTCCACAAGCGCACCCGGGAACACATCCTGCGGCATTGCGGCGAGCCGGACCTGGCCGCCGAGGCCTCGCCCCTGCAATCGGGGGCGGGCATGGATCCCCCGAACCCCCGGCGGCGTTAATCCGCAACCGCCTAGCGGCCTGGATGGCTATGATGCTTCCGCGACCTGCGGATCACCCGCAGCACGAACCGCCACAGCGAAAGGAACCGCTCATGGATGCAGCAAACGGGGTGAGCGCGGCTCTCCGGCGGCAGGCCGGTGACCGCGCGCTCTTCACCCAGGTGCTGGAATACGCCCTGGACTACATGCAGACCGTCGATGAACGGGAGGTCTACCCTTCCCCCCAGGCCATCGCCGGGCTGGCCGCCTTCGCCGCCGACCTGCCCGCGCAGCCCGGCGATCCGCGGGAAATCATCGAGCTGCTCCACCGGGCAGGCTCCCCGGCCACCGTGGCCCAGACCGGCGGCCGCTACTTCGGCTTCGTCAACGGCGGGGTCNNGCGGGGTGGTGCCCGCGGCCCTGGCGGCCAAATGGCTCGCGGACACCTGGGATCAGAACGCCGCCCTCTACGTGATCTCCCCCGTGGCCTCCGTGCTGGAAAGCCTCTGCGAAGGCTGGCTGGTGAGCCTGCTGGGGCTGCCGCCAGGCAGCGCGGCGGGCTTTGTCAGCGGCACGTCCACGGCCACCCTCTGCGGGCTGGCCGCGGGCCGGGACACGCTCCTGCGGCGCCAGGGATGGGACGCGGATGATCGCGGGCTCTTCGGGGCCCCCGAAATTCGGGTGCTGCTGGGCGCCCAGGCCCATTCCACGGTCTACAAGGCCCTTTCCATCCTGGGCCTGGGCAAGGCGCGGGTCACCCTGCTGCCGGCCGACGACCAGGGGCGGGTGATCCCGGAGGGGGTGCCGGCATTGGACGACCGCACCCTCCTGGTGCTCCAGGCCGGCAACGTGAACACCGGGGCCTTCGACCCCTTCGCGGCCATTTGCGGGCCCGCTCGGGCGGCCGGGGCCTGGGTGCATGTGGACGGGGCCTTCGGCTTGTGGGCGGCGGCCTCGGAGCGTCGCCGGGAGTTGACCGACGGCGTCCACCTGGCCGACTCCTGGTCGGCGGATGCCCACAAGACCTTGAACGCCCCCTACGATAACGGTATCGTCTTCTGCCGCCACCGGGAGGCCCTCGCCCGGGCCATGCACATGACCGGCTCCTACATCGTCTACAGCCGGGAGCGGGACGGCATGCGCTACACCCCCGACATGTCCCGGCGGGCCCGGGGGGTGGAGATCTGGGCGACCCTCAAGGCCCTGGGACGCCGCGGGGTGGGCGAGCTGGTGGACGACCTCTGCGACAAGGCCCTGGCCCTGGCCGCCGGCCTGGAAAGCCAGGGCTTTGCCGTCCGCAACCGGGTCTGCTTCAACCAGGTGCTGGCGGCCTGCGCTTCGCCGGCCCTCACCGAGGCCACCCTGGCCGCCCTCCAGGCCTCCGGGGAGTGCTGGTGCGGCGGGGCGGTCTGGGCCGGGGAACCGGTCATCCGGCTGTCCGTCTGTTCGTACGCCACCACGGCCGAAGACATCCAGCGATCGGTGCGGGCCGCCGCCCATGCCCGGGAGCAGGCCGCGCGCACGCTTCAGGGCCGGACAACCACGGCGCCGGGCCCCATCGCGGGCGGCGCCCAGCCACATCGGGAGACAACCTCATGAGCCTGGAAAGCCTGGCCAACACCCCCCCGTGGGAGTGGCCCCCCAACGCCGGGGAGCTTCTGCTGCAAACCCTCCAAGCCCGCCAGGCGGCCCCCGAAGAGCGGCTGCTGGCGGCCGAGCTGGCCGGCGATATCACGGTCGCCAGTGACCGCATCGCCGAGGCCCTCCTGGCCATCGTCAACCACCCCGCGGAACCGGTGGAACTGCGGGCCACCGCGGCCATCGCCCTGGGTCCGGCCCTCGAATACGCCGACACCATGGGTTTCGACGACGCCGACGACATCCTGGTGACCCCTCGGGCCCTCCAGCGCGTCCAGGTTGCCCTGCAGCGGCTGTATGGGGACTCCCGGGCGCCCCAGGACCTGCGGCGGGCGGCCCTGGAGGCCTCGGTGCGCGCACCCCTGGACTGGCACGCCGACGCCGTGGCCCAGGCCTTTGCCGGTGAAAACGCGGCCTGGAAGCTCACGGCCGTCTTCTGCATGCGCTACATCGAGGGCTTCGATGCCCAGATCCTGGAGGCCCTCGCCAGCGGCGACCCGGATCTGCGTTACGAGGCCGTCTGCGCCGCGGGCAATTGGGGGATCGAGGCCGCCTGGCCCCAGGTGGCCGCCCTGCTCACCGGCAAGTCCGTGGACAAGGACCTCCTGCTGGCCGCCATCGATGCCTCGGTGGGCATCCGCCCCCAGGACGCCATGGACCACCTCGTGGAGCTGGCCGACGCCGACGACGAGGACATCGCCGAGGCCGCCCAGGAGGCCATGGCCATGGCCGATACGACCCTGGACGACGGGGACCTCGAGGAGGAGGACGACGATGAGGACCCGGACGCGGACCGCTNNCGCGGACCGCTGAAGCCCGGACGCGGAGCAGGCGCATACCGGATGGCGGATAGCCGACCGCCGGAAAGATACGCGGACCGGAACCGCTTTCCAGGGCCATCCGCCATGAACCCCACCGCCGGCGCGCCACGCCCCGGCGGCGGTCAGGCGGGCAGAAACTTCCCGGCGGCCATGGGCAGTCCCTTGCCCGGCAGGGTCATGAGGGTGGATGTGCCGTGGGCCACCAGGCCGCCGTCGGCGTCCCGGACCGTCGCTTCGGCATAGCTGATGGACTTGCCCGTCCGGATGGCGCGCCCTTCGGCGCGCAATGGGCGGTCGACGACCGGCTTCAGGTAATTCAATTTCAGGTCGATGTTCACCAGCCCGCTGTCCGCCGGGACGCGCAGGAACACGGCCCAGAAGGTGGCCGTGTCCACGAGGGTCGCCAGGACCCCGCCGTGCACGATGCCGAAAGGCTGCAAATGGCAGCGGGCGGTCTCGAGTTCGATGGTGGCCGCGTCCAGGGCGATGGCGGCCAGGCGCATGGCCATGTGGCCCGGAAAGGGGCTGGCGTTGACCACGCCGATCAACTCACGGATGTATTCAGGATTCGGTTCCAGCAAGGGTGGCTCCCGGTTGGCAGGCGGTCTGCCAGCTTGTGGGTGCGCGGCGCGAAGGCCGGCGGGCGGGGGCATTTGCTCATCGGCCCGAAACCGTTGCATGCCATCATTTGCCCTAAAAGAAAAGTCCCCCGGGAAGGCACAGGCTTGTCGATGAGTAATCATACTTGACATATATCCAAAATATATCTTAAGCACGACTCAAAGATCCTCCGCCCAAGCCCCTCCCCCGACGAAAGCACAGGCTGCATGGCCACATCCGGCGCATTGCCCAAACGGCTGCTCTACGACGTCGCCTTCGACGAGATCTACCGCCGGATCATCACCATGGAATACGGTCAGGGCCAGGTTGTTCACGAGAAACAGCTCATGCAGGAGCTGGGCATCGGACGCACCCCCATCCGCGAAGCCCTTCCCCGCCTGGCGGCCTGCGGCATCCTGGAATCCCACCCCAACGGGGCCTGGTCGGTACGGCCCATCACCCTGCAGACCATCAAGTCCATTTTCGAAGCGCTGGAAATCATGGAAATGGGCGTCATCGGCCTGGCCATGCGCCACGACCCGACCCCGTTCCTGGGGCAGATGGCCGCGGCCCAGACCCAGGTGCAAGCCGCCATTGCCGCGCGGGACATCCTGGCCCTGGTGGAGGCCAACCACCGCTTCCACATGAGTTTCTACGCCGCCGCGCGCAACGATTACCTGCTCCACGGCCTGAGCCGCATCCGCTTCGAGACCAAGCGCCTGGCCTACATCTCCTACGGGCCCAACCCCCTCCCGGACGATGCCCTGGCGGCCCATTACGCCGCGGTGGGCCGGGAGCACGGAGGCATGCTGACGCACTTGCAGAACAGGGACGAAGACGCCCTGCGCCAGACCTGCCGCGCGCACATCGCGGCCTTTCGTGAAAGGATCATCGGCTACCTGAGCGTGTGACCCATTCCACGCCGCGGAAAGACCGTCCCATGCCCCACGGCCACGCCGGAAAAATCCTCTTTGTCGATCTGACGGCCGGCCGATGCCGCGCCGCCCCCCTGGAAGCCGACCCGGACTTCATCGGCGGCCGGGGCGTGAACCAGCGCCGGCTCTTCGACCTCCAGGCCCGGGGGACGGATGCCCTGGCCCCGGAAAACCCGATCCTGCTGGCCGCCGGCCCCCTGGTGGGCACCCCGGTCCCGGGGGCCTGCCGCCTGGCGGTGGACTTTCGCAACCTGGTGACCGGCGGGGTGGGTTCCGCCAACCTGGGCGGGCATTTTGCCGCCGAATTGAAATCCGCCGGCTTCGACCAGGTCGTGATCCAGGGCCGGGCGGACCGTCCGGTGTACCTCCTCATCACCCCCGAAACCATCGCCCTGCGGGATGCCACGGCCCTCTGGGGCCGGAACACCTGGGAAACCGAAAACGCCCTCAAGCGCCTGGAAAACGACCCGTACCTCAAGACTCTGTGCATCGGACCGGCCGGGGAAAACCGGGTGCGCTTCGCCTGCCTCATCGGCGACCGGGGTCGGGCCGCCGGCTACGGGGGCAGCGGCGCGGTCTTCGGCGCCAAGAACCTCAAGGCCGTCGCCGTGCGCGGGGGGTTGCCGGTCACCGTGGCGCACCCCGAGGCCCTGGGCGCCGAGCTGCTGCGCTTCAACCGCGAGGTCATCGAAAAGAGCCGCTTCGTGGCCATCCACCGCCGGGGCGGCACCCTGGCCGCCTACCTCCTGCCCGGGGAAAACCGGCCCCACGCCGTCCGCAACATGCGCGCCGAATTCTGGAACAACGCGGCCATCGCCAAGGTCGATCGGGCCGCCTTCGACGGGCGTTACCTGGTGCGGCGCCACGCCTGCTTCGCCTGCCCGATCTACTGCAGCGCCATCTACCGGGTGGGGGAGCTGACCTGCGAAGGGCTCCAGGCCAATTCCTGGCGCGGTTTCGCCTCCAACCTGGGCATGGCCGACCCGGAAATCGTGATGCGCCTGCATGCCCTCACCAACCTCTACGGCATGGACGGCGACCACACGTCGGCGGTCCTGGCCTGGGCCGTGGAGTGCTTCCAGGCAGGGCTCATCGATGCCGGCGACACCCAGGGTCTGAGCTTGAACTGGGGCGACGGCCCCGGCCTGCTCCGACTGCTGGAACAGATCGCGCACCGCATCGGGCTGGGGGCCGTGCTGGCCAAGGGGCTGGAAGCCGCGACCCGGGAGATCGGCCGCGGCAGCGAGCGCCTGGCGGTGGTCTCCCACGGCAACGCCCTCATGGAAGCCGCCATGCGCTCCCACAAGGCCTGGGCCCTGGGCATCGTCACCAGCACCAAGGGCGGCGGGCACCTGCGGGGGGCTCCGGCCGTCGAAGGCCAGCGCATCGCCCCGGAGCTGAGCCGGGCCTTTTTCGGCATCCCCGACATCCAGGACCCCACCGCCTACGCCCACAAGGCCGCCCTGGTCACCTGGTACGAAAACTATAAGGGCGTGGTGGACATGATGGGCCTCTGCTACCTCCCCTCCATGTGGATGGAGCTGGGGCTTTTCACCCCGGCGGACATCGCGCGCTTCCACCATCTGGTCACCGGCCGCCAGCGCAGCGCGGACGAGCTGCTGCGCACCGGCGCCCGCCTCCAGACCCTGGAGCACCTCTTCAACCTCCTGCACGCCGGTTTCGGCCGCCGGGACGCCCGGCCGCCGGAAAAGCTGGTCCGCATCCCGGTGGCGGAGGGGCCTTTCAAGGGCGAGCGCCTCCATGCGGACCACTGGGAGGCGATGTTGGACGACTACTACCGGGCGCACGGCTACGATCCGGCCAGCGGCTGGCCCACCCGGGAGCGGCTGGCCGCCCTCGGCCTCGAGGAGGCCGGACGGCGCCTGGCGGCCGCGGGCATCACCCTGCCGTCGGATGACTCGCCCGGGGAAGGCCAGGCGCCGCCATGCCCATAACCCTCACACCCGAACGCTGCGTGGGCTGCCGCTTGTGCGAGCTGGCCTGCTCGTTTGCCCGCTACGGCCATTTCAACCCGCACCAGGCCGCCATCCGGGTCATGTTTGCCGACGACGGCGGCCTGGAGGTATCGCTTTCCGCGGCGTGCACCGGTTGCCGCCGCCCCCTGTGCGCCGCCTATTGCCCGACGGGGGCCATCGTCGGCGACGAGACCGGCTGAAAGCGCGGCCGGCGGATGCGCCGGCCGCAATCGATCACTCCATCATCAGAAAGGGTCCATTATGAAGAAGATGCTATCGATGACGCTGGCGGTATTGGTTCTGATCGTCCTGGCGGCCGCCCCCGGCAGCGCCAAGACCACCTGGAACGCCAACTCGGTCTGGCCGCCCAACAACCATCAAACCATCGGGCTGGAGGAGTTCGCCGCCAAGGTCAAGACGGCCACCAACGGCGAGCTGGAAATCCAGGTGAGCGCCGGCGGGGCTCTGGGCTACAAGGGGCCGGAACTGCTCAAGGCCGTGCGCGACGGGCTGGTGCCGCTGTCCGACATGCTCGTCAGCGGGGTGGCCGGCGACGAGAAGATCTTCAATATCGTGACCCTGCCCTTTTTGGTCCTGGATTTCCAGGAGGCCAAGCTGCTCAACGACACCGCCCGGCCCTATTTCGACAAGGCGGCGGAAAAATGGGGCCAGAAGATCCTCTACATCGCGCCCTGGCCGGGGGCCGGACTGTGGACCAAGCGCCAGATCGCCGCGGTGGAGGACATGAAGGGCCTGAAGACCCGCACCTACGACAAGAACGGGGCCCTGGTGGTGGAAGCCACGGGCGGCACGCCGTATGCCCTGCCCTTCTCCGAGGTCTACTCGTCGCTGGCCACCGGGCTCATCGACTCGGTGATCACCTCCACGCCCACGGGGGTCGACGGCAAGTTCTGGGAAGTGCTCAAGTACTACCACCCCATGAACATCACCGTGGCCACCGACATGGTGAACGTCAATCTCAAGGCCTTCAACAAGCTGGACAAGGCCACCCAGGACGCCCTGGTCAAGGCCGGCCAGGAGATGGAAGCGGCCATGTGGGCCAAGGTGGTAGAAATCGACAAGGAGAAGGAGGCCATCTGCAATAAGAACGGCATCGAAACGGTGCCGGCGTCCAAGGAGCTGCTCAAGTCCCTGAGCACGGTCACCGAGGGCATCCGCGCCGAATGGCTCAAGGACGCCCCCCCCGATGCCCGCAAGATTGTCGATGAGTTCCTGAAGAAGGCCCAGCGCTGATAACGTCCCGGTGGGCGCGGCGGTTGGCAAAGGCCGCGCCCACTTTCCCCACAGCGGTCTTCGGACCCGGGAGTGAAACGATGCAACGCATGGTCAAATGGATCGACGCCCTTTCCGGCCTCGGCGGGGCCCTGGCGGGCGTCATGTTGTGCGCCGGGCTGGTCCTCATCGGGGCCGAGATTGTCCTGCGCAGCTTTTTCAGCCACACCCTGTTCATCACCGAGGAGTACGCGGGCTACCTCATGTGCGCCCTGACCTTCTGCGCCCTGGGCTACACCCTGCGGGACAAGGGCCACATCCGCATGACCTTCCTGCTGAAGGTGGTCCGGGGCCGCCCGCGGATCCTCCTGGACATGGTCTGTTTTGCCGTCGGCATGGCCTTCTGCGCCGCCCTCACCTGGCATACGGGGCTTTTTTTCCTGGACTCCGTGGTCAGCCGGTCCCAGTCCATGCAGATCTCGGAGACCTACCTGGCGATCCCCCAGATCTTCATGCCCCTGGGCGCCCTGGTCATGACCCTCCAGTTCCTCGGTGAATTCCTGCGCGCCCTGGCCCTGCTCAAGGGCGTGGAGGGCATCGAGCTGCGCCAGGAGTCGAGCGATCTGGGCCGTTAGCAGGCTGTGGATCGCCGCCGTTTAATCGCGGCCCGCCTCCCGGAGGGCCGGACAAGAGGAGCCTCAACGTGGAACTCGCCAGTATTTCCCTGACCCTGTTCGCCCTGCTGGTCGTATTCATGGGCGGCACCGTGTGGATCGGCATCGCGCTGTTTCTGGTGGGCCTGGGAGGGTTTGTCTTTTTCACCGACCTGCCCTTCGGCTCGATCCTGACCAATGTGGCCTGGAACAACACCAGCGGATCGGCCATGATGGCCCTGCCGATGTTCGTATGGATGGGGGAGATCCTCTTCCGCAGCAAGATTTCCCAGAACCTCTTCAACGGCCTGACCCCCTGGATGGACCGCATCCCGGGACGGCTCCTGCACGTCAACATCTTTGCCTGCACCTTTTTCGCCGCGGTGAGCGGCTCCTCGGCGGCCACCACGGCCACCGTCGGCAAGATCACGGTGCCGGAGTTGAACGCCCGGGGCTACGACCGGAGCATCGCCGTGGGCTCGCTCGCCGGGGCGGGCACCCTGGGCTTCCTGATCCCCCCCAGCATGATGATGCTGGTCTACGGCATCATCGGCGACGTGAGCATCGGCAAGCTGTTCATCGCCGGCTTTCTGCCCGGGGTGCTCATCGCCGGCCTCTTCAGCGGCTACATCGTTCTGCGCTGCCTCATCAGCCCGCGCCTGGCCCCGGCCGGCTCCGACCACCACACCTGGGCCCAACGCCTCCGCGCCATTCCGGAAATCGCCCCGGTGCTGGTGCTGATCGTCGTGGTCCTGGGGAGCCTCTATGCCGGCTGGGCCACCCCCACCGAGGCCGGGGCCGTGGGGGTGCTCGGTTCCCTGACCTTTGCCCTGGTGAGCAGAAGCCTCGACTGGGAGACCTTCCGCGCCAGCCTCATGGGGGCCGTGAAGACCAGCTGCATGATCATGCTCATCGTCATGGGCGCCTCCTACCTCTCGGTGGTGGTGGGCTACCTGGGCATCACCCGCCAGCTGACCCTCCTGGTGACCGAGATGGGCCTGTCGCCCTACATGCTGATCCTCATCCTGACCTTCCTCTATATCGTCCTCGGCTGCCTGGTGGACGGCTTCTCCATGATCGTGATGACCACCCCCATCGTCCTGCCCCTGATCACGGCCTCGGGATTCGACCCGGTCTGGTTCGGCATCTACCTGGTGCTGATGATCGAACTGGCCCAGATCACGCCCCCGGTGGGCTTCAACCTCTTCGTGATCAGCAGCCTGAACAACGACGACATCCTCACCATCGCCCGGGCCGCCTTCCCGTTCTTCCTGCTGATGGCCCTGGCCACGATTTTGATCACCGTGTTTCCCGACATCGTCCTTATTTTGCCCAACATGATGAAATAGAAGGATATGGTCATGAAGCGCATCGATTTGAACTGCGACATGGGGGAGAGCTTCGGGGCCTACCGGCTGGGCCGCGATGCCGAGGTCATCGAATGGATCACCTCGGCCAACATCGCCTGTGGCTTCCACGCCGGCGATCCCCTGGTGATGGACCGCACCGTGGCCCTGGCCGCCTCCCGGGGCGTGGGGGTGGGGGCCCACCCGGGGTTCCCCGACCTCAAGGGCTTCGGCCGGCGCAACCTGGACTGCACCCTGGAGGAGGTCAAGACCGACATCCTCTACCAGGTGGGCGCCCTGCAAGCCTTCTGCGCGGCCCACCGGGTCCGGCTCCAGCACGTCAAACCCCACGGGGCGCTCTACAACATGGCCGTGGGCAACGAACCCCTGGCGCGGGCCATCGCCCAGGCCGTCGCCACCGCAGGTTCCGGCCTGCGGCTCGTCACCCTGGCAGGCCCCGAAGCGGCCCTGATGGCCCGCATCGGCCGGGAGGAGGGTCTCCAGGTGGTTTTCGAGGCCTTTCCCGACCGGGCCTATACCCCGGAGGGGCGGCTGGTCTCCCGGCGCCTGCCCGGTGCGGTGATCAGCGACCCGGACCAGGCCGCCGAACGCGCCGTGGGCATGGCCACCGGGGGGCGCATCCAGGCCATCGACGGCACCTTGCTGGAAATGGAAATCGACACCCTCTGCGTCCATGGCGACACGCCCACGGCCCTGGCCCTGGTGCAGACGATCCGCCGCCGCCTGGAAGGGGCCGGGGTGGCCCTGACGCCCATGGGGGCGGAGGTCGGCGCGTGACGGCGCCCATGACGGCGACGCCCCTATACGACCGCCCCCGCTTCCGGCATTGCGGGGACTGCGCCGTGCTCGTGGAATACGGCGAGGGGATCGACCTGTCGGTCAATCGCAAGGTCCACGCCATGGCCCGGGCCCTGCGGGGTCAACCGGTGGTCGGAATCCAGACCGTCGTACCCGCTTATCGAACGCTGGCCATTGTTTACGACCCCCTGGCCATTCCCCTGAAAGGGCTCGAGGGTCGCATCCTGGCCCTGGAGGCGGAATTGGGGGCGGACGTGCTGGCCCCGCCGCGCACCGTGGACATCCCCGTGTGCTATGGAGGAGCCTTCGGGCCGGACCTCGAATTTGTCGCCGCCCACAGCGGGCTTGCGCCGGAGGAGGTCATCCACATCCATTCCCGGGACCCCTATCCCATCTACGCGGTGGGCTTTGCGCCGGGGTTCTGCTACCTGGGAGGACTCGACCCGCGCCTGCACACCCCGCGCCTGCCCACTCCCCGCACTCGGGTGGCGGCGGGGTCGGTGGGTATCGCCGAGGCCCAGACCGGGGTCTACCCGGCGGACAGCCCCGGCGGTTGGCGCCTCATCGGGCGAACCCCCCTGAACCTGTTCAACCCCCTGAAATCCGATCCCTTCCTCTACCAGGCCGGAGACCAGATCCGCTTTGTGCCCACCTCCCCGGCCGACTACGATCGGATCCGCAGCCTAGAGGACCCATGACCGACGTTTTCCGAGTGCTGGCCCCCGGTCCCCTGACCACGGTCCAGGATCGCGGCCGCGTGGCGTTTCAGCACATGGGCGTGCCCATCTCCGGCGGGCTGGACGCCTTCGCCCTGCGGGTGGCCAACCGCCTGGTGGCCAACGCGGCGGATGCCGCCGTCCTGGAATCGACCCTGGTGGGCCCGCGCCTGGAAGTGCTGTGCCCGGCGGATATCGCCGTCACCGGGGCGGCCACGGCCCTCACGCTCAACGACCGGCCGGAACCGGGTTGGACCGCCCTGCGGGTCGGCCCCGGCGACATCCTGGACCTGGGTGCGGCCGACAACGGCTGCCGGGCCTACCTCGCGGTGGGGGGCGGCATCGCTGTCCCGCCGATCATGGGCAGTCGCGCCACCTACCTGGGGGGCCGCTTCGGGGGCCTGGAAGGCCGGGCGCTGCAAGCCGGGGATATCCTGAAGCGCGGGCCGGCCGACCTGCTGGCGCGCCCCCGCCACCTCCCCTGGTTCCCCCTTTACGGCACCACGATCATCCTGAGGGCCGTCCCCGGGCCCCAGGACGACTTTTTCCGGTCCGCCCTGAAGGTGTTCTTCCAGGCCCCCTACACGGTGACGGCCCAGGCCAACCGCATGGGCTACCGCCTCGAGGGGCCGGTTCTCTCCCGGGAGCCCCAGGCCCCGGCGAGCATCGTCTCCGAACCCATCGTGGCCGGCCATGTCCAGGTGCCGGCCGACGGCCAGCCCATCATCCTGCTCACCGAACAGACCATCGGCGGTTACGCCAAGATCGCCACGGTCATAACCCCGGACCTCTTCAAGGTGGCCCAGGCCAAGCCGGGGGACACCGTCCGCTTCGCTTCCGTGACCCTGGAGGCCGCCCACGGCGCCCTGGGGGAATGGACCGCCTACCTGGACCGGATCGATGAGCTGCTGTCGGCTTGAGATCCAACCGGAAGGGGTTTCCCGGTCATTTCTGGAGCACCGGCAGGTGGAGGAGACCACCACCATGCTCGACATCGTCACCGCCATGCAACTGGCCGACAAGGTGATCGGCATCTGATCCCGGCTTCCACGGTTGACCTGCCGGTCCTGCACCGCCTGATCCATAGGCAGTGCCCATCCACACCCCGACAGGCGGGGGCATAAGCTCCCGGACCGGGCGCAAGGGTACGGCGAATCCGGGGTTACCCGGTGCACACACCCGGCTCCGCGGCCCCCGGATGCGGACTTCCCGGGGCGGGGAGGCCCCCGTCCGGAGGCCGTCGCCCACGCCCCTGGCCGGTCACTCCCTGCGAATTTTCAGATAGGTCATTCCAGCCGCCACCGTCATGGGCAGGACCCCCAGGCCGATGAGCACCGCATGGGAGGGCAGGCTGGCCCACTCCAGCAGGCGGATGCGCTCCTGCCCCATGAACTCCAGCCCCCGGGCATGCCAGTACCCGTTGGTCAGGACGTCCCAGATCTGCAGCACGCCCACAGGGAAGAGGTTGGTGATGACCATCAGGGCCAACCCCGCGTTCAGCCCCCAGTAGGAGACCTTGACCCATTTTTCGGGCGCCACCCACTGGTCGTCGGTGAGCACGTGGCGCAGCCCCAGCACCAGCAGGGCCATGGCCAGCATGCCGAAGGCTCCCAGGAGTGCGGCGTGCCCATGGTTGAGGGTCAACACGGTGCCCACCTCGAAGTAGCTCACCACGGGCATGTTGATCAGGAACCCGAAGACCCCGGCCCCCACGAAGTTCCAGAAGCCCACGGCCATGAGGAAGTAGAAGGCCCAGCGGTGGGGGATGACCTTGGCGTAGGCGCCGCTTCGGCCGGTGGTGCCGGTCAGCTTCATGAAGTCCCAGGCGTCCAGGGTGAGCAGGGTCAGGGGAACCACTTCCAGGGCGGAGAACATGGCCGCCAGGGCCATGGTGACGTTGTTCTGGCCGGTCCAGTACCAATGGTGGGCCGTGCCGATGATACCCCCGGCGAGGAACAGGATGGCGTCGAGGTAGATCACCCGCACCACGTTGATGCGCCGCACCACACCCAGTTGATAGAAGGTCACCGCCACCAGCACGGTGACGAAGAGCTCGAAGAAGCCCTCCACCCACAGGTGGATGATCCAGAAGCGCCAGGTGTCCACCACGGCGAAATTGGTGGTACTGCCGAAGAAGAAGGCCGGCAGATAGAAGATGGGGATGGTGGCCGCCGCCCCCAGGAAGAGCCAGGCGATCTCCTGCTTTTCCGGGTCCCGCAGGGCCGGCGCCAGGGCCCGGAAAAGGAGCCCGAGCCAGAAGCTGAGACCCACGGCGAGAATCACCTGCCAGAAGCGCCCCAGCTCCAGGAACTCCCACCCCTGGTGGCCGAACCAGGTCCACAGGCCGCCGAAGACCTGGTGGATGCCGAGAATCTCCCCGGCCAGGCTTCCCACCACCAGGACCACCAGGGCCCAGAAGAGCAGGTGGACCCCCGTGGCGTGGCCGCGGGGTTCGTCCTGCCCGAGAGAGGAGGCCAGCAGCAGCCCCCCCGCCACATAACCCGTGGCGATCCAGAAAAGGGCCAGCTGCAGGTGCCAGGTGCGCAGGATGTTGCTCGGCAGGAACTGGGCCAGGTCGATGCCGTAGAAGTCCCCGGGTTCGGCCCGGTAGTGGGCCAGGGCCCCGCCGATCATGACCTGGGCCAGAAACAGCAGGGCCACCACCAGGAAGTACTTCACCACCGCCTTCTGCCCGGCCGTGGCCTGGCCGGGGTGCATGAGGGCCGCGGCGCTTTGGGGCCCGCCCTTCCAGCCCAGGTAGTCGAAGCGGCCGAAGGTGAAGAGCACCAGCGCCAGCCCCCCCAGCAGCATGACCACGCTCAGGCCGCTCCACAGGATGGCGTCGCTGGTCAGCGTATTGCCCACGGTGGGGTCGAAGGGGAAGTTGTTGGTGTAGGAATAGGGCTTGTCCGGGCGGTTGGCCACACTCGCCCAGGCCGCCCAGGCGAAGAAGGCCGTGAGCTGTCGGATTTCCTGAGGGTCGCGGATGTACCGGCTCGGCAGACCCCCGTTGGCGTCAGGATGCGCGAAGTAGTCGGTCCAGAGCCCGATCTGCCTTTCGAAGGAGGCCTGTTCGGCCTCCGTGAAGGCCAGCGTCCGGGTCTCGGGGGCGTAGCGGTTGGGTTTGAGCTGCAGCGCCACCTGCGCCTCCACCGCCGCCCGCTGGGAGGCGTCCAGGCCCTCCAGTTCCCGGCCGAAGGCCTGCCGGGCCATAGCCGCGGCCGTGTCCAGGGACAGCTCGTGGAGGTAGCGCGCGGCGAAGTCCGGCCCCAGGTAGGAGCCGTGCCCCCAGATGGATCCGTTCTGCATCAGCCCGTATTTCAGGAACACCTGCTGCCCGGCTTCCACCTCCGGGCGGGTGAAGACCACCTCGCCCCCGGGGCCCATCACCCGATCGGGGATCGGCGGGGCCTGCCGGTACGCCTGCACGGAGATGTATATCAGCACCGCCATGCCGATGCCGAAGACCAGCGCCACGCTGCGGCGCCACCAGGGGGAAAGAACCGCCGGGGCGGATGGGGTGGTTTGCACGGGCTCACCTCCTGACGGAAAATGGGTTGATTGCCGCCTTCGGGATGGCCGGCCGCGCTAGAGCCAGAATTCAGGATAGCGCCTGTTTTTCGGGATGTTGTTGACGACCAGGGCGATACCCAGCATCACCGCGGCCCCCAGGGCGGCCGGCATGACCACGTAAAGGAAGCCCAGGCGGTGCACGGCGTCGCCTCCGATCACGGCGATCAAGGCCGTCGCCCCTCCGGGCGGGTGGAGCGTTTTGGTAAGGTGCATGAGGGCGATGGCCGTGGCCACGGCCAGGGCGGAGGCCAGCCAGGGCTGGTGGCCCAGGAGCTTGAAGGCCGTGACCCCCACGAGGGCCGAGAGGACATGGCCGCCCATCAGGTTCCGGGGTTGGGCCAGGGGGCTGCGGATGGCGCCGTAGATGAGCACGGCCGAGGCGCCGAAGGAGCCGATGATCAGCATCAGCCCGGTGTGGTCCAGCAGCTTGAAGTGCAGCAGGCCCACGGCGGCGATCCCCAGGAAGCTGCCCACCCAGGACCAGAGGATTTCGACCCCGCCGACCCCCGGCGGGCTCTGGGTGTGGCCGCGCATTTTGGCGAAGTATCCCATGGAAGGGCCCTTTCAGCCGAGCATGCAATAGGAGTTGACCAGATCTCCCCGCGTGACGATGCCCACGGGCCGCCCGTCGCCATCCACAATGGGCAGACGGTTGATGTTCTTCTCCACGAAGACGGCCGCGATGCCGGCCAGGGTGATCCCCGCGGGGGCCGTGACCGCCGGCGCCGTCATGATCTGCCCGACGGTAAGGTTGCGCATGGGGGTGGCCAGGCACCCCTTGTGCCGGAGGCACTCGGCGATCACCTGCATGAAGGCGCCCGTGCGGCCGGCCCCCATCTGCCGCAGAAAATCCTTTTCGGAGACCACGCCGGCGATCCGGCCGTCCCGGTCCACCACCGGTGCTCCGGAAATCCCCTTTTCGGCCAGGAGGGTGGCGGCCTCGATGAGATCCGCCCCTTCCCCGATCGCGTAAACCGGGGCGCTCA
Source organism: Desulfobacteraceae bacterium UBA5852 (assembly GCA_002432195.1). Taxonomy (GTDB): domain Bacteria; phylum Desulfobacterota; class Desulfobacteria; order Desulfobacterales; family UBA5852; genus UBA5852. The sequence continues at coordinate 23,876 of DJGG01000289.1, forward strand.
TCACGTCCCCGGCCTTCAGGGCGTTCATCATGCGCTCCTTGGCCAGGGCGTAGGCCACCCGGTAGACCTCCCGGAAATCGGCCGGGGTGATGTCGATGTACCCCTGCATGGCCTTCATGGCGCGCAGGACATCCTCGTCGGCAAGCTCCACAGGCGCGCATTCGCGAATGCTGGGCGGATTCACGGCTCGTCCTCCATGGCTGGGGTGGATCAGAAGCGGGGGCGCGCGCCGGCGCCGGGGGCCTGGTCCAACGCCTCCGGCAACGGCTCCGGCAGACCCGGCGGGTCCGGATAACAGCTGGTGGATACCTCCCTCTATGGCAGAAGGACGGACTTTGGGCAAGCCCCGGACCTCCACGCGGACCCGGCCGGCCGCCGGGGACATCGCCCCCCGGCCGGAGGGCCTCCCGCGCCGTGCTTTTCCCGGGCCCGCCGGACATCCGGCCACCGATTGACACCTTCCGTGGGGTGCTTAGAGGTCATGGGCAGCGGAATCCCCATAGGGATCCCCCTCGGCCGCTGCCCCGGGCAGCGTGGGGGAGGATCCGAAACCCATCCCGCCCGTGGCGCCGAACCCCCGGCGGCCGGCGCCCCCCACATGCACCTGGACGATCCAGGAAAGGAGACCGGACATGCCCGAGACCCTCTACCCTCGACCCACCGCCGCCTTGAACGACCGGCGCCGCAGGCTGGCCCCCGACGCCGACCAGGCGTTCCGCCGCTTCAGCCAGGCCGTGTTTCAGGACGGGGCCCTGTCCGCCAGGGTCAAGCAGTTGATCGCCGTGGCCGTGGCCCACGTGACCCAGTGCCCCTATTGCATCCAGGGCCACACCAAGGCGGCGGTCCGGGCGGGCGCCACCCCCGAGGAAATTATGGAAGCCATCTGGGTGGCGGCGGAGATGCGGGCCGGCGGCGCCTTCGCCCATTCGGCGATCGCCCTGGAGGCCATCGAACCGGCTGACGATCCGCACAAGGCGCAGCCCTGAACCCGCTCTCGCGTCCGCCGCCGGACAGCCCACCGCCCCCCGCATACCGCGGCGCCCCCCACCCCGTCCGAAGCCCAATCCGGCCGCCGGAGTCGCGGGCGGAATCCCTGGAGAATTGGGTCCTCCGGTGTTATGCTCGCCTCCGCGGCGAGAGGATTGCGGGAGGGACGGGGAACGTTAACGACCAGCGACGGCGGGCGGGGTGGGCACGGCGCCCGGATGGGGGAATTCCATGGGGGTTCGCATCGAACTGCAGGCCGTCGCGCAGATCATCCGGGGGGCCCGGGACACCGATTCCCTCCCGCAGCTGCTCCTGGCGAACCTCACAGCGCTGCTGCAAGCCCTGGACGGCGACCATGGCGCGTTCACCAGCGATCGCGGCGACGCCTTCGGCTGCCAGAGGGAGCGCGGCCCCGGTGAGGCCCCGGAGGCCGTTCACCCCACGGCACCCCACCCCGACCTGGTGCGGTTTCTCCAGCACACGCCCGAAGCGCTGCAGATCCTCGATCACGCCGCCGCCTCCCCCTCCCGGGGCGCGGTCCGCAAGGAGGGTGCCGCCTGGCGGCTCGACCCCGCCGCCGCAACGCCCCCGGAACCCCTGAACCCGCACCTGGAGGCGCTTCTGGCGGCCATGCGCCGGACCGGTTACGGTTCGGCGGTCATCTTTCCCCTGCGCCTGGCTGCGGGCCATCACGGGTGGCTGCAGATCCTGACCCGGCGCCGCGAGCCGTGGGACCAGGGCGGCGTCCATGCATTCGGCGTGCTGGCGGAAGCCTTCGGGTTCGCCTATACCACCTGGCAACAGCAGGCCGCCTTGCAGGAGCGCATCAAGGAGCTGACCTGCCTGTACCGCATCGCCCACCTCGCCGACGATCCCCACAAGCCCCTGGATCACTTCTTCCGGGAAGCGGCCGCCCGCATATCGTCGGCCTGGCTCTACCCGGAGGACGCCCGGGGGCGGATCGTCTATAACGGTGACAGCGTATGCGAATCCGGCTTCCCGGACCACCGGCCGGTGCTCTCGGCGCCCATCCGCATCCATGGGCAGGTGCGCGGGGCCGTGGAGGTGGCCTATGCCTCCGAAAAGCCGCTCCTCGACGAGGGCCCCTTCCTCAAGGAGGAGCGCCGGCTGCTGGACACCATCGCCCGGGAGCTCACCTGGATCCTCGAGCGCCGGCTTTCCGAGGAGGAAAAGGAGGAGGTCGCCCGACAGCTGCACCATTCAAACCGGCTCAATATCGTGGGGCAGCTGTCGGCCTCCGTGGCCCACGAAATCAACGAACCCCTGACATCCATCCTGGGGTTTGCCCAACTGGCCCTGAAAGCCCCGGATCTGCCGCCAACGGTGCGCGCGGACCTGGACCAGATCGTGGCCACGGCCCTGCATTCCCGGGACATCGTGCGGCGGCTCCTGGTTTTCTCGCGCCACATGCCCGTCCAGAAAATGACCATCCAACTCGACGACGTCGTCGGGGAGAGCATCGGGATGTTCCGCAATCTCTGTTCCAGGGACCGCATCGATCTGCGCTTCGAGCCCTCCGGGAGCCTGCCGCCCATGATGGCGGATCCGGGGCAGATCCGTCAGGTGGTTTCCAACCTGCTGTTGAACGCCATCCAGGCCATGGGCGACGGGGGCACTCTCAGCGTGCAGACCCGGGCCCTGGACGACGGCGTCGAGCTGGCCGTGGGCGACACCGGGTGCGGCATGCCCCCGGAAATCAAGGACAAGATCTTCATCCCCTTTTTCACCACCAAGGCGGCGGGCCAGGGAACCGGGCTGGGATTGGCGGTGGTGAATGAAATCGTCCGGTCCCACGGGGGAACCATCCGGGTGGACAGCCAGCCGGGCAAGGGGACCCTGTTCCAGGTGTACCTGCCGGCGGCCCAGGGACAGGCCCTTCGAGAAAGGCATGGCGATGGCTTCTGAAACCATTCTGGTCGTCGACGACTCGGCGGGCACCCGGGAGGTCCTGCGCCGCAACCTCACTGACCGGGGCTACCAGGTGCTCACCGCCCCGGGAGTGGCCGAAGCCGTTGAAATTCTGGAGGCCGCCGACATCAACCTGGTGCTGACGGACATGCGCATGCCGGAGGCCTCCGGCCTCGACCTGGTGCGCCATATCCGTGAAAATATCAAGGACTTGGAAGTGGTGATCATCACCGGCTTCCCGGATTTCAACGACGCCGTGCGGGCCATCAAAACCGGGGCCGACGAGTACCTGATCAAACCGTTCACGGACAACGAGCTGTTCGAGGTCGTGGAGAAAGCCCTGGGCAAGCGGCGGCTCCAGGAGCGGATGGCGGAGGACGACGGCGTTGCCGCGCCTTACGGGATCCTCGGGCAGTCCCCGGAGATGCGCAGGCTCTACCGCCAGGTGGCCAAAGCCGCGGCCACGTCGGCCACGGTCCTGATCCAGGGGGAAAGCGGCACCGGCAAGGAACTGGTCGCCCGGTCCATTCACTACCAGAGCCGGCGGGCCTCGGCCCCCTTCGTGCCGGTCAATTGCGGCAGCGTGCCGGAGCAACTCCTGGAAAGCGAGCTTTTCGGCTATGTGCGCGGCGCCTTTACCGGCGCCGCCACCACCCGGGCCGGCTTTTTCCAGACCGCCGACACGGGGACCATCCTCCTGGACGAGATCAGTGAGGCCAGCCCGGCCATGCAGGTCAAGCTGCTGCGGGTCCTGCAGGACAAGGAGGTCTGCATGCTGGGGTCGAGCCGCCCCGTCCGGGTGGATGTCCGTATTCTGGCGGTGTCCAACCGCGACCTGCAGGCGCTGGCCTCGAAGGGCGCCTTCCGGGAAGATCTCTTCTTCCGCCTCAACGTCATCACCATTCCCATCCCCCCGCTGCGGGAGCGTGGCGACGACATCCTCCTGCTCATCCGGCACTTTGCCGGCAAGGCGGCCCGGGAGCTGAACATCGACACCCCCCGGGTTTCGGATGCCGCCCTCAAGGTGCTCATGGGCTATCACTGGCCCGGCAACGTCCGGGAGCTGGAAAACGTCGTCCAGCGCCTGGTGTACATGGCCGAAGGGGACATCGTCGACGTGCCCGACCTGCCGCAGCTCATGCGGTTTTCCGCCCTGCGGGCCCCGAACCTGAACCGGACGCTGGCCGAGGTGGAAGCCGACCACATCCGCCGGGTGCTCGCGCATGTGGCCGGCAACAAGTCCGAAGCCGCCCGCATCCTCGGCATCAGCCGCAAGACGATCCGCGAAAAGCTCAAGGGCCTCGACCCCGAAGCCGGCCCCTGAGCGCTCCCCTCCCACCCGCCACCGCATCCGAACCCGAGGCTCCCCCCAGCGCCTGGCGGAGTCGACCGGGACCTTCCTTACCACTGGTTCGGAATGTACCAGTCACCACCAAGGCCCGCCCACCCGCTTTTGGAAAATTATGATTAAAAATCATTCGGTTGTGAACATCACAACCCCTGGCATGCTTAGTGCTCCTCCATACGATCAACCAGACGGCTGCGGCCGGGTCCCAGGGGGGCCAGGCCGCGGGCCGTCGTCCATCCAGTCATGGAAAGGGGATCCACGGCATGCTCACCCAGAAAGACATTTCCGCCCGCCGTCAGGGGTTGTGCCTCAATTGCATGTATCCGCCGAACTGCGGTCATCTCCGGGAAAATTCGCCCGCGGTCGTCCATTGCGAAGAGCACGCCACGACCGGATTGCCGGCCGTCGTGCCCGGGAAGGCCACTGCCTTGACCGGCATGCCGACTCACGACGCTGTCACGGCATCCAATGGTTTGAAGGGCCTTTGCACCAACTGTGCCCTGAGTGCGACCTGCCGGATGGCCAAGCCCAAGGGGGGCGTCTGGCACTGCAACGAGTATCGCTAGAGGCCAACCATGTGCCACATCACAAAGGCGGCGGCGGACGAACCCTTCGGCCGCCAGGCTCACAAGTACATCGCCGGGGACCGGCTGCGCCGGGAGCTGGATGCGCTGCCCGGGTGCCGGACGGCCAACCTGGACTGGCTGCTGGCCAGCATGCCGCCGTATTTCTTCATCACCCTGCGGCACGACACGGAGGCCCTGACCC
>DJGG01000289.1:28926-29183 GCA_002432195.1 Desulfobacteraceae bacterium UBA5852
CCTGGCCTCCCGCCTGCATACCCTGGGGGACCTGCAGCGGGTGGTCCTGACCCACCGGAGCGACCGCTTGATCGTGGCCTTGACGGACGGTCCGCAAGCGCCCGGCGAAGCGCCGCCGGCGTTTATCGGCCGGCAGCTGTCCTATGCCGAGAGCATCCGCTCCTCCGCTCCCCTGCCGGGGACCGCATCGCTGCTGGAGATCCAACGCTTCGAATTTCGGGCGGCCGCGCCCGAGGGGGACCGGGCGGCCGGCCTCC
>DJGG01000289.1:29287-34345 GCA_002432195.1 Desulfobacteraceae bacterium UBA5852
GTTTATCCACAGGCTGATAGGCGCGCCGGGCGACGGATCACCCGACAGCGTTGGTAACCGCACTCACCCGATCGTGTGCCGCGGAGGCCACGATTTTTGTAAAGGAGCACCCCATGCCGAACAAGACCGAAGCCATGGCTATCGATCCGCGCACAGCCGTCCCGCCCGATCACCAGGCCCTCGCCAGGCATTCCCTTCGCCGCGAGCTGGACAGCCTGGCCGGCCGCCTGGCGTCCAACTTGGATTGGCTGCAGGCCAACATGCCGCCGTACTTCTTCATTACCATGAAGAACGAATCCGAGGCCTTGACGCACCTGGCCTCCCGCCTGCATACCATCGCCGGCCAGCGCCGGGTCGTCGTGGCGGACCGGGGTGACCAGTTGATCGTGGCCCTGCCGGACCGCCCGGGAACGCTCTACGATACCTTGAGCGGTCTACCCGGCGAAGCCATCGCCTACGCCGAGATCGTGCACTCCAGCGCCCCCCTGCCGGGATCCGACCTCGCGCTGGAAGTGCAGCGCTTCGAATTCCGCAGGGAACCCGCCCCCCGGGGCGGGGACCCGACCTCCGCCCCCGTCCCGGAGGCCATCGTCCGCAGCGTCCGGACGGCGCTGGACCGGCATTACCCGGGGGAGGACCCCACCGCCCCCGATGACCTGCTGGGCTGCCTTTGGCGGGACCACGAAGCCTACCTGCGCGTGTCGCCCCCCCAGCGGATCGCCCGGGTTGTCTGGCTCTATCGGCAGACCTGCGCCAACGACGGGCTGTTCTTCGCCGTGGAGCCCTTGGAGGCGCCCGCCGGCGCCGGGTCCGAGAAGCGCATCCTGCTCGGTCTGGCCCACCCGCCCCAGCAGGGGTTCCTCACCCAGGTGCTGGAGGTCTTCAAACGCCTGGATATCGGGGTGCGCCGGGCCTACAGCCTCATGCTCGAGGCCCCGGACGGACCCTGCTTCCTGGGAACCTTCTACGTCCGGGCACAGAAGGGGCAAGTGCTGGAAGAGGGATCCCCGGGGTACCTTGCCCTGAAGATGGAACTCTACAATACCCAGATCCTCTCCCCGGAGAGCCTCGCCTTTTCCCGTCTCGTCCGGCACCGTATCCTCACCGGTCCCGAGGCCTCCCTGCAGGAGGCCTTCATCGCCTTCTGCCACACCACGCTGGCCCACAGCCAGCCCGACCGCTTCGATCGCGGGGAGATCGCCAACGCCTTCTACCTGCACCAGGAGTTCACCGCCGCACTCATCCACCTTTTCGAACTGCGCTTCTCGCCGGATGCGACGGACCGGGATGAATTGTACCCGAGCGCCCTGGAGCGGCTGGAAAGCATGATCGCCACTTACAACACCGGGAACCATCGCCTGGACGAGATCCGCCGGACGGTCTTCCGCACCTGCCAGCTCTTCATTACCCACACCCTGAAGACCAATTTCTTCGTGCTGGAGAAAACCGCCCTGGCCTTCCGGCTGGATCCCGCCTATCTGGAGGCCTTGGGCCCGGCGGCGCTCGCCGGCCTGCCTCCCGAACGGCCTTTCCGGATCACCTTCTTCTTCAGCCGCCACGGCGTCGGCTACCACATCGGCTTCTCCGACATCGCCCGGGGAGGCGTGCGGACGGTCATCTGCCGCTCTGCCGACGAGGCGGCCACCAACACCCAGACCCTCTTCCGGGAAGTGTATGTCCTGGCGCACACCCAGCACCTGAAGAACAAGGATATCTACGAGGGCGGCTCCAAGATGACCATTGTCATGGACGCCTGCGACCTTGAGGGTCAGGCCTCCCGCGACCGGCGCCTGCACAAGCTGCAGTACGGCATGGTCAACGCCTTCCTGGATCTCTTCGTGACCCGCGAGGGGCGGGCGGCCGACCCCCGGATCGTGGACTACTACGGCCAGGACGAGCCCATCGAGCTCGGCCCGGACGAGAACCTCCACGACGACATGATCGAGCGCATCGCCCGCCAGGCGGTCAAGCGGGGCTATCGCCTGGGAACGGGCATCATCTCCAGCAAGCGGGCCGGTATCAACCACAAGGCCTACGGCGTCACCTCCCGGGGGGTGATCAAGGCCACCGAAATCGCCATGCGCGAGATCGGCATCGACATGGGCCGTGACGCCTTTACGGTCAAGATGACCGGTGGCCCCAACGGCGACGTGGCCGGCAACTCCCTGCGCCTTCTCCTGGAGCGCTGCCCCGCGGTGCGGATCGTGAGCATCGTGGACGGCACGGCGGGGATCCACGATCCCGAGGGGATCGATCCGACCGCCCTCAAGCCCCTGCTGCTGCACTGCGACCTGGAGGCTTTTCCACCGGCGGCGCTGAACCCCGGGGGGCAAATGGTCTTTCGCCACCGCACCCGCCAGGAAGGGTTGCGCACCCTCTTCCTGCAGCAGCACCGCCAGGCCGCGGGCCTCAAGGAGCGCTGGATCAGCGCGGATGACGTCCAACGGGAAATCCAGGCGCTCACCTTCGCGGTGCCAACGGACCTGTTTCTCCCCTGCGGCGGCCGGCCGGAGAGCCTGAATGCGGACAACATCGCGCAATTCCTGGGCCCGAACGGCACACCCACCGCCCGCGTAATCGTGGAAGGCGCCAATTCCTATATCTCTCCCCAGGCCCGGGAGACGATCCAGCGCCAGGGGGCGATTCTCCTGCGGGACGCCACGGCCAACAAGTGCGGCGTGATTTCGTCATCCTATGAAATCATCGCCAATCTGCTGATGACGGAAAGCGAGTTCCTGGAGCACAAGGACGCCTATGTGGGGGATGTGCTGGCCATCCTGGACCGCCGGGCCGCCGAGGAAGCCACCCTTATCTTCAAGCGCTTCCATAAGCATGGGGGCCGGAGGCTCTATACGGAGATCAGCGCCGATATCAGCCGGGAAATCAACGCCCTCTATGGGCGGTTCTTCGATCACTTCCAAAAGCGCCCCGACTGGGAGCGCGACACCGTGTTCCAGCAGGCCTTCCTGGACCACCTACCGGCCTTCATCCGTGAGCGGGATACCTATCGCGAACGCTTGGCAACGATCCCGTTCAAGATCAAGTGCGCGATTCTGGCCAGCGAAATCGCTTCCCACGTCACCTATCGGGACACCTGGGACGGCGACCTGGAAAACCGAGCGCGCGGAGCGCTGTTGTCCGCGCCGGTCTGATGCCCGGGATTGGCCGGCGGCGGAATGGCTGGGACCGGTCACCCGCGCATGGCCCCGATCCGCCAACCCGTCATACTTTCGGAAGGATAGGCACCATGACCCTCGATCTGTTCAAAAACAAGGCCTCGGGCCACTATTTCGTCGCCGTGGACGAACTCGACGACGGCAACCTGCTGATGATCACCCCCGACGGCGACCTCAAGCCCCTGGAGCAGCGCTTGTTCGTCGGTCCCGAGGTCAAAGCCCACAACGACCCGGCGATCCCGCGGTTGCTCAACCGGAACCAGATGCGCAAGCTCGCGCAAGTCAAATGGTATTTTGAATCGACATGATGGGAGGCAATGGGATGATGGCCGGATGCATTCTGGACGGACCGCCGGGATTCGACGTTGCCGCCGCCCCGCCCCTGGGGGATATCGGCCGGGAGAGGAGGCGGCACGCGCGTGTCCCCGTCAGCATCCGCGCGGTCTGCGGCTATTTCAACTCGGCGGTGTCCCACGGCGTCACCACCGTCAATCTCAGCCGGGACGGGCTTTCCATCATAGCCCCGGTGGCCTTCCGACAGGGTGCACCGGTAACCGTGCGCCTGGTATGGCCGGCGGCCGGATGGGGGGTCCGGTCGCCGGAAGCGATCGCCTTCCGCCACCTCGGCGTGGCCGAAGTGAAGTGGTGCGTGCCAACCGCGACGTCTGGCGAAGCCGGTTTTACACTGGGACTCCGCTACTTCCCCTGCACCCGCTGATTTCACCTGGGGATTTCGCGTAAAGGGTTCGGTGCCAGCGGAGGACGATGGAGATAGCATGACGATATCCAGCCCGAAACGGCTCCTGGTCGTCGAAGACGACCCGGCCATCCGATACGCCCTGACGGCGTACCTGTCCCGCTGCCATTATGCCGTCCAGAGCACGGCCAACGGCATGGAGGCCCTGGGTCGCCTGGAGCAGGAAGCCTTCGATGGCGTGATCACGGATCTCCGCATGCCGGTGATGGACGGGGCCCGGCTGTCCTCCAGGATCAAGGCCCGCTGGCCGGAGATCTTCGTGGTGATCGCCACCGGCGATACCGGCGTGGATCTGGGGCATCTGGCCCTGGAGAGCCGGGCCGATGCGGCCCTGCACAAGCCCTACCCGCTCGAGCGCCTGATCGGCGTCCTGGGCGCCTGCCCCCGCCTGAACACCTCCGAGGTGCGCGAGGGCGGCCGCCGCTCTCCCCCACCCCCCATCGGCATGGCCTCCTGAGCGCCGCGATACAGGCATCGCCGCATCCGGCCGGCGACGTAGGCGGGCTGCCACGCGCGCGCGGCGCTTCAGCGCCTCGCGCGGGCAGGGCTTCTTGTGGGCCAGTGGGCGCCATGGCCTGCGCCGCCGCCAACATGGTGATGGTCAAACAGCTCTGCCGCCGCTACCCCCCCTGGTCCCTCACCGCCCTGCAGGTGGCCGCGGGGGCGATGTTCCTCCTGCCCGGGCTCGCCCTTCTCCTCACGGGGCCGCGGATCGCCTGGGGCTGGGAGTTGACGACCGCGCTGACATTCCTGGGGGCCTGCGTCAGCCTTGGGGCTTTCGGCCCCTACAACTGGGGCATGAGCCGGCTGCCGGCCTCCAGGGCCTCGGCCTTCGTCAACCTGGTCCCCGTGGTGGCGGTGGCCATCGGCTGGCTGCTCATGGGCGAACCGCTGTCGCCCCCCCAGAGCGCGGCGGCCCTGGCCGTCGTGATCGGTGTCTGGCTCAGCCAGGTCCGCGGCCGGCCGCAGGCGCGGACATCACCGGGGCAAGCCACGCCTGCACGGGGGAGGGAGGGGTAACCGGAACCTTCCTCCCGGCGACGGCAGGAGATCGGGCGCCGGCCGCGGCGGGGGTGATGCCCCTGACGGACAGCACGCCCCCATACCGTGGTCAGGGCCGCAATC
>DJGG01000289.1:34397-50849 GCA_002432195.1 Desulfobacteraceae bacterium UBA5852
GGGGCGGAAAGCCACGGGACTCGCAGGAGTCGGCCGGGTTGCCTGTAGGGTCGCGCCACATGCGCCGACTCACCAGCGATAGGGGGGTCGGTTTTTTTATGGCCCGCCCCCCTTGCGCGCCCAAGCGTCCGGTGCACCGCCCTTGGCCCGCTGCCTGATGGGGATGGAAGGCATGTCGGCTGCCTATCGCCTGTTCGCGCACTTCAAGAGGGGCTTTTCCGCCGTCTACACGATGGCGGACCAGAACACGTATATCGGCTGCCGGGCCAGCGCGGTGCGGCTGCTGCACCACACCCAGGCGTTCCACTACGCCCAACTCTACGGCCGGTGGTACGAAAACCGAGCCGAACCGCCGCCCTTGCCCCTGGATCTGGAGACCCTGCAGCAGGAGGCCAAGCGTCGCCTGGGCTTTGCCTTCACACAAACCGCAGCCACCGCTGAAGCCCTCTACCAGCGGGGCCTGATCCGCAATCCCCAGGCCGAGCACCACGTCATCGGAGCGCAGACCGCGGCCTACCTGTTGGACATCGTGCAGGGACTTCCCACGGTTTTCCCGGAGGAAACGGCCGCCGTATCGGCCATGCTCGTGTCCGGGGAAGTTCCCCGGGGCCTAATGGACCACGCGGCCGTCGCCTGCCACCGCATGCTCTTGCCGGGGGCCGGCTCAGGGCACGCCTGCAGCGCGTTGTCCGCCAGACAGGCCGCCCTCTACGACCTGATCTGCCGCTGGTTTCTCGCGAGCTTCCTGCCGGCCCACGGCTATGCCCGGGTGACCCTGCGCTGGAATCTGGGGGGGTACCGGTTCACGACCCTCCAGGACGTCACGGTGATCCCGGGCTGGTCTGTCGTGCTGGCGGACCCGCATTTCCAGGACTGGGGTCTGGATCTGGCCAACCTGGATGCACGCCAGCCCCTGGATGCGGTCGACCTGGTGGAAGTGGGCGCCGAAGACCCCGATAAGCCCCGGGTGTTCCTGGGACCCTGCCCGAAATGCTCCCAGGGCCAGGTGGTGGAGATGCCGGAAATTTACGCCTGCAACAACTGGCGCCAAGGTTGCCGCTTCCGCGTACCCCGGCGGCTGCTCCAACGGGGTATCGGCCGGGAGCATGCCCGGCAGCTCATGGAGGGCCAGGCCACCGACGTGATCCGCGGTTTTACCCTGGCCAGCGGGCGGTTGTTCGATGCCCGTCTCCGGCCGGCCGGCAACGGCGTGGTCTTGCAGCCCGTCTGGCAGGGTGCCCGCACCTGGCGGGAGGGTTGCGGCGAGGGCGACCCCGAGTAGGTTCAGGCGGGGGACAATTCGATGCAAGGAGTGGAGGTACGTATCCAAATGGCAGGGATGATCATAAACTTCGGCCTCACGGCGATGCTGATGAACAGCGGCCCTTCCCCCGTGGGGCCCGATCCCGCGAACCGGCGGGGGCAGGACCGCCGGCCCGTTCGCCCGCCCCCCATGGCCCATCGGCTGGCCGCGGATCCGGAAGGCGCGCTGCTCATCGCCACCACGGAGGGCCGCGGCACGCTGAACGGGGTCATCGCCCTGCTCGACGCCGTGGTGACCCACCCCCAGTGGACCCCTGGCATGGCGGTGCTGATGGACCATCGCCGGCTGACCTTTCCGGCATTGAACTATGAGGCCATCGAAGCCGTCTGCCGGCACTTCGTAGACCTGGGAGATCGCCTGGGGGAAGGGCGCCTGGCCATCGTGGTGAACCAGGTCATCGACTACGGGAACGCCAAGATTGCCCAGATGATCGCCGGCAACCAGACGCGGATGCCGATGCTGGTCACGCGCTCCTGGAATGAGGCCAGGGCCTGGTTGGGCTTGGGCGAGGATTGAGCCGACCGATACCCATCAACCGCAACGCCATGGCGCTCTCCTTTCCCGGACCGCTGCCGGCGGCCCGCCCCGCAGAAAATGACCCGTCACCTTGCCAAAAGGGATCGCAGGCTATATAGTACGTCTTAACGTGAGTCCGCGCCACCAACCGAGTCACCCCGTTCCCGCTTGGCGGGCATCGGTCGCCCGGCCTGAATTTCCCTTTTCAATCCGCTGAACACACGTTGGCTCCCACGGGGCTTTACCGGGGGGTGGACAGGCTGCGCCTTGACACCCTCGGCGAAACCCACTTGCTCACATTCAAGGGCGGCCCGATGATGCCGCCCGACGATCCGAAGGAAGATTATGGACGCATCGAAGAAAAAACTGATCGAAGCCCGCCTGCGCCGCTTGATGGACGCCGCCGACCGCGGACCGCAGCCGCAAACCCCTACCGGAAGCCTCATCACCGGAACCGTACAGGTGATTCGCCGGCGCAAGGGGCGGCCGGTATCGGAAGTCAACGCCGCCGCTTAGCTTCCCCGCCTGACCGCCGATGGCGCCTCGAGGTGTTGTGCGCGGCGCTGCCGCCCATGGACAGCGGGTCGGGGCGGGCACGGCAACGCCCGCCGCCCAGGGTGTCTAGCGTTCTCCCGTACCCGTGCCGGCGATAAGAACTGAATGACCAACGTCCCCTGGCAGGGACATGGTGAGATTGACGGAGAGCCCTATGGCTAAAAAAAATAAGAACACGTTTGCCAAGCGACAGAAGGAAATCAAGCGCAAGGAGAAAGCCCAGGAAAAACGCGAAAAGCGCCTGGCGGGGAAGAAGGAACCCGAACAGAACGGGGAAACAGGCCCCGAAACCGATGCCGATCAAGGCGAAGCGGTTTCCGCCGTGGACCCCGCACCGGAAGATTGACCGTTGGCGGCCTCCATCGCCTGAACCCGGGGAACCATTGCGCGCCCAGCGGGGTCCAAACCGGTCATACCAGCCGTTGCCGCCGGCCTCGTTCCGGGTGCCTGCACCGGCCGCCACGCGGTGCCTCCCGACGGATTGCCCGTATGGCGCGGATGAGCGGCCCCCGCGGATGCCTGCAACCCCGTGCGGGAAGCGTCACCCCCAGGGCCCACCACCGGCTCTCCTGAACGCAACCGCCCAGTTCGCCGGCCGATTGGGCCGACATGGCCAGCGCCTCGCTGGAATAAACCCGTGCCCGGGCCTCCGGAGCTATGCGGCGGGCGGCGCCGTTTTCCGGCTTCGGGCCGACTTGGCCTTCCCGGCGGCCTCTTTGGCGNNACGGCCGCCAATTTTTCCCGCCGGTCGCTTTCCCATTGACGACGCTTCTGGATGCGGCTCTGGAACAGAACGGACGTCTGGGCCTCTTCGCCATTATCCCAGCGAATCACCATGTCGCCCTTCTTGATGGACTTGACCGTAAAAGTCCCTTTCTCATTCTCATACGTCTCGTCGACCTGAAATTCAAATTCGGTGGATGGATCCATGTTCCTCTCCCTTTTTGGCCCGCCGGGGAATGGACGCCCGATGCGGCTGCCGCCCCGTCCCCATCGGGGCTTGGCTGCGGTGTTGCCCGTCTCCGGCCAGTGCCTCCCTCGATAAAAAAACCACCACACCTTGAAGAGTGTGGTGGCTGCGCCCGACACTGCAAAATGGTTCTTGCCCAACCTCAACGGCTGTCGTTTCCCACGAGGGACCATCCGCCGTTTGAAAGAAACGTAGAGCCGTTAGGGGTTCGTGTCAACACAATTGTGGGCGGACCTTGGCTGCCGGGGGCGCCCCCTTCCGCCTTTGCATGGGCGGTGGTTTCCTGCCACCGGTGCGGGCGCATGCGCGCTGCGACCACCCGCCGGAAGATGCCCTGGGGCAAAAAAGGAGAAAGCGGGCCGCCGCCTGCCCGGCCGGCAGGCGGCCTCACCCCACGGTTTTGAACTTCTCCCGGGGAGCCCCGCAGATGGGGCACTTGTCCGGGATGGGGCGGTCCGTGACGTAACCGCAGACCTGGCACACGTGGAGGGCCTTGACCTCGTCGCGGATGAGGCGCAGCATGGCCCGCTCATAGAGCTTCATGTGGAAGGTTTCCGCGTCCCGGGCCTGGCTGAAGGTCATGGCGGCGGCCTTCTCCCCCTCCGCCTCGGCATCGGCGATGAAATCGGGGTAGTCGGTTTCACTGATGGTTTTCTCCCGCTGGAAGGAGGCTTCCAGGTTGGTGTCCGTGTCTTTCACCATCAGGTCCTTCAGCAGGTTCATGTGCCGGGTGGCATGCACCCGCTCGGCCTCGGCAATGGCCCGGAAGAGCAGGGCCGCTTGGGCGACGCCCTCCTCTTCGGCTTTTTCCGCATAGGCCAGCAGGCGGAAATAGGCCTTGGCCTCGCCCACGAAGGCTGTGTAGACGTTTTTCCGGGTCTTCTCTTGCATGGGGATTTCCGCCTTTCCGGATGGGGGTTGGGATTGGCGGGCAGTATGCCAGATAGCGGCCGGGAACTCAAGGTGAGGACGGAAAGGGGACAGGGTTCGAAGTGGGGCGTCCAGGGGAAGAGACGCCCCACGGCCCGGGTTCAGGCGGACCGGGTCCCCCAGACGCCGAAGACCGGGTCGGCGGCGGGGAGCTGGCCGAAGTACGTGTCGTCCGCGGGGCGGGGCCATCCCTGGCTGCAGAAGGTTTCCAGGCGGGTGAAGACCTTGGCGGACTGGAAGAGTTCCAGCACGAACCCCAGGCGCTCGAAGGGATGGAGTTCGCTCCAGAGCCGGATGGCCTTCGGCGGAAACCAGCGGTTGGAGAAGGTTACGGCGAAAAGGCCTCCGGGAGAAAGCACCCGGGCCACCTCGGCAAAGACCTCCGCCGGGCGGGTGAGGTATTCCACCGACGCCGTGCAGGTCACGGCGTCAAAGGAGGCCGCCCCATAGGGAAGCGCTGGGGTACGGTTCAGGTCGTGGACCGTGCGCGTCGTGAGGCGGGGGTTGGCGGCCAGCTCGGCGGCGTTCATCCCCAGCCCGGTGATCTCGGCGGGCTCCCGACTGGCCGGCAGGTGGGAGACCCAGCTGCTCATGAGATCCAGCACCCGGGCGCCGGGGGGGATCAGGCGGCCATGGAGTTCCGTGATGGTCTGCCGGGCGTGCGCGTCGATGTGCTGGACCAGGCGGGGCCGGGCGTAAAAGCCGGCGTCGTCGGACGGGTCCTCCCGGTCGAAGGCCTCCGGGATGAAGAAGTCCGTGGGGCGGCCGTCGAAGCGGGCTTGCATGCCGGCACCTCCCCCCGCGGCTTCCTCCAGCCAGTCGTACGCCGTGCCGCCGTGCTCCTCGAACTTGGGGCGCACATCGTGGACCACGGCTTCCACGACCACCCGGACCCCGGCCAGGGGATGGTTCAGGTCCGCGGTGATGCCCTCCGCGTCGACCTCCGTACAGCGGAAAGGCGCCCGGTTGCCCGGGAAGACATTGGCGATCCCCCCCAGGATCCCCCGGGGGTAGAAGCGGCCGCGGCGGAGGACCAGGGGAGCGCCGTCCGCCAGGCGCCCCGCCGCCCGGGCGTGTGCCACCCGGTGCACCAGGCGGGGATTGACGGCGGGCACCAATTCCCCCGGTTCGAAGGCCGCCGTCAGGCGGTCTCCGGCCATGGCCCCCAGGAGGGGCTGCCGCAGGCGTTGGGGCAGGATGTCCCGCCAGAGATTTACCCGCGGGGCGAAGGTGGCGTCGGTGTGGCGGACGCCGTTTTTCTCCCAGCGCAGCACGAACTCGATGCCGGCCAGGCTCTCCTCGGTGATCCACAGCATCATCGGCGCTCCCCCGTGCCCACCCGGATGACCCGGGGATCCCGCCCCGGCGGCGGGCGATTGCCTTTCAGGATAAGCACACCCGCGGTACCGGCAAGCATCCCTCGCACCTTCTCACCGCCGCGCCGGCCCGGATGCGAAAAAAGTGCTTGCCATCGCCCCCCGGGCGCTAATATGGGTATCATCCGTCGAGCCTGTCCGCTTGCGGACGAAACCCTGTGGTGCGCCTTTTGACCTGCGGCGCCTGTCGAGCCGAGCATGCCCCACCCCTGCCCCCTGCACCCTGGCCTCCGGATGATTCCACCCCCGGCCGGCGCCCCGGAGGAACACCCATGAGCGCTTTCCTGAAAAAGCACTGGTTTTTCGTGGGCATGGCCGCCATGATGGCCCTGGCCTTCGGCCTGCCGTCCGTGGGGCGTTTCGTCAAAGCCTACCACGTCCTGGACGTGGGCATTTTCCTGGCCTTTCTGGTGACCGGGCTCACCCTGGAGACCTCCAGCATCCTGCAGCAGCTCCGGAACGTGCGCGTGCTGGTGGCCGCGCTGGCCTCCTCCCTGCTGGCCATCCCCGTGCTGGCTTACGTCCTGGCCCGCCTAGCCTTCCCCGGAACGCCGGACTTCGTCATCGGGGCGCTCATCATCGGGGCCGCCCCCGTGACCATCGCCTCGGGCACGGTGATGACCGCCATCGCCCTGGGCAACGTGCCCCTGAGCCTGTTCATCTGCGTGCTGGGGAACTTCGCCTCGATTCTCACCATCCCTTTCCTTCTCAACCTGGTTCTCCAGATGGGCGGCAACCCCATCCACCTGCCGGCGGGCGAGATCTTCCTGGGCCTGGTGACGAAGGTCCTGCTGCCCACGGTCGTGGGGCAGCTGCTGCGGCCCTGGTGCAAACAGGCCATCGCCCCGTATAAAAAGGCCGTCTCCATCTTCAACCAGAGTGTGGTCCTGCTCATCATCCTGAATGCCGTATCCAGCTCCGCCCAGGGGATCCGCGATGTCGGGCCGGCGGTGGCCGGGGTGCTGCTCTTCACGGTGGCCCTGCATGCGCTGATTCTCCTGCTCAACTACGGGCTGGCGCGCGTGATCCGCCTGGACCGGCCGTCCACGGCAGCCTTCACCATCCACACCTCCCAGAAGACCTTGACCATCTCCTACCTCGTCTGGGCGGGCTACTTCGCCGCCGACTATCCCATGGCCCTGATTCCCGGAATCGCCTACCACCTGACCCAGATGATCATGGACACCATCGTGGCCTACCGTTTCCGGGAAATGGCCCTGGCCCCGGACACCCGTATCTGACCGCTCGTGCAATTACCGGGCGGAGGAGTAACTGCTGCCCCTGTGACCCTCCGCTGACCGACCCTGGACGATGGCTGTCATCGGCATTAGGGTGGCTATTGACGGCCGTGGACGGCGGCCGCCATCAGCCACCCCGGGAGTCGCCCTGCCGCCATGGAAATCTGGATTGTCTCCGTCATTCTGCTGCTGGCCCTCTACCTGTTCGTCAGTGAACGGATACCCATCGACGTCACCGCCGTGACCATCGTCGTGGCGCTGCTGGTGACCCGCATCCTGACCCCTGCCGAGGCCGTGGCCGGTTTCGCCCACCCCGCCGTGATCACCGTGGGCTCCATGTTCCTCATCAGCCGGGCGCTGGTGCGCACCGGGGCGGTGGAGTTCATCGGGCGGCGGATCATCGCCCTGTCCCGCGGCGACTTCCGCCTGGCCCTGGTGGTCATCCTGCTCACCGTGGCCTTGGCCTCGGCCTTTATCAACAACACTCCCGTGGTCGTGCTCTTCATCCCCGTGGTCATGAGCATGAGCTGCGAGTTCGGGCTGAGCCCCTCCAAGTTCCTGATCCCGGTCTCCTTTGCATCCATCCTGGCCGGCACCTGCACCCTCATCGGCACCTCCACCAACATCATCGTCAGCGACCTCAGTCTGGCCTCGGGATACGGCGCCCTGGGCATGTTCGAGCTGGCCGTGGTGGGCCTGCCCATCGCCGTCATCGGCCTGGCCTACCTGCTGCTGGTGGCTCCGCGCATCCTGCCCGCCCTGGCCAATCCCGTGTGTGAGATGCAAAACAGCGACAGCAAGCGCTACCTGGCCGAGGTGGGCATCGCCCGGGGCAGCCGCCTGGTGGGCAGGGAGCCCCTGGAGGTCTTCGCGGCCCGCTACCCGAGCGTCGATGTGCTGGAGCTGATCCGCTATTCCCACATCTACCACCCTCCCCGCGACCCCGTGAGCATCTCCCCCGGGGACCTCTTGCTCATCAAGGGATCGGCCAACGATCTGGTGGCGATCCTGCACCAGGAGGACGTGGAGCTGCCCTATGCGGACAAGACGCTGTCCTTCGGTGTGGGGGCCGCCAACCCCATGGTGGTGGAGTTGATGGTGGTGCCCCCCTCGTCCCTGCGGGGCAAGCGCCTGGTGGAAACCGGCCTGATGAAGGACCCCGACACCCAGGTGATCGCTATCCAGCGCAGCGGCCTGCAATACACCGAGAAGCAGCTGCGGGACGTGCGCCTGCGCACCGGCGACATCCTGCTGGTCTGGTGCACCGAGGCCAAGCTCGAGTATTTGCGCGCGAATTCCGACGCCATCCTCATCGAGGATGTCCACCAGACCATCGTGCTGAAGGGCAAGGCCTGGAAGGCGCTGATCATTTTCGCCGGCCTGGTGCTGGCGGCCACCACGGGGCTGGCGGACATCATGGTCTGCGCCTTGACCGGCAGCCTGCTCATGATCCTCACGGGCTGCCTGCAGATGCGCGACGCCTACAAGGCCCTCCAGGGGGACGTGCTGCTGCTCATCGCCGGCACCATCGCCCTGGGAACGGCCATGGAGAAAACCGGCACCAGCCGCCTCTACGCCGACGCCCTGCTGGGGCTGCTGGAAGGGGCCTCCCCCACCGTGGTCCTAGGGGGAATCCTCCTGCTCACCAGTGTCAGCACCCAGATCATCAGCAACAACGCGACGGCCGTGCTGCTCTTCCCCATCGCCGTCTCCGTGGCCCTGGGACTGGGAGTGGACCCCAGGCCCTTCATCCTGGCCGTCTGCTACGGGGCCAGTGCCTGCTTCGCCACGCCCATCGGCTATCAGACCAATCTGCTGGTCTACGGCCCCGGGGGCTACCGCTTCAGCGACTACTTCAAGCTGGGGGTTCCCCTGAACCTCCTGGTGCTCGTCCTGGGAACCCTCCTGATCCCCCGCTTCTGGCCCTTCTGAAACAGCGCCATGCTATTTGGCGGAGATCTAACCCCGTTGAAACACTCTCTTCCCCGCCTCTCCCAAGCCGGATATGCTGGTGGCGCGAACGACCAACAGCCGGAAAGTATGTGCGCGCCTTCGGGAAACCGCGAGCGGTGGGGGGCGAGATCGGTCGAGGGGTTATCGTCTTCGGGACGGGCCGCTGCCTGAATCCGATAGGGCCCGTTGGCCCCACCGCAGCAACACCGCTGGCCATGGCCTGGAAGACTGATAAACTACGGCCTCTCCTGGGTCTCAAGCAGCGGTGGGGCTTACGGGGCCTTGCGGGTGAGTTCGGCCAGTTCCGAAGACGATGACCCCTCGACCGATCTTTCCATCGTGGAACACCGTGGGGAGCGCAGGCGGATGCTCCGAGGCGGCTGCCCGGAAAATCGTCCAGGCAGATCTCAGTCCCCCCGGGCCTGGGCCGCCAGCCGGTCCACCTTGGCCACGTAGCCCCGGATGTCGCACTTGCGTTCCAGGCCGCCGGCGGTCATGCAGCGAACCGTGCCGAAGACGGGCCGCTCGAACCAGGGCCGGTCGTGGAGACCGAAGACCCACCCCACCCCGGCGTAGGAGTTGGGGTCCCGGCCGTCCAGGAAGAAGCGGTTGTTGAGCCAAAGGGCCGTGGCAAAGCCCTCCTGGGGGCTCGCGGACCATTCCAGGATCTTCTTGCCCCAGTACATGCGCATGTAGTTGTGCATGAAGCCGGTGTGCACCATCTCCCGCATGGCCGCGTTCCAGTAGGGGTCATGGGTGGCGGCGGCGGCCAGGGTCCCGGGGTCGTAGCGGTGCTCCCGGGGGTCTCCGGCGTGGGCGGCCAGCGTCCGGCGGGCCCAGGCCGGAAGCCCCGCGAACCGGTCGTAGTCCGGGCTGTAGTGGGTCCAGTTCACCGCCAGTTCCCGGCGCACGATCAGCTCCTCGAGGTAGGCCGCCCGGTCCGCCCCGATTCCCGTGCCGGCCTCCCGCACGGCCAGGGCCAGGGCCAGCGGCGAGATCTGGCCGAAGTGGAGGTAGGGGCTCATATGGGAGATGTCGTCGGTCTGGGGCTGGTTGCGGTGGCTCTCGTAATGCGCCAGACGCCGCCGGATGAAGGCGCCCAGGCGCCGGCGGGCCTCGCTGGGGCCGCCCTTGAAGAACCGCGTGACCGGGGGCACTCCGCGGTCCAGCGACAATTCCCCCAGAAGGCCGTCCAGGTCGGTGAGGTCCAGACTCTCCAGACCCATCTCCAGGGAAGGGTTTTTCAGGCGTACTTTTTTGACGGGCCGCAGGAAGGTTTCAAGGTGCCTCTGGATCCGGGGCCGGATGGTGCGGGCCGCGTACTCCGCCTTGTCCGAAACCAGGGCCACGGGCACCACCACGTCCCCTTCCACCTGGAAGACCCGGCCGGGGGCTTGGGCGGCCACTTCCCGGCGCCAGGCCCGCTGGTGGCGGGTGTAGCCCACGTCGCAGACCACGGCCCGGGCGCGCCGGGCGAGCTGAATGGCCACCACCGCCGGGTTCCCTCGGCGCACCACCAGCCGGATGCCCCGCCGGGCCAGCGCCGCGCGGGTTTCGACCAGCCCCTCCAGCATGAACCGGTAGTGGCGCAGGTTGGCCTCGGGGTAGCCGTCCGTGAGGCCGAAGCCCGCCACCAGGGGTAGTCCTGCGGCATTGGCCCGGGCGGCGGCGAACTCCAGGGCAGGGTTGTCCTCCGCACGCTGGGACTGCTGCATCCAGTAGAGGATGTAATCCCCCGCCGTCCGGTCCCGGTCGCTCAACACCGTAACCCGGGCCTCTTCCACGCTCATGGGCGCTTCCCCTTCCCGGACGCGGCCTCAATCCCCTGTCGCCTGGGCGCCCGCCAGGCGCCGCCGCAACTGATCCTCAAAATCGATGAGGGCCGAGGTGAGCTGGTAACGGCCGTCGGCGAAGACGCCATAATCCCCGCCCCCCCCCATGGCCGCGGCGAAGCGCACGGTGTTGCCGTAGAAGAGCCAGGCGTCGCTCCAGCGCCGCTCCAGGGCTTCGTCGAAAGGATTGGCCTGCTGGTCGGGCCCCTGGGCCAGGCCCCGCTTCCAGGCCTCCTGCATCATGCCGGTGAGCACCCGCACGGATTCATTGCTGCGCTCGATGGTGTTGCGGTACCGGCGCCAGTGCCCCTCCACCCAGGCCGTGCCGTGGCACTGGCGGCAGGTCCCCTGCATGCTGGCGGTACGCGCCAACTGTTCCTCGGGGCTGATGAGGAAACCTTCGGCCAGGCCCCCGTCGAAGTCGGTGGGCAGGGGCTGGCCGTTCCGGTTGCGGATCACGCTGGTGTCCGGTGACATGGGCTGGGGATGGGCGTAGATCAGGCCGAAGATCCGCCAGGCCAGGCGATCCTTCATCTCGTGGCTGCGCGCGGTCACCGTGACCCCGTCCGTGTTGACCACCAGGCTCACGTGACAGGCGGCGCAGGTGGGAGCCGTGAAATCGCGCCCCACGGTCCAGGGGACGGCCTGAAAATCCCATCCCCCGTGCATGGCCGCGTAGATGTTGCCGTGCTTGCTGGAGAGGTAGACTTTGTAGGCCGGCACATCCGGCCCCACGTGGCATTCCATGCAGGTATGGGGCTTGCGGGCCATCTGGATGGAAAAGGCGTGCCGGGTGTGACAGGCGCTGCAGGCCCCCTTGCTGCCGTCCAGGTTGATCCGCCCCACGCCCTGGTTCGGCCAGCCGGCGATGATGGGGAACTCCAGCTCGCCGGCGTCCGTGTCGCGAACCTCGGTGCCCTCCACCTTGAGTTCGGTGCCGTGGCAGTAAAAGCACGCTTCGGCCCGGGTATCGGCGTCGGGGGGCTCAAAGCGCACGGCGGCACCGGCGATTCTGGGAGACCCCAGGATGGCCTGCTGCAGTTGCCCGTAGAGCGCGTTGTCGGCCAGGTTCCCCCGGGCGTGGGCCATGAGATTGCGGCCGTACTGGTCGGCCTCCACGGCGTGGCAGGTGCGGCAGTCCTCGGGGCTGACCACCAGGTGCACGTCGTGGCCGTTGTGCTCGAAGGTATCCGCATGGGCCGAGGGCCGCAGCCGGTGGCACTCGGCACATCCTACGGCCACGCCGGCCAGGGCATCGGGCACCTGCGTGGCGGACACCTTGCGGGCCAGGCCCTCCACGCCCAAGGCGGCCGCCGGAGTGACGGCGGCATGCCGGCTGGCGCGCCAATCCGCGACGATCCCGGGATGGATGGACTCATGGCAGTCGAGGCATTCCTGGGTGGCGTCGCTCACCGGCACTTCCGCACTCCGGCCGGGGGCTGCGGCCAACAGGCAACACACAAGGCCGAACACAACGACGCGCAGCTTCATGGCGGCCTCCTTCAGGGTTTTGGCGAGGATGGTCGGATGACAGCGGCAACCCGGCCGGACCCCGGCGCCGTTGCCGGACGGTTCGCCGACGGGGGCCCGCCGGTGTCGCCTGGTGGACTCTCACGGGCTGCGGGGGCAGTATCGCGCATTTCCAGGCGCCCGTCAATTTCAGCGGGGGCTGGGGAGGCTGTCTGATCGGGATGTCGTCCGGGGTCCCGCCGGACCTGGAGACGGCAGCGAAGCCGCGCCGCGCTGCGATTCCGTTACCCCCGGGCGGGCGCCCGGGGAGAGCGGCCACGGGTGGGGGTGGGGCCGCAGGCCGGTTGCGAAGCACGCGCCTGGCTGCCGGGGGACTGGGCGCCCCGCGCCAAACGCACGGGGAGCGACGCCTGCGGCGCCGCTCCCCGCGAAATTACCGGTATGCCCCTGTCAGCCGGGGATGGAAATCGGGGCCCCCTTGCCCAGGGTGGTGTCGGCAGCGTCGTACCAGCTGCGCATATCCACATGGGCCTCATCGATCTCCTTGCGCATCGGGCTCCACTCCGTGGGGCATTCCGTGCGCAATTTTTCCAGGCGCGCCTCCATGTCGCTGATGGCCATCTTCAGATCTTCCACGTGGGGGCGCACTTTCTCGACCTTCTCCGTGGGCAGGCCATCCATCTTGTGAATCAGGTCGTACATACGGGCTTTCCAGACCGTCAATTCCTGCTCCACGTTGCGGCAATAATCTTTGATTTCCATGTTAACCTCCTTGTCTTGGGTAAACGCATGCATCCCATCCGGTGGGGTCAGCCGCAAACGTGCCTCTACATCCAATGGGTGCTCTGAATCGCGGGAAGATCGCAAATGAGAAAATGTGCGAGGCGTGCGTACTGAGCTGCTGCGGAGATGATAAAACGGCGGGCAGGCGTGTCAAGGCGGGCAGGCGAGCGTCATTCCGGCCCCGGGCGGCAGGTCGTGTGGGTGGGCGGCCGATGGCGCCGGGGCGACCCCAGGAGCCGGCCTCCGGCCTGGATGGCCACGGCCGCCGCCAGGCGGCGGAAGAGCCACTCATGGACCGGCGCCAGGAGAGCGCCATAGGCGAGTCCCCCCAAGCCCCGGGGCAGGTAGCGGGAGACGAGCGTCAATTCGGTCCCTCCGGGGACACCCTGAATGCCAAACTCCAGCAGGGCCTCTCCCGGGGCCTTCATCTCGGCCGCCAGCACCAGGCGCCGGATGGGCTCCAGCTCCAGGACCCGAAAGAAATCCACGGCATCCCCCACGCGCAATTCCGTGGGGCTGCGCCGGCCGCGGGAAAGCCCGGGCCCTCCGCACCACCGGTCCACCAGGCCCCGCAGGCGCCAGAGGCTGGGCGCGGCGTACCAACCCCGGGTCCCGCCGATGCCCTGGACCGCCTGCCAGACCCGCTCCGGGGAGGCGGCGGTGCGCACGCGGTAGCCGGTGCGCATGACCGTGCCGCCGGCGTAAGCCGCATCGCCGCAGGTCACCCACTCGGGGTGGTCGAGGCGTCCCGTGTCGTCCCGGCAGGCGTCCGCCAGTTCCTGGCGCACCCGCTCCAGGGCCCGCCGGATGGTCTCCCGACAGGTGCTCGGCCGCAGGGGGATCACCTCCCGAATGCGGTTGTCACGGCAGACCACGGGAATGCTGAGGCCTTCGGTCAGGGGCTGGGCAATGGCGGCGGGAACGGGGGTGACGAGGTGGACCCACTTGGCGCTCAACCAGGGGGTAAGCACCGGCACGGTGAGCACCCGGCGGGGCGGCAGACCGGCTTCGGCCGCGTAGACGCGGATCAGGTCACGGTAGGTGGTCACCTCCGGGCCGCCGATGTCGAAGGTCTCCCCCGCGGTCCGCGGGGCCTCCAGGCAGCCCACGAGGTAGCCCAGCACATCGCGGATGGCGATGGGCTGACAGGGCGTGCGGATCCACCGGGGAGCGGTCATGACCGGCAGGCGCTCCACCAGGTAGCGCAGCATCTCGAACGAGGCGCTGCCGGCCCCCAGAATCATGGCCGCCCGCAGGCTGGTGAGCGGCACCGGCCCCGCCCCCAGAATGCCCTCCACCTCGTGGCGGGAGCGCAAATGTCGGCTGAGCCGCGGATGGCCGCCATCCCCCAGGCCCCCCAGGTAGACGATCCGCCCCACACCCCCGGCAACCGCCGCCTGCACCATGTGCCGGGCGGCCCGGCGGTCGGCCTCGGCATACGCCCCGGACTGGGCGATCATGGAGTGGATCAGGTAGAAGGCCGCCCCGCAGCCCTGGGCCGCCCGGCGGAAAGCCTCGGCGTCCAGGGCGTCGCCGGCCGTCACTTCCAGGTCCGGGTGGCGGCCCCAGGGCCGGCAGGCCAGCTTCTCCGGGTGGCGGACCATGGCCCTGACCCGGTAACCCCGCTGGAGCAGCAGGGGAATCAAGCGTCCCCCCACGTACCCGGTGCCGCCCGCCACCAGAACCGGTTTGGCCTTCAGGCTGTCCATGGCACCGGAAACCTCCAAGCCCTGGCCGGGCAAAGCCTTCAGGAATGCCCCTGTGGGGCGTCTACACGTGGTTGCGCAGTTTGAGCTCCACCGGATGCGGGTTCAGGTAGACCTGCTCCCGGAGGTAGGGCTGGTCGTACTTGCGCACATAGTGGTTGAACAGGGTGAGCGGCACCACCAGGGGCACCAGTTCCGCCCGGTAGCGCTCCAGGATCTCGAGGAGTTCCTGCTTCTCGTCGGCCGTGAGGTCCTGCTTGAAATACCCCAGCATGTGCTGCAGCACGTTGGTGTTCTTCTTCACCGTGGTTTTGAGCCGCAGGGCATCCAGCAGCAACCCCTCGTAGTCGGCCTGGAGCCGGGCGCAGGGCCTCTGCCGCCCTCCCGCCGCCAGCCGGCCCATCTCCCTCAGGAGCACCGGGCTGTGGGCCATGAGGAGCAGCTTGTGCCGGCTGTGGAAATCCACCACACGGCCCACGCAATTGCCGGGGGAACGGGCCTCGCGCCATCGCCGCAGGGTGAAGACTTGCTCGATGAAAGTCTCCCGCAGACGCGGATCGTTGAGGCGTCCCTCCTCCTCCACCGGTACCAGGGGGAAATGCTCCATGAACGCCCGGGCGAAGATCCCCACGCCCTTTTTTTCGGGCATGCCCGTGGCATTGTAGACCTTGACCCGTTCCATGCCGCTGCTGGGGGAGTCGCTCTTGAAGATGAAACCGCAGAGGTCCTCCCCTTCCAGGGCTTTCAGCCTCCGGGCGGCCCAGTCCTGCATGCGCGCGGTGTGATCCACCCCGGTGCGCGTGGTCACCAGCCGCGGATTCCGCGGCTCCCCCACCAGGCGCAGCGTCTCCCGGGGAATTCCCAGGCCCACCTCCACCTCGGGGCACACCGGTACCCACTCCACGAACCGGCCCAGGGTGTCGGTGAGGAAACGGTCGCGTTTGTGACCGCCGTCCCAACGGACCTTCTCTCCCAACAGACAGGCGCTGATACCGAGACGTATGGGTGCGCTCATGCTCGACTCCCTCCGGTTCCGAGGGGGTGTGGGTCGGCCGGTCAGCCGCCTTCCCCGCCCATGGTTGAATATGGTAGAATCGCGCCCCAGGTCAATCCCTCGACCCTCGCGCTGGGAGGCGTCCCCCATGCTCCATCAAATGCGGCACATGATCCAGGACCAGCGCTTCTGCGTGCTGGCCACCGCCGGGGACAACCGGCCCCACTGCTCCCTCATGGCCTATGCGGCCAGCCCCGACAGCTCGGAGATCTATCTGGTCACCCACTTGGACACCCGCAAGTATGCCAACCTCCAGGCCAATCCCGTCGTCAGCCTGCTGATCGACACCCGCAGCGACCACCCCGGCATGGATGGCCTTCGCGCCTTGACGATCACCGGGCGCCTGGCCCCCCCACCCGACCCCGGGGCCGAGGCGCATATCCGCCGCCGGTTCCTCCAACGCCACCCCGGGATGGCCGCCTTTGCCCGGAATCCGCAGGTCCGCTGGCTCTGCATCCGGGTTACGGCCCTGCAGTTGCTGAATGGCCCGTCGGAGGCCCACCACGTCGACATCGAAGCACCCGGAAGGTGACCGGGCTCAACAGGCTGTGCTTGCGGAATTTCCGGACGCGGTCCGTCCGGGCGCCAGCGGCGGTTGGCGGTTGGTCAGGACCACGCCGCCGATGACCATGGCCCCGCCGGCCAGCAGGGCCGGCGACAGGGTCTCTCCCAGAAGCAGCCAACCGAGGAGCAGGGCGCTCACCGGCACGAAGTTGATGAATACGCCTGCCCTGGTGGGGCCGAT
>DJGG01000291.1:0-4072 GCA_002432195.1 Desulfobacteraceae bacterium UBA5852
TTCCCAGGGTGGTGATGTTGCCGTTGACGTCCGACCCCTGGAAGCCGGCCATCACCACGATCTTCCGCTCACCGAGGAGCTGCCGGATGCGCTCCGGGCCGATGTTGAGGATCCGGGCGTTGCCGAACGCGCAGTCCGTGAGGACCCGGGCCTGGAACCCGAGGATCGACTCGGCCGGGTAGTTCATGGATTTGAGCATCATGGCCAGCAGGGCCGACGTGGTCTGCTCCCCGGTGGCCAGCAGTACGTCGAGCTCCCGCTTGTCGGGGACGTCGGCCGCCTGGCGGGCCATGTTGATCAGGCGGTCGGTTACCCCGGCCATGGCCGACAGGATCACCACCACGTCGTTGCCCTGGTCGTAGGCCCGGGCCACCCGTCGGGCCACGTTGCGGATGCGGTCCAGGTCGGCCACGGAGGTGCCGCCGAATTTTTGCACGATCAGACCCATTGTCGTTCCCTCGCGATTTTTTCCAGGTCCTTTAACAGAAGCGCCGCGTCAAGTCCATATGCCGCCATCTCCACGCGGCGGTGGTCGGCCTCCAGGGGCACCAGGGTGACCTCCAGGCGCTCTTCGGGCAGCTGGCCGGCGATCCGCGCAGCCCACTCCACGGCCACCACCGCGGTGCCGTCGAGGAGATCGTAGAAGCCGATGCCCTCGAGGTCCGCCTCCCCGATGCGGTAGGCATCCGCGTGGTAGAGGGGCAGCCGCCCGTGGTGGACGTGCACCAGGGTGTAGGTGGGGCTGGTGACGTAGGGGGGCTCCACCACCTCCAGCCCTTGGGCCAGCCCCTGGACGAAGCGGGTCTTGCCGCCTCCCAGGGGCCCGCCCAGGGCGATCACCAGGCCGCGCTGGAGCAGGCGTCCCAGGGCCGCTCCCAGGGCGCGGGTCTCCGCGCTGGAGCGTGTCGTCAGGTGGAGATACCGGGTGGGCATGCCGTGGGTCCCCGGCCTCAATGGGGCTCCAGGAGAATCAGCATGTCGCGCACGGCCGTCTCCATGCCCGTGAGCAGTGCCCGGGAGACGATGCTGTGCCCGACGACGCAGACGTCGATTTCCCGAATGCGTCCCAGGGCGCCGGCGTTGCCGTAATGCAGCCGGCCCCCCGCGAGCACCCGCAGGCGCAACTTGGCGGCGATCTTGGCGGCATCCTCCAGGCGGTCCCGCAGCCGGTCCCGGGTGCGGGCGGAACCGCGACCGGCATAGGAGCCGGTGTGCAGCTGAACCCCGTCGGCGTTCAAACGGTGGGCGCGCTTGATCTGCTCCGGGTCGGGGTCCACGAACAGGAACACGGGAATCCCGCCGTCGCGGATGGTGGCGATGGTGTCGGCGATCTCCCCGCGGTCCAGGACCAGGTCCAGCCCGCCTTCGGAGGTGGCCTCCTCGGGCTTTTCGGGCATGAGGGTCACCAGGTCGGGCTTGATGTCCAGGGCCAGGCCCATCATTTCGGAGGTGGGGGCGAGTCCCAGCAGCAGGCTTCCCTGGGTCACCTGGCGCAGGACCCGCAGATCGCGGTCGGTGCCGTGGCGGCGGTCCTCGGTGACCCGCAAGGCCACGCCCGCCGCCCCGGCCAGCTCGGCCAGGGTGGCCGCCGCCGCGGGGTCCGGGAAAGGTTCGTCCCGCAGCCGGCGGAGGGCCGCCACGTGATTCAGGTTCACAATGAGATCGGGCATGCTGCCTCCCGGAAACGTGGTCGGGTTGCCGCGGGCTGCCGGCGCGTCAGGGCGCCGCGGGGGTGGATGGGGGGGGCTCCGGCGGCACGAGACCCAGGTCCGCGGCCCGGGCCCCCAGGCGGTTCAGCAGGGCCTGGCTGCGATCCCGCATCCGGTCGTCCTCCGCCTCGGAGCGTTCGTGATCGAAGTCGAACAGGTGCAGGATCCCGTGGGTCAGGAGCTCCACGAGGCGCCAGGTGAAGCTCACGCCGGCCGCCGCGCTCTCCCGCCGGCAGGTGTCGGCCGAGATGACCACGTCGCCCAGCAACTGGGGGTTGAGGTCGCCGAATTCTCCGTCCCGCATGGCAAAGGCGATCACGTTGGTGGGTCCCTGGCGGTGGCGGTAGGTGGCGTTGAGCTCCGCCATCTGGGAATCGCTGACGATCACCACGGAGAGCTCGCCGTCAGGAGAGCCCAAGTCGTCTAAGATGATCCGGGCGCTCTTGGCGATCGTCGTCTCCGGGATCGGGATCGTATCTTGGCGGTTGTCGATCAGAATTGACATCTTTGGTTTTCCAGCGCTCGTTGGGTGCGGGCCGCTTTTCGGGGTACTCGATCCGGTGGTGGTGGATGCCGGTCAGGATGGTGTTGAAGATCTTGGCGATTTTGTGCAGGTCCTTCAGGGTCAGCTCGCAATTGTCCAACTGGCCGTCGGAGAAGATGGTGTTGATCAGCTTCGGTACCAGTCCCTGGATGCGCGAGGGGGTCGGGTTTTCCAGGGTGCGCGAAGCGGCCTCCACCACGTCGGCCAGCATCACCAGACCCGCCTCGCGGGTCTGGGGCTTGGGGCCCGGGTAGCGGTAGTTGTCGATGTTGACGTTGTCTTCGCCCTTCTGCTGCTTGGCCTTCTCATAGAAAAACCGGATCAGGCTGGTGCCGTGGTGCTGGCGGATGGTGTCGATGATCACCTGCCCCAGCTTGTTCGCCTTGGCCATCTCCACGCCCTCCTTGAGGTGGGCGATGAGGATCAGGGCGGACATGGAGGGCGCCAGCTTGTCGTGGCGGTTCTTGCCATCGGTCTGGTTTTCGATGAAATAGGCGGGCTTCCGGATCTTGCCGATATCGTGATAGTAGCCGCATACCTTGGCCAGCAGCGGGTTGGCGCCGATTTCCGAGGCCGCCGCCTCCACCATGTTGCCCACGATCACCGAGTGGTGGTAGGTGCCGGGGGCCTCGATGAGCAGCTTGCGCAGAATGGGCTGGTCCAGGTTGGCCAGCTCCAGGAGCTTGATGTCGGAGGTGTAGCCGAAGAAGATCTCCATCATGGGGGCCACGCCGGCGGCCACGATGCCGCTGCCCAGCCCGCCGAGCAGCCCGAAGACCCAACTCCAGGCCAGGCGCGCGAGGTCGACGTCGGCGCTGTAGACGCTCACCGCCGTGGCCAGCGCCACGTTGAGCAGGCCGATCTTCAGGCCGGCTTTGATGAAGACCTTGCGTTCACGGCAGTCGCGGATCCAGTAGGCCGCCATGCAGGAACTGAGGGCGAAGAAGATAAAGGATTCCAGCTGCCCCTGGAAGAGAATCGCCACGCAGACCGACAGGACGATGGCCACCGGCAGAGCGGCCGCCAGCCCCAGGAAGAGGCAGACGATCATGGCCGCCGAGGGGATCGGGGTGCTGTAGAAGATGTCGCCGGCCGCGAAAGCGAAGGGCGAGTTTTCCGCCAGGGTGCGGCACAGGGTGACGGAAATCTCCGTCAGGATGAAGAAGAGGATCAGCAGGCAGGCCAGGAACAGCAGATCCTTGTTGGCCAGGGCGCCGGCGGGGGGGGCGGAGGCGCTGTTGAGCACGTAGGTGCAAATCAGCAGGCACAGGAGCAGCAGCGCCGCTCCGATGCTGGTGGCCGCCAGGGTCTGGTCCTGGATGGCGGCCTGCAGCGCCTCGATCTTGAGCAGGTGCGCGGCGCTGACGCGCTCCCCCTCGCGCAGCAGCATTTCGCCGGCCTTGATCTTGTGCAGCACGGGCTTCACGGCCGCCACGGCCGCGTTGCGCCGCTTCTGGGTCTCGTTGCGGTTGAGCGTGATGTCGGGCTGCAGGAGCCGCTGGGCGAAGTCCACGATCAGGTTCAGGCGGGCGTAGCTCACATCCTCCAGAAACGGCTGGCCCACGATGCGCACCATCTCCTTGGCCTGGGGCAGACCGTAGAAGGCGCGTACGTTGGTGACGATCCGCTCGCTGTCCGTGCCCACGATGCGCAGCACGATGCCGCGCTCGGTCTCCCGCAGCAGGACCTCCTTGTTGGCCACCACCCCCTGCGCCATGATGTCGCCGACGATCCGGATGATGCGGTCGGCGATCTGGGAGGAGAAGTCGGCCTTCACCAGGGCGTCGAAGGCCCCCTTGTTGACGGGGATGCCCAGGCG
>DJGG01000291.1:4148-4297 GCA_002432195.1 Desulfobacteraceae bacterium UBA5852
CTCGGCCCACAGGCGTTCGGTGAGGCCCGGACCGGCAAGCCTCGCCGGGGCGGCCGGCGCGGGAGCCTCCCCTGGGGCCTGCGCGGGCGGATCGGCGCCCTGCGGTTCCAGGCCCTGGCGCGCGGAGGCCTCCGCGGCCCGCGCGCGAT
>DJGG01000252.1:0-38985 GCA_002432195.1 Desulfobacteraceae bacterium UBA5852
ACTTTTTTGAGATGGGTTCTAGCCATCGTCGCCCGACACACTCCGGCGC
Organism: Desulfobacteraceae bacterium UBA5852; assembly: GCA_002432195.1. Lineage (GTDB taxonomy): Bacteria > Desulfobacterota > Desulfobacteria > Desulfobacterales > UBA5852 > UBA5852. Next base: position 50 of record DJGG01000252.1, read on the forward strand.
AGGCCCTTGGCCCGGCTGCGCCGCAATTTGGATTCCAGTCGGCGGCGGCGGGCGGCCGCCGTGGGCTGGGTCGCCCGGCGGACGCGCGGCCGCACGCTGGCCCGCCGAATGAGGTCCGCCAGGCGCTCCAGGGCTTCCTGGCGGTTTTGGGCCTGGCTGCGGAAGCGCTCGGCCCGGATCACGATATCGCCCTCGGCGCTCAGGCGGCGGCCGGCCAGGCGTTTGAGCCGCTGACGCACAGCCACGGGAAGCGGCGAGCAGCCATCCACGCGGAAGCGCAGCTGGACAGCCGTGGCGGTCTTGTTCACGTGCTGGCCGCCGGGGCCCGAAGCGCGCACGCAGAGCACCTGGAGATCCTTTTCGTCGATGGCGATGTCAGGGGTCACGGGTATCATGGGGTGATGCGCCAATCCTCGGGAGGGGCCGCCCTCAGACGGTCGCCAGGGCGTCGGCCGCAAGATTGCGCACGTCGTCTTCCGCGGCCGCGCGGAATATATACCGGTACTTGCCCATGGCCTCCCAGAAGAGGGGCGGGTTTTCGCCGTGGTCTACCACCAGGTGGCCGTAGCGCGCCAGCAGGTCGCTGTGGCCCAGCCGGTAAGCCCGGTCGCGGCGCCCTAAATAGCCCACGCAGTAGGGCTTGTCCCGGCGCAGGTTCACCGGGGCGCCGGTGATCATGAGGGCGTATGCGGCATAGAGATCCACATCCGCGCTATAGTTCATCATGTCCAGGATCGGGCCCCCGGGCGGCCGGCAGTTGACCTCGATGGGCATCACGCCGCCGGCGGTCTGAAAAAATTCGATATGGAAGAACTTGCGGCGGATGCCGAAGGCCGCCACCAGTTTGCGGCCGGTTTCGGCCAAGCCCCGGGGCAGTTCCCGGGTGATGCGGATGAACGGGTCCTTGCCCTGGACATACTCCAGCACGCCGTCGCCGTAGGTGAGAGAGCTTTCGAAAAGCACGCGGCCCTCGCCATCGGCAAGACCGTCGTAGGTCACGATGGGGGCCGACACCCAGGCTTCCATCAGGTAGTCTTCCGGCAGCGAGGCGAGCAGGGCCCGGAGGGTGGTCCGGTCGTCCACGCGATGAACGCCCCCGGCGCCCACCCCCTCGTCGGGTTTGAGGATCAGGGGCAGGCCCAGCTCATCGGCCAGCTTGAGTCCCTGGACAAGGCCCTGCACCCGGCCCCCGGGGGCCACGGGCAGCCGGCACCGGCGGAACACCTCTTTCATGGCGGATTTCTTCTTGATCCGCTCCAGGTCGTCCGGCCGGATCCCTTCCACGCCATAGGTGGCGTTGATCCAGGCCTCCAGGCGCAGCCACTGCTCGTTGTGGGACTCCACCCACTGGAAGCCTCCCGGCCGGCCGTGGCCGGCCTTGACGGCCAGCAACTGGTCCACGGCCCGGCCCACCGCGGCCTGGTCCCGCAGGTCGGCCCGCAGGTACCATTTGAGGGCGTGGCGCAGATCGGGCGGCATCCAGTAGAAATCGGCTTCGCCCACACCGTAGACGCCCACTCCCCGGCGATCCAGCTGCCGGACGAAGTGGGCGTAGTGGGGCGGGAACTCGGGCGACAGGAAAAGAAAGTCCATGGACACCCCTGCTCCGCGGTTGATGGGGGAAACCTGCCCGTGAACCGGCTCGGGAGGCGCCGGAAGCGGACTCTCCGGCAGGGTTGGCGAAAGCGGTCAGGAGGCTGCGGGAGCCGGCGCGGCCCCATGGGAGAAGTGCCGTCACGGTTACGTCCGTGAGCCGCTGATCGACCTTTCGGCTTCCGCAGCGGTTTTTCGATACCTGCTAATATACGCATCGGCAGGGTCGAGACAATCTCCCGCTGCGGAATTCCCCCGGCCGGGTGACGATGGCGGTTGGTCCATGCGCCCGCCTGTGATAGAAAATGCGACATGCACCCCTGGGGAGGCCCCCGTTGCCCCACCACCGTCAACCGTCCTCGAGGATTGCCGGATGCTCAAAGCCGTGCTGCTGGATCTCGACAACACCTTGGTGCTCTTCGATGAGCCGGCTTTCTTCCGGCAGTATTTTCCGCGCATCGCCGGCCGCTTCGCCGACCTGTTGGCGCCTGCCGCGTTTCAGGCGCGGCTCCTGCAGGCCACCCGGAGCCTGGCGGTCAGCGACGGTACCCGCCGCAATGCGGAACGCTTCCGGGAGGCCTTCGCGGCCGGGATGGACGGCCGGAGCGCCGAGCTTTGGCAGCGCTTCATGACCTTTTACGCCACCGATTTCGCCATTATTCAGGTATCGGTCCGGGCGCCGGAGGGGCTCAAGGCCACCATGGCCCGCCTGCGGGCCAGCGGGCTGCCCCTGGTGGTGGCCACCAACCCCATTTTCCCGGAGGCCGTGCAGCGTCAGCGCCTGGAATGGGTGGGGGTGCCGGCGGCCGGCTTTCGCCTGGTGACATCCATCGAAACCAGTTCCTACGTCAAGCCCCATCCCGGATATTATCGCGAGGTGGCCGACCACCTGGGGGTCAATCCGGCGGACTGCCTCATGGTGGGCAACGACCCCGTCAACGACATGGCCGCGGGGCTGGAAGGCATGCACACCTATCTCACCGAGGACGCCGCCCGGGGGGATTTCGGCTTCCTGGCCCTCACCCGGAGAAAGCGGACGGAGGGGCTGCCGGAAATCCCGCCCCCGGAATTTCAGGGTCCCCTGGCGCGCCTGCCGGAGGCCCTGAAGCGCCTGGGGGTTTTGGTCCCGGGAGCTTGAGGGCGCTCCAACCCCGCACCCATCCGCCGCCGACCTGCGGGGTTGGCATGGCCATCGCGCGGCCCGCGCCAACGCGGCCCCCGGCGGCGGGCCCGGGCGTCGATCCGAACCCTGCAGGTCGCCTTCCGGCCTCTTGCGTTCCCGAAGCATTTGTTCCATGGTGGCTTGAGATGGATGTGACGAGGAGCCCCGGGCCGGACGCGGAGGTACCATCGGCCCCGCCGGGAGCCGCTGAGGCCGCGTTGCATCGGGGGTGACAGCATGACGGCGACCGACGCCTCCAGGACCATGACGGAAGGCTGCCAGGGGCGGATCCTGGCCGGGAACTTCAGCCCTGGTCTCCAGGCCCGCGTGCGGGAACTCGTCCAGCGCTTCCGGGCGTTCGACGAGGCGGGCAGCCCGACCATCCCCTATGTGGCGGCCTGGCACGCCCACGGTGAGACCATCTGGTACGAGTTCGTGGGCCGGCGGCTGGCGCTCCTCCTGGGCTGGGAGGACGTTGCCGCGGCGGAGCGCTTCCGGGCGAGCGTCGTGGAGCGGCGGGTCTTTCGGGCGCCCGTGGCCGGCCTGGGGGTCCGGGAGGAAATCCTGCCCTCGGGGGAGCTGGACCGGCAGCGCTCCGGGTTGCGGGATGAAGTGCGGCGCGACGGTGCCCTGGAAGCGGTCTACAAAGTGGCCGCGGCCACCGGTGAGCCCGTCTGGCTGAAGGACCAGGCCCGGGTGGAATATCATGAACCCGACGACCTGTTTCTCTCCATGGGGTGTCTCACCCCCGTGTCCCACGAAATGGCCCTGGAAGACGAGCTCAAGAGCGCCCAGGAAGCCCTGCGGGTGAGCGAACGCAAATTCCGCGAGCAGGCCGTGCGCGACAACCTCACGGGTCTCTTCAACACGCGGTACCTCTACCGCGCGCTCCAGGAGCTCATCGCCGGCAGCCGGCGGGACGATGTCCCTTTCTCCCTGATCTTCATGGACATGGACAACTTCAAGGCCGTCGTGGATGCCCATGGCCATCTCAACGCCAGCCGGGCGTTGCAGGAAGTGGCCGGCACCATCCGGGAAACCCTTGCGCCACCGGCCTTCGGCGTGGCTTACGGGGGGGACGAGTTCGTGGCGGTGCTGCCCGGCGTCGCGAAGCGCACGGCCCTAGCGCTGGCCGAGCGCCTGCGGGCCGCCGTGGCCGAGGCCCGCTACCTGACGGGGCGCGGGCTGTGCGTCCGGGTGCAGGCCAGCCTGGGGGTATCCACTTTTCCGGAAGATGCCGAAGACCTCACCGATATGCTGGCCCTGGCCGACCAGGCCATGTTCCGGGTCAAGAAGCAGGGGAAGAACTCGGTGGCCGCGGTGAACCCGGGAGCTGGCTGAAGGCCCCGGCGCCACCGGGTCGAAGGGTCCCCGGTGGCGCCGGCCTCCGGGACAGCGCCGCTCCGGGAGATCCGCCGGCGCGGCGCGCCCGAGGACCAACACGCATCCGCCCAAGGAGGACCCATGCCACAAGCCGCCTACCCCAATCTGTTCCGGCCCTGCCGGCTCCAGAAGCTTTGGTTGAAGAACCGTCTCACCATGGCGCCCCTCTACCTGGGGTATGCCGATGAGGGGGGTACGGTCTCCGACCTGATGCGGGACCACTACAGGCAGATGGCCCGCAGCGGGGTAGCCCTGGTGGTGGTGGAAAATGCCGGCATCGCCCAGACCGGCCGCGGTTCCCCCCGCACCCTGCGCTGTGATCACGACCGCTACATCAAGGGGCTCGCCCAGCTGGCGGACATCATCCGCGCCGAGAAAGCCCGCAGCGCCCTGCAGATCAATCACGCCGGCCGATTCGCCCGGGACGCCCAGCCGGTGTCGGCCTCGGCGGTGACGGCTTTCGGCCGCACGCCGCGCCCCCTGCTCAAAAGGGAGATCGCCGCCGTCCAGAAGCAATACGCCCGGGCCGCCCAGAGAGCCCAGCGCGCCGGCTTCGACCTGGTGGAGCTCCACGGGGGCACGGGATACCTGCTGGCCCAGTTCGTCTCCCCGCGCACCAATCGCCGGGCGGATGCCTACGGAGGCGCGTTGGCCAACCGCATGCGCTTCCCCCTGGAGGTCCTGGCGCGGGTCAAGGACGCGGTGGGGGATTTTCCCGTGGGTTATCGTTTCCTGGCCGACGAGTGGCTGCCGGACGGCTTGCGAACGGAGGAATCGGCGGTGCTGGCTGCGGAGCTGGCGCGCCAGGGCGTGGCCTACCTGTCGGTGATGGGGGGGACCTACGAGTCCTTCTCCCTGCCGGAGGTGGTGCGCCGTTCCCGGCGTCCCTGCTACATGGTGAACCTGGCGCGCCTGATCAAGAAGGCCGTGGACGTTCCCGTCATCGCCGCCGGGCGGATTGCTACCCCGCGGCTGGCGGAGGCGATCCTGGCCAAAGGCTACGCCGATTTCATCGGCCTGGCCCGGATGCTGTGGGTGGATCCCGAGTGGCCCCGGAAGGCCCGGGCCGGCAAGGACCAGAGCATCCGCAAATGCAGTCCGACCTGCGATGCCTGCATGCAGTTGGTGATGCGCGGCCAGCCGGCCTTCTGTCCCCGCTGGGCGAAGGACCGGCGCGACCGGCGGCGGGAAATGTTCCCCTGAGGGCTGGAACGCCGCGGAGGGCCGCGGGGGCGGAGAATCGGCGCCGGAAGGCGCGGGGCCGGAGGAAGCGGAACCATGGTGGAGACGTCCGGGGATGACCTGCCCGAAACGGTGATTCCCAGGGAGCAGGCCGTTTTCTGGATGGATGGGCGCGGCCGCTGGCGCAACGCCGGCGGGCCTTTCCGGATCAGGCGCATCATCGCGCGTTTCAATCGTGCCATCCGCCGGGATGCGGGGGGCTATTACCTGACCCAGGTCAATGGGCAGCGCCGGGAGAAGATCTATTTTCCGCATGCGGAGACGGCCCTTTTCGTGGTGCGTCTCCACGGCGGCGGCGCGCCGGAGCTGGAGTTGAACACGGGTCGGCGCCTGCCCCTGGAGGCCTCCCGTCTCTTCATCTGCGGCGACAGCCTCTATTTCCGGGTCGGTGCGGAAATCGCCAAGTTCGGCGAGCAGGCGCTGCTGGCCATGGCCGCGCAACTGGAGATGGCTGGCGAGGGGGAATGCCACCTGGTGGTGCCGGGTTCCCGCCGGGTGCGGGTGCCGGTCGTGGAGCGCCTGCCCGGAAGTTGCCGGAAGGGCGTTGACCCACCGGCGGCGATGGGCTAAAAGGTAGCGCTTTCACCGCCCTGCGGGGCCGGCTGCCGAACCCGTTGTCACCCGGATCCGGGGCCGCCCCGGAGAGTTCCCCGGAGCCCGGAAAGCCGCCACCATGAGCATCGATCCCCAGCGCACGCACTGGAAGGTCATCGTCGCCATCACCCTCGTGCACTTCACCGGGGATTTCTTCAGTTCCTTTACCAGCCCCCTCTTTCCGGTCTTCGTGGACCAGCTCCACCTGAGCCTCGCCCAGGTGGGGTTCATTGCCGGCGTCAACCGCTTTCTGGCCTTCGTGGTGCAACCCACGGTGGGCTACCTGGCCGATCGCACCCAGAGCCGGGTCTATGTGCTGGGAGGGGTGCTGTTGACCGTGGTCTTTCTCCCCCTCACCGGCCTGGCCGCCTCCTTCTGGCCCTTGCTGGGATGCGTGGCCCTGGGCTCCATCGGGTCCTCGATGTTTCATCCCTCGGTGGCCGGCATGGTGCCGGTTTACGCCGGCCGGCAGGCGGGCCTGGCCATGTCGGTTTTCAACACCGGGGGCACGCTGGCCTTCGGCGTGGGGCCGGTCCTGATCACCGCCTGGGTGGCGCGCTTCGGGCTCGGCGCCATGCCCTGGGCCACGCTGCCCGGCCTGGCGGCCTTGGCCTTCCTCTATTTTACCGTTCCGCGGCCGGTGAGCGAAGGCTTGCGCCACCTGGGGTTCTGGGGGGCGCTGCGGGAGAGCCTGGGAACGGTCTGGAGCTCCATGGTGCTCATCTGGGTGATCCAGGTCCTGCGGGCCGTGGTGGGCCAATCCTTCCTGACCTTCATCCCCGTGCTCTACGTGGGGCAGGGGTATTCCCTCACCGCGGCCGGGGCCCTCTTTTCCATTTTCACCGTGGCCGGGACCTTCAGCGGGGTGCTGGCCGGACACCTTTCCGACCGCATCGGTTTCAAGCCGATTTTCTACGGGGTCTATGGCCTGATGACGCCCCTATTGATCCTGCTGCTCCACCTCGAGGGCGCCTGGGTCTACCTGGGCACCGCCCTGGCCGGGGCCAGCGTGCTGGCCACCCTGCCCCTGGGGGTGGTCATGGCCCAGGCGCTGGCCCCCCGGGGACGCTCCATGGCCGCCAGCCTCATGATGGGTCTGAGCGTGGGCCTCGGCGGTCTCGTGGCGCCCCTGGTGGGGATGCTGGCCGACCGCTACGGTGTGCGCCATGCCCTGCACGGCGTGGCCCTGCTCCCCCTGGTGATCCTGGCGCTGATCCGCTTCATGCCGGAAGTCGGTGCGCCCCGTGCCGGCCGCGGATCCGCGGCCGCGCCGGCATCCCCGGGGTCCTCGGACCTGCGCCCCTGAGCAAGATCCTTGAGGGTAAAGATACCGGAGGCCAGGGGGGGCGACACCCGGGAAAGGAAATCCGTTGAACGAACTCGATGGGATTCTGCCGGCCGACGGGTGGTCCCGGGAGGAGATCCTGGAACACCTTCGTCGCCTGGCCGCGGCGGACCCCGACTATGCCGGGGGGCGCACCTGGTCCCTGGTCTACTACCTGGGCGCCGGGCACACCCGGCTGCTCCAGGAGGCGCACAACCTCTTTCTGTCGGCCAATGCCTTGAATCCCATGGCCTTCAAGAGCCTCACGCGCATGGAGCACGCGGTGGTGCGCATGACCGCCGGACTGCTGCACGGCGACGACCAGGTATGCGGCACCATGACGTCCGGCGGCACGGAGAGCTGCCTGCTGGCCGTTAAGACCTACCGCGACCGGGCGCGCGCCCGCCGCCCGTGGATCCGACGGCCGGAAATGATCCTGCCGGCGTCGGCCCACGTGGCCTGGGAGAAGGGGGCCGCCTATTTCGACGTCAAGGCGGTGCACGTGCCCCTGGGGACCGATTTCCGGGTGGACCCCGAGGCCGTGCGGCGGCGGGTGGGCCGCAACACGGTGATGATCCTGGGCTCCGCCCCCCAGTACCCCCACGGGGTGGTGGACCCCATCGGGGAGTTGGGGCGCATCGCCCAGTCCCGGGGCATCCCCCTCCACGTGGACGCCTGCGTGGGGGGCTACCTGCTGCCCTTCGTGGAGCGTTTGGGGCACCCCGTGCCGGCCTTCGATTTCCGGGTTCCGGGGGTTACCTCCATCTCCGCCGACACCCACAAATACGGTTACGGCGCCAAGGGCGCCTCGGTGATCCTCTACCGGAATCTGGAGTACCTGAAGCACCAGTTGTTCGTCTACCCGGATTGGCCCGGCGGCATCTTCGCCTCGGCGGGGCTTTTGGGCACGCGTCCCGGGGGAAGCATCGCCGCGGCCTGGGCCGCCATGATGGCCCTGGGGGAGGCCGGATACCTTGAAAACGCCCGGCGCATCATGCAGGCCACCCGCCAGCTGATCGAGGGCATCGGGAATATCCCGGGCCTGGAGGTGCTGGGGCGGCCGCCCATGAGCCTCTTCGCTTACCGCGCCACGGATCCCCAGGTGAACATCTTCGCCGTGGGCGATCGGCTGGAAGCCCGGGGGTGGCACGTGGACCGCCAGCAGCGGCCGGATTGCCTGCACGCCATGGTGACCCCCCGCCACCTCGAGGTGGTGCCGGCCTTCCTGGGCGATTTGGCCGCCGCCGTGGACGCGGTGCGTGCCGACCCCTCCCTGGCGAAGGCCGGCAGCGCCCCCATGTACGGTCTGGTGGGCCGCCTGCCCTTGCGGGGCCTGGTGCGGCGCAACGTGCGCGACATGCTGCTGGCGCTCTACGGCCCCGAAGGCCGCTTCCCCGCCATGGCCGGCGCGCCGGACGGTGGGGAGGAAAGCACCACGGCAGCGGAGCCTGCGGCGCTCCGGGCCCTGGGCTGGTGGGCCCGCTGGAAACAACGCCGGGACCGGGGGACGGGCTGAACGGGGGGCCTGACGGCGGTCCCCGCAGCCCTGGCGGCGCGCGCCGCCGCCTTTCCCGCACCGATGCTCGCGATCCTTGCCTGACCGTGTCGCCGGATCGGGTTGACAACCCGGCGCCCCGTCTTACCCAACTGCCGGGATCCACCGGCGAAGGAGCGGTTCCCATGCGCATCGCCTCCATACCCACCCGGGGTCGCACCCTGGATTACGCCGCCGCCGTCTACGACTTCTGCGAGCCCTTCCTGCTGCTGGGGCGCCAGGCCGAATACGACCGGCACCTTCTCGAGCTCCTGGCGACCCGGCCGACGGACCGGGTGCTGGACCTGGGCTGCGGCACCGGTCTTTTGTGCCGCCGGATCGCCGATCGGCTGGACCCGCATGCGGGCGGCGAGGCCGTGGGCATCGACGCCGCGGGGCGCATGATCGGCCTGGCCCGCCGGAAGCGGGGCGGTCCGGGCTGCCGCTTCGAGGCCATGGCGGCCGAGGCGCTGGATTTTCCGCCGGCAAGCTTCGATGCCGTGGTTTCCAGCCTCTTCTTCCATCACGTGGACCGGGAGCTCAAACGGATGTCCCTGGAGGAGGCCTATCGGGTGCTCAAGCCGGGCGGGCGCCTGATCATCGCCGACATGCACACCCCCACGACCCGCATGGGGGCGCTGGTCTCCCACGTGGCGCGCTGGTTTTTCCTGCAGCCCCAAATCGCGGAGAACACCCGCGGCCTGCTTCCCGGCTTGATCGCGGCGGCCGGATTCGCCACCCCGCACCTGGCGGCCACCTATTTCGGCTACATCGCGGTCTTCACGAGCCACAAGCCATGAGCAGCGCCTCCCGCTTTCTCCACCTGGTCCAGGCCGCGTCCGGCGGTACGGCGCAACCGCCCGCGGAGGAGATCTGGGAGCGCCTGGAGGCGGAGCTGCGCGCGGGCCTGTCGGTCTACTGGGACACGGCCGGCCAGGTGCTGGCCGGCAGCGGCATCCGGCTCACCCCCCCGGTGGAGGACTATTTCAGCCTGCCGCGCAATTTCTTTTCGGCCCTTTTCCTCTATGCCTATTGGCGCGCCGCGCTGGCGCCGGCGCGGCGCACCTTCTACGTGGCCGTCAACCAGTGCCTGAGGGGCATGGTCACCGGGTGCGACAATCTCCTGGACGACGAGTACAAGGCCACCCTGGAAACCGATCTGCCCGCCGGCGGTACGCGCTTTCGTTCCGTGCTGGACATCATGGTCTCCGACCGCGTGCTCTTCCAATTGCTCACCCGACGCTGGGAGCAAGGGGAGATCGCCCTGGAGGCCGTGCGCCGGGCGGCGGCGGCATCCCTGGCCGCCCTGGCCCCCAGCGGGGCCCAGGAAGCCGGCGAACAGCCGGGTGTCGACCGGCGCCTGCCGCCGGCCGCCGTGCTGCGGCAGGTGCACCATTTCAAGACCGCCATGCTCTTCCAGTGCACCTGGGCCGTCCCCGAGGCGCTGGGGGATGGGGGGCACCCGGCGGTGAGCGGGTTGAAGGCGGCCCTTTACGATATCGGGATGGGCTGCCAGGTGCTGGACGACATGGTGGATCTGCTGGCCGACGTGCGCGGGCGCCGTCACAACTACGTGGCCAGCCTGGCGGCCCATGGGCCGTGGGCGGCGGCCCGGGACGAATTGGCCCGCCGGGCCGGGCGGCCGCCGGCCCCCGACGAGGTGCGCGGTTTCCTGGGACATTATCCGGACCTCGGCCGGGGGGCCTGGGAGGCCGCCCAGGGGTATCTGGAGCGCGGCCTGCTGGCCCTCTTTGCCCCCGGGCACCGGTTCCTGGCAGCACCGTCGGCGGCCTTCATCGCCGCGCGCATCGGCGCCCATCGCCTGGTGGCTGCGGCCCCGGGGGGAACCCCATGAGACCCGGTCTCTGGGTCCGCCTGGCCGCCCGCTTCCTCCAGCGCTCCTGGCGCTCCACCCTGGTGCTGGGCCTGATGGTGTTTGCGGCCACCGGCGCCCTGGTTTTCCTGTCCTCCCTGGCCGTGGGCACCAACGACGCCATGGTGCGCAACTCGGTGGGCCTGTTGGCGGGACATGTGCTCTGCCGGGACCTGCCCCCGGGTGTGCGCGCCGCGGACCTGACGGGGCGCGGAATCCGGGGGGCGCTGGTGCGGCGTGAGGTGGCGGCGACGCTGCGGTCGGCAACGCGATGGTCCCCGGTGGAGCTGGTGGGCGTGGATCCGGAGGCCGAAAAGCGTTTCACCGCGCTCTGGCGCAAGACCGCCGCGGGACGTTATCTGGAGGGCGCTTCCCACGACCTCTACCTGGGGCAGGGCCTGGCCCGGCAGTTGGCGGCCGGAGTGGGGCAGAGCGTGGAGATTGTCGCCGCGGACCGCAGCCTGCTGGGGCGCTACACGGTTTGCGGCATCTTCCGCACCGGCATCCCGGCGCTGGATGGGAGCCTGGCCTTCGTGCCGCTGTCCGCCTGGCCGGCCGCCGACGCCCGGCGCACGGCCGCGGTGTTTCTCGAGGACGGGGCGGTGGCGGCCGCGGTGGCGGCAGCGCTTTCCAGGCTCCCCGGCAGCCCGCGCTTCGAGGCCTGGTCCGATTTCATGCCCGACTTGAAGCAGCTCATCGACCTCAATTACGTTTCCATGGGCATCGTGATGGTGCTGGTCTTTGCGGTGGTATCCCTGGGGATCGCCTGTGCCTTCGTGATCTTCATCCTTAAAAACCTCCGGGAACACGGCATCCTGAAAGCCATGGGGGTGCGGCCCGTGGAGTCGGCCGCCCTGATCCTGGCCCAGGTGACGGGGCTGACCCTGGCGGCCGCCGGCACCGGCGCGGCCGTGGGCGCGGGGGTCGTGCTCCTGGTGGCGCGGACGGGCATCGACCTGGGGGCCCTCACATCGCACAATCCCTATTTCGCCGTCTCCGGAATCATCTATCCGCGCCTGACGTCCTATTCCCTGGGGGTGCCGCCGCTGTTGGCCCTGGTCTTCGGCCTGCTGGCGGCCGTCTGGCCGGTGGCCATGGTCGTCCGGCAGCGGGCGGCCGAGATCCTGAGGAGCCTGTGAATACGATCGACGTTCAGGGGGTCAGCAAATCCTATCGTTCGGGGCGCGGGCGGGTGGCCGCCTTGAGCGACGTGTCCCTGCGGGTGGCGGCTGGCGGCGCCCTGGCGGTGCTGGGCCGTTCGGGCTCCGGCAAGACCACCCTGCTCCACTGCATCGGGGGGCTGGAGCGGCCCGACGCCGGCCGGGTGTTCTGCGCCGGGACAGCGGTGCACACCCTGGGGCCCGGCGCCCTGGCGCGTTTTCAGCGGCGGCGCGTGGGTTTCGTGTTCCAGTCCGGCAATCTCCTGTCCTTTCTCACGGTGCGGGAGAATCTGGCCTTGCCCCTGGAGTTGAACGGGATCCTGGGCCGCGAGCGGGACCGGCGGGTCGCGGCGCTGTTGGAGGCGGTGGGACTTCCCGGGGTGGGCGCGGCCCTGCCCCGGGAGCTTTCCGGCGGTGAAATCCAGCGGGTGGCCTTCGCCCGGGCCATTGCCCACGGGCCCGCCATCCTGCTGGCCGACGAACCCACCGCCAGCCTCGACTCGGAAACCGGGGAGCGCTTGATCGGGAGCATGCTCGAATGGGCCACCGGGCACGCGGCCACCCTGGTGGTGGCCACCCATGATCCCGACGTTGTGGCCCGGGTGACGGCGGCCATCCGGCTCAAGGACGGTCGCCTGGAGGAGCCCGCATGAAACGAATCGCTTTTTGCCTGGCGCTCTGCCTGGTGGCCGGGGGCTGCGCCTACCGGCACTACCTGGGTGTCCACGGGCCCTCGATCCGACGGTTTCCGGAGATCCACGCCGGGGCGCGCCTGGACGAGGAATGCCTGGCCTGCCACCACCCAGACCGGGATCCGGCGGGGCCGCCCACCTCCCATCCCCGGTTCCGCGGCTGCCTGAAATGCCACGACGACGAGGTGTGAACGGCCTGCTCCGGCTGACCCGGGGGCGTTAGGGTTCTCAGGCGTGGGGGGCGGAGGCTCCCGAACCGGGTGACGGCCAGGTGGCCGGGTCGTCGATCTTGAGAAAGTCCAGGGCCGCCTGCCGTTCCTTGAAGACCTTGACCTTGATGGTGCGGGATTCCAGCAGATGGGCGGTCACGGCGTTCTTGAAGGTCTCGGGGTTGCGCGTGTAGACGGCCCACTTGCAGCCCTGGCGCTCCTTCTGCAGGACGTTGAAGAGGTCCTGGTAGTGGCTGAAGCCGGAGACCTCGAAGGTCACCTGGGCGTCTTCCAGATCGGCGAAGGTATTGAAATCCTTCTCAAATCCTTCATGGCGATTGACCGCCAGGATGCCGGCGATGAGATCATTGTAAGCGATGGGGCCACGGGCGCGGAACCAGACGAGCTTGCGGTCGGGAAAGATGCGGTAGTCGATATCGGAGCTCATGGCGTGGGTTCTCCTTGGGTGGCCATGCGTGGCGGTTGGATGAAGCGGCGACCGGCCGGAAAGCCGGGGCGGCGGCGGGCCCATGCGTCCTCACCGGCCGCCACCTCTTTAGCCGAAGCACGACAGGGAATCAACCCACTTGTGCAGGCCCCCTACCGCGGCGGAGCCTCGCCTTCAGCCCGCTAGCCGATCACCATCTCCACAGGGTGGATGCAGGTGGCGACGGGAAGGGGTGATGGATGCCAAGGGGAGGAACCGGCCAGAGGCGGGGCTTTCCGCGGCCGGGGAAACGCGGCGCGGTGGATCCCCGCCGGGGGCGATGGTTGGGCGCTACTTGCGCACCACCATGGGGCCCATGAAGCGGCCCCCCATCAGGTGCATGTGAAGATGAAAGACCTCCTGGCCGCCATGGCGGTTGCAGTTGACCAGGAGGCGGTAGCCGTCGGCGGCGATGCCTTCCCGGGACGCGATGCGGGCCGCCACGGTGAAGAGGTGCCCCACCAGTTGCTCATCCTCGGCGGTGACGTCGTTGACGGTGGGGATCTCCTTGTTGGGCACGATGAGGACGTGCACCGGCGCCTGGGGCTGGATGTCCCGGAAGGCGGTGCACTGGTCGTCGCGATAGACGATGTCGGCGGGGATCTCACCGCTGATGATCTTGCTGAACAGGCTCGGCATGGGGGTCTCCTCCGTGGATGGGGGAAGGGGCGGCGTCCGGCGCCGGCCGGCCCCGGGGCGTGCGGCCGGCGTTGGCGGGCCTTGGGAGGCAGGCGGCGGCACGGCTTTCCCTTAGCAGAAAACGCCCGGTCTTCCAAGCGGGTGCCCCCAGCGGGCCGGAAGGATCGGCCGGCGGCACGCCGCCAGGCGGCGGGGCGGAAGCGCGGAAGGTGCTCTCCCGGGGGCGGCGGGCTGCCCGCCGCCCCAGAGAGAGCCGGGAAGGGGAGGCGATCAGTCGACCTTGAACAAGGCTTTCTTGAGGGCCTTGCACACGGGGCAGTTGTCGGGGGCATGGCCTTCGACGGTGTAGCCGCAGACGGAGCAGACGTAGATCTCCGTTTCCGGCAGGCTGGAGAGGTTGTCCAGGGCCTTTTGATAGAGCTCGGCGTGGATCTTCTCCACGGCGTTGGCGAAGGTGAAGGCGCGTTCGGCCGCGGCATTGCCCTCGGCCTTGGCGGCCGCGATCATGGGGGGGTACATGGACTGGAACTCGTAGGTCTCCCCGCCGATGGCCTCCTTGAGATTTTCGGCCGTGTCGCCGACGCCCTTCATGGCCCGCAGGTGGGTGTGGGCGTGAATGGTCTCGGCGGCCGCCGCCGCCCGGAAAAGCCGGGCCACCTGCTTGTGGCCCTCCTTGTCGGCTTTTTCGGCGAAGGCGAGGTACTTGCGGTTGGCCTGGGATTCGCCGGCGAAGGCATCCTTCAGGTTTTTCAAGGTCTGGGACATGGAAGCCGCTCCTTTCGATGGTGGTTGTGGGTTGTGACGATTATGCGCGGCGCGACTCCCGCCGCCGGAGCGAACGGGTCCCGCGGATCGGCTTCCGAGGCCTTATGGCGAGGCATTCTTTTGACAATCCGGGCAGATGCCGAAGAAATCCATGCGCTGGGTCAGAATCCGGAACCCCGATTCCCGCGCCAGCTCGGCGGTGAGATCGGCGATGCCCTCCAGGTCGGGGTCCATGATTTTGCGGCAGCGGGTACACACCAGGTGCGGGTGGGGGTAGGGGCGCAATCCATCATACCGGTTGCCGCTGTCGCTGAATCCCAGCTCCATGGCTTCCCCCAGCTCCTTGAGCAGGGCCACGGTCTTGTATACCGTGGCCAGGCTGGTGGTGGGAAAATCCGCTTTCACCGCGCGGTAGATATCTTCCACGGAAGGGTGTTCCGCGCTTTCCGCGAGGTAGCGCAGCACGGCCAGGCGCTGGGGGGTCACGCGGTGCCCCTGGGTCCGGAGATTGGCGAGCATGCTCTGGAAGCGCGTCGGGGGCATAGCGAAACCTGTAAAGGTTGTTGTCAGATAATAATTGCTTGATGATAAGCGTTATCCGTTTCTATCCTTGTCGGAAGAGGGTGTCAAGGGGAAAATAGTGCCCATTATATCCATGGATGTGCGACGCAACTTCCGGGGAGGGGCTTGTCCGGCGCGCGGTGTGCCGTCCGCGGAAGGGGACCAAATGGGGCTTTCGAGACGGGTTCCGCGCTTCCGTCGATACGCTCCCAATTTTAATGCTCCCCAGGCGGGGCGCAAGCGTGGGCGGGAAGGTGCACCATGGGTCACATCACCGCAGGGCTGCGCCGGCTGGTGCCCGGCAGGCGTTGCGGGCGCATGGCGCTCGCGGGGCTGGCGCTGGCGTCGCTGGCCTGGGCCGCAGACGACTGGGAGGCTGCCCGCAGGGGGATGGTGGACGACATCCAGGCCGACGTGCGGGCCACCCGGGAATACATCGGCAAGGGGCGCCTAGACGAGGCTATCCTGGAGGTCATCGGCCGGGTGCCGCGGCACGCGTTCGTGCCGGAGGCGCTCCGGGGGGAGGCCTACGCCAACCGCCCCCTGCCCATCGGCTACGGCCAGACCATTTCCCAGCCCTATATCGTGGCCCTCATGACCGATCTCCTGGAACCGGGGCCGGACGATGTCATGCTGGAAGTGGGCACCGGCTCCGGCTACCAGGCCGCGGTCCTCGCGGCCCTGGTGCGCCGGGTGTATACCATTGAAATCGTGCCGGAATTGGGCCGGTCCGCGGCGGAACGCCTGGCGCGGCTGGGCTGCGCCAACGTGGAGACCCGCGTGGGGGACGGCTATTACGGGTGGCCGGAGGCAGGCCCGTTCGACGGCATCGTGGTGACGGCCGTGGCCGGACACATCCCGCCGCCCTTGATCCGGCAGCTCAAGCCCGGCGGCCGGATGGTGGTCCCCTTGGGGCAGCCCTTCGGCGTGCAACAGCTCGTGAGGGTGACCAAGGACGCCCAGGGGAATCTCACCACCCAGCAGGTGCTGCCGGTACGCTTTGTGCCCCTCACGGGCGATCACTGAGCGCGGGTCCCATAACTGCCCGCCGGACGTTTTCCTCCCAGGTTGCCATGCCATCTCCGGTTCCCCTCGCCGCCCGGGAGCGCCCCCCGCTGCTGACCATCGGGGGGCTTTCCGGCGCCGCCCTGGCGTTGGAAATTCTCCTGTTGCGTCTGCTGGCGATTGTCCACTGGTATCACTTCGCTTATCTGGTCATCAGTATCGCCTTGCTGGGGTATGGGATCAGCGGGACCCTGGTGGCCCTGGGGCGTAATCCCCTGGTGGGCCATTGGCGCCGGGTCCTGGCGGCCAGCGCTGTGGGCTTCGCCCTGGCGGCGCCGGGGAGCTTTCTGCTGGCCCAGCAGGTACCCTTCAACGCCCTGGAGGTGGCCTGGAGTCCGCGTCCCTGGCTGCACCTGGGGGGCATAGCCCTGCTGCTGACCGTGCCCTTCCTGTGTGCGGCCACCGGGCTCGCCGTTTGCCTGGCAGCCTTTCCCCGCCGGGTGTCCCGCGTCTACGCGGCCGACCTCTGGGGGGCCGGGGCGGGAGCGGTCGCCGTGCTGGCCCTGCTCCACTGGCTGACGCCCCTGGAGACCCTGCAGGCGATCGCGGCCGCGGGGTGGCTGGCGGCTTCGGGGGCGTTCCATGGTTTGCCCCGGGTCGGCAAGGGCGCCGCGGGAGCGGCGGTCCTGTGCGCGCTGGTCATGGGCCTGTGCCCCTGGCCGGTAACCCTGGCCATGACCCCTTACAAGCCCCTGGCCT
This sequence comes from Desulfobacteraceae bacterium UBA5852, assembly GCA_002432195.1. Lineage (GTDB taxonomy): Bacteria > Desulfobacterota > Desulfobacteria > Desulfobacterales > UBA5852 > UBA5852. The sequence continues at coordinate 17,032 of DJGG01000252.1, forward strand.
TGACCCTGCGCCTGCCGGAAAGCCGCCAACTCTGGGAGCTCAGCCACCCCATGGGGCTGATGAGCGTAGTGGACAGCCCGGGGACCCCGTTCCACTTTGCCCCGGGGCTGGGCCTGCAACACCACGGTGCACTGCCGGAGCAACTGGGGGTGTTCCGGGACGGGGAGGGTTTCGAAGCCCTCAACCGCTACCGCGGGGACCGGGCGGAACTGGACTTTCTGGGGGCCGCCCCCTCGGCGGCCGCCTTCCACCTGGTGCCGCGGGGCGCACGGGTGGCGGTGCTGGGCGCCGGGGCCGGTACGGCTGTCCTCCAAGCGCATTTTTTCGAGTCCCGGCGTATCACGGCCGTGGAGCGCCACCCGGCCTACCGGCGCATCCTGCAGGGGCGCTTCCGGGAATTCGCGGGGTGGAACCACCTGGCGCCGCAGCTTCACTGGGTGGTGAGCGATCCCCGGGGCTACCTGGAAACCCATGGCCAACGCTATGACGTGATCCAGCTGCCCCTGGCGGGTGGCGGCGGCGGCTTCAGCCCGGCCTCCCTGGAGGCGGACTACGCCCTGACCCGGGAAGCCCTGGCCCAATACTGGGAGCGCCTGGCCCCGGGCGGAGTGCTGGTCATCAGCCGCTGGATCAGCCTGCCTCCCCGGGACGAGCTGCGCATGGCCCATCTGATCATCCAGCTGTTGGAAAGCCGCGGCCTGGAGGCCGGCGCGCATCTGGCCGTGCTGCGCAGCTGGTCCAGCGCCACCCTCCTGGTGANNAGGCGGTCTGACGGATGGGAACGTGGAGCGCTTGAAGGCTTTCTGCCGGCAGCAGGGCTTCGACCCGGTTTACTGGCCGGGCATCCGGGACGATGAGGTCAACCATTTCAACCGGATGGCCGAACCGTTGCTCCACCAGGGGGTCGTCGCTCTGCTCGGTCCCGACCGAGCGCGTTTTCTGGAGCGGTACAAATTCGCGATCGGCACGGTTTCCGACGACCGGCCGTTCTTCGGCCAGTTTTTCCGCTGGCGCACGCTGCCGGAGTTATTGGCCCTGATCCCCCGGGGCGGGGCGGGTTTGATGGATTGGGGCTATCCAATCCTGTTGATCACCCTGGGGCTGAGTGCGGTTCTGAGTGTCTGCCTGATCGTTCTTCCCCTGGTGGTCGCCCGGGGCCTGCCGGCGGCCGGGGGTCGCCCCTTGGAGGCGGTGGTCTATTTCGGTTGCCTGGGTCTGGGGTTTCTTTCCCTGGAAATCGCCGGCATCCACCAATTGACCCGCCTGCTGCACCACCCGGTATACGCGGCGGGCGCTGCGCTGGCCATCTTCCTCCTGGGCGCGGGGGCCGGCAGTGCCTGGGTCCGGGGAGCATGCCGCGCCCCCAGGGAGGCGCGGCGGAGCGTGCCGGTGGTGGTGGGGCTGATCGCCGCGGCGGCCCTGGGCCTGCCCGTGGTCATCGACGCCCTGTCCGCCGGCGCGGCCCGCGGGAGCCCCTGGGCCTGGCTCCTGGCCGTCGCGGGAATGTGCCCCCTGGCGTTCCTGCTGGGAATGCCCTTTCCCTTGGGGCTTGCCGCCATGGCCCAGCGGGATCCCCGGGGCGTCCCCTGGGCCTGGTGCATCAACGGCTGTGCATCGGTTTTGGCCGGCCCGCTGTCCACGTTGCTGGCCATGGAATGGGGATTCACGTGGCTGCGGGTGGCGGCCGTCGGTTTTTACGGACTGGCGGGACTGGTCTATCTGCGGTTGGCGCCCCGCTGAGGCCTTGAGCACACGCATATTCGGAGGGGAATCGCAAAGGGTCAGGCCGGCGGGACGAAAGGGGCCGTGGGGGCGTGGCTGCGGACCAGGAGGAAGCACACGGCGCCCGCCGCCTGCAGGGCCAGGATCACGGCCAGCGCGGCCCGGTAGCCTTCCGGGGCGAAGCCGCTGCCGGTGCCGGGCCACAGGCCGATGATCGTCCCCATGCCCCATTGGGCGCCGAAGGCCGCGATGAACACCAGCAGGTTCAGGCCCGTGTTGACCCTCCCGGCCAGATGCGGGGGGAATTGCTGGGAAAGTTCGGCATAGGCCAGGATTCCCGAGGTGCCGCAGAGGCCGAAGGCAAACCACAGGGGGCCCAGGGCCCGGGTAAACCCCGCCGTCACCAGCACCTGGACACCCATGAAAACCGCCATGCCGACCGCCGCCACCGATCCCGGGCGGATGCCCCGGGGACTGAGGTGCGCGGCCAGGGTGCCCAGGGACAGGAAGCCGGCGATCATGGCGATGGCCGCCCACATGAGCGTGGCCGCCGCCTGGGTCTGATCCAGCCCGGCCACATCCCGCAACCAGGGGCCGGCCCAGAGCCCCTGGATGGCCATGAAACTGGCCTGGGACATGACGGTCCAGGGGGCGATGCGCCAGAACTCGCGGCTGGCAAAGACCGTGCGCATGCCGCGCACCTGGTCCACCAGGCCGGTTTCCCGGGTGTCGCGGGGACTCTTCGGCACCACGGTCAGCACCGCAACGGCCACTCCCAGGGTCAGAACTCCCAGGCCGAGGAAAATTCCGCGCCAATCGGTAAGACCCAGCAAGACCTCCACCGGGGCGGTGGCGCTCAAAGCCCCCAGCCCCCCAGCGGCCATCTGCAGTCCGTTGATCAGGGGCCATTGCTCCCGCGGGAACCAGACGACGAAGGCTTTGAAGGCCGCCATCAGGCAGGCCGAAACCCCGAAGCCGATCAGCGCCCGACCCGCCATCAGCCCCAAGGCCGAATGGGCCCCCGCGAAGACGAAGGCGCCCAAGGCCGCGACGACCAGCAGAAGGGCCTCGATGCGACGGGGCCCGTAGCGGTCCAGCAGAACTCCCAGGGGCAACTGGGAGGAGGCGAAGGCGATGAAATAGGCGGCCGTCAGCAGCCCCAGGTCGGAGGGGCCCAGGTCCACCTCGGCCGTCAACCGGGGGGCCATCACGGCATTGACCACCCGGTAGAGGTAGGAGAGGTAGTAGCCCATGGCGAAGGGCACCACCACCCGCAATTGGGTTCCCAGGGGCAGGGGCATGGTCTGAACGGACTCCTGGCGGATGGGGTTCTCCGCGGGCTCAGCGCAGGCGCTTGCCGAGGCTGATGACCTCGTCTTCCACATACCCCAGGCGCCGGTAGAATTCCAGGACCGCCCGGTTGTGCCGGCGCACCTGGAGGTTGATCTTGGGGCAGCCCAGGCGGCCCAGGCGCTCCTCGGCCGCCGCCAGCATGGCCCGGCCGAGGCCGTGGCGGCGGTGAGCCGGAGCTACGGCCAGGTAGTTGATCCAGCCTCGATGTCCCTCGTAACCGGCCATTACGCTGGCCACCAGGGCGCCCTCCCAAATCCCCACCAGGAAGAGGTCCGGTTGAAAAGCGGTCTTGGCGATCATGTCCCTGCGGGGGTCGTTGGCCGGCACCACCAGTTGGCAGATCTGCCAGAGGTCCGTCACGGCCGGCGTGTCATCGGGGTGAAAGGGGCGTATTATCCAGGTGGGTGTCCGTTTGCGGTGCAGGTCCATCATTCAGATCCTCCGCCGGGGGGCGCGCTTGCCGCCCGGTTTGGCCAGGATCGGCCGCCGGCCAGGCCATAGCCGGCCACGGTGACCGTTCCCGGTTGACCTTTCCGGCCGTCGACGGTCACGGTTGCTTGCAGCCCACGGCGGATGATGTCGGCGTTGGTGAGGAGGTGACCGGTAATCCGTGAAACCGTGTAGGTGGAAACCCCGCCGGCCAGGGCAGCGGGCAGGAGGAGCTGGTCGGCCAGGTGGGGGTCCACGGCGGCCTCCGTGGCGTGGTGTTCCAGCAGGGCATGGCAGGCCTCCGCGGCCACCGCTTCCGCCGGCCGGCCACGGGTGCCGAGGGCCCCGAAGCCGGCCCGGGCGTGGGCGTACTCGGCCACCAGCAGGAGGGCCGCGCCGGGCCCGGAGGACGGCCGTTCCAGGATGATCGGTGCAGCCGGCAGGCCTTCGGCGTTCAGCAGCCGGGCGGCCGTTGCGGCCATGCGGCGGCCTACATGGGTCGGCAGATGCGCGGTGAGGACCAGGATGTGGATGGCTTGCAGGGGGCCTCGCCGGGTGAGACGCAGCGGCGGCATGGGGAGACAGGCCGCCGGCTGCACCGCGGCGTGGAAGGCGCCTCCCCCCCGGGGATAGAAGCCCGCGGCGGCCAGATGGCTGTCCACCTTGAGCCCCATCGGGCCCAGGGACGGCAGGTAGACTTCTTCCAGATACTGGGTGCTGGGACTCCAGGTCACGTGCGTCCCCCCGCCGAGGGCCACGTTCGACGGACCCGGGGCCAGGGACAGGGGCGGCAGGAGGCACTGGAAAATCAGGCTGACGGCCCCGGCGCTGGATTGGCCGGTCAGGCGGCTGATATCCAGGCGGTAGTCCCCGGGCCGGGGGAAGTGGGCGGGGCGGAATTCCAAGGCCGGGGAGCCGATGGAGGCGCCGGCCACGGCGGCCCCGCAGATCTGCTCCAGAGCCCGAATGGCGGCCAGGTGTTGGGGGGCCAAGCCCGGGCGGGACCGGCCTGCGCGGATGCGTTCCACGCGCAGCGGGTAGCCGAGAATGGCCGCCAGGCTCAAGGAGGTCCGCAGCACCTGGCCGCCGCCTTCGCCGATCGACCCGTCGATAATCAGCATGGGTCGCTTCCGCGCCGGAGAATCTTGGAAGGCAACGGCAGTGGAAGTCGCAACGCCGAAGAGTTCACAGGGCGCTCCTGCCGGCGGCTGGTTTAGAGCCCGGGGGTTTGGCGGTGAAGGATCCAGAGCCCCCCGGGCCCGGAGGATTTTCCGGTGGGCGTGGGGTGGAGGGCACCAGCAACCCCACGGCGCCGGCTTCCACCTTGATTTCGAAGCCCGCGGTCGCCGGCAGGGGATCGCCATCCATCTGGACATGGAGAAGCCCGGCCGCGCTGACCTCCACGCACCGGGCCGCGCCGTAACGGCAGCCGTCCGCGCCCAGAGGGCGCCGGCGGCGGGCGGCGCGCCAGATCCGCACTTCGGCGGCCAGGCCGCGGCGTGGCCACCAGGCGTAGGAGATCCGCCCGTCGTCGGGGAGGGCGGCGGGGACCAGGGACCAGCCTTTGGCATACGTGGCGGTGTTGGCGAACACCGCCGCCGCAGCAGGACCGAAAGGGCCGGCGCGGTCCGCCCGGAAACGGAAGGACGGGCGGCCGGGGCTCCAGAGGTTCGGAAGGCCGGCCAGGGCATAGACGGCGTCGCCCAGTCGCCGGTAGAGGCGCCTCCCGGGGCCGCGGCGCAGACGGTCCACCCGTCGGACCACCTCGGCGGTGGGGCCCACTTCCACCATGGCCAGGAACGGGCGCCACTGCGCGGCACCGCTGGCGCGGTAGAGACCCAGATCCAGGCAACGCAGCCGGCAGGTGGTCAGGGTGCGGATGGCGTGCCCGGCCGCCAGCGGTATGCCGAATTCCCGGGCCAGCACGTTGGCGTTGCCGGCCGGTAACAAACCCACCGGCACGCGGCGCCCGCTGCGGACCAGACCGGCGCAGACCTCCCGCAAGGTCCCGTCGCCGGCCACGACCACCAGCAGGTCCGCCCCGTCGGCCAAACCCGGGACCAGGACGTTTTCAGCATGGCCGGCATAGCGCGTGGGGACGCAGGCCGTCACGCGCCAACCGCTGCGCACCAGGTGCCGGGCGCATTGCCGGGCCAGCTCCGGGGTGCGGCCCTGCCCGGCGGCGGGGTGGAACACGATCGCGGCGGAACCGGGTGTCAACATGGAGTTCCCTGGGACCCGCCGGGGCGGGTTCCCATCTGCCGGCAGGCGGCATGGCGCCCCGGGGCGCTCAATCCCTCAGGAAGTAGTCGATGGTGGCGACCACCCGCACGGTTTTGTGGCGTTGGCCGCCCTCGGTCATGCCGGGGGCCGGGTCCCGGGGCAGGATGACGAAGAGCCCCTGGTTGGCCCGGCGGATGCCGCCCAGGCGGCTGCCGGCGTCGGCGGCAAACTGGCTCGCCGCCTGGCGGGCGTTGGCCGTGGCCTCGGCGATCATTTCCGGCTTGATGCCCGTCAGCCCGGTGAACAGGTATGTGGGACCGGCCTCGGAGCCGCCCGATGCGGAGAGCACCACGCCGGCCTCCACAAGCTCCCCGATGGACTGGCTGGCCTTCTGGATACGGACCGGGTCGAGGCTCCGCACCATCAGCGTTTCGGCGATGATGTAGCGGCTGCCGCCGACGGGTCCCGAGCGGTAGGGATTGGCCAGGACGTCGGTGACCTCGAGGTGCTGGACCTCCACCGCCTCGGGGGGCACGCCCTGCCGGGCGAGGAAGTCCCGCACGGCGGTTTCGCCGCGCGCCAGGTCATCCCGGGCGCGCCCGAGATCCTCGGCGGTGGCCACGAAACGGATCGGCCAGAGGGCCACGTCGGCCTGGACATTGCGTTCCGCGATGCCCTTGACCGTCACGTAGCGGTCCGCCAGGCGCCCCTGGCGATATCCCTGGCCGGCCAGGGCCCCGGCAAGGGCCATGCCCAGGGCGAGCAATGCGGCGCCCAGTATCCAGCTCGTGCGGTTCATAAGACTTGTCTCCATGTGGGCGGCGGCCATCGATCGGGCGGATGAACGGCGCCGTGGGAGGGATGGCTGCGTTTAGCGCCGCGCCCGGCCTCGCGGACCGGGACCGGCGGATCCATAGGCGGCCATGGGGCCGTCAGGCCAGGGGCTCGGCCCGGCCATCCGGTCCCCGCCGCCAGGGGGACCATCCCAGCCCGAAAGCCACGATGTCGGTGTCGGCCTTGCGGCAGGGGATGGCGAGCGCTTCCAGCTCCAGAGCGGCCGGATCCAGGCGCGCGCCGAGGGCCTCGGCGGCGTTCTGGAATTCGGTCTCCAGGTCCGCCAACTGAGCCTGGGCGGCCTCCAGCTCCTGGCGGGCCCGGTCGATATCGCCCTTTTCCCGGTTGGCCCGGCCGAGGCCCCGGGCGGCGGTGGCCGCCCGCCCCAGGGTCCCGCTGCTGGCCGCGCGGCGTCCGAGGAGGGCTCCCAGCAGAGTGGCCCCGATCGACACCGTGGTCTGGAATTTCTGCTGGGCGTATTGGTCGGTTTCCCGCGCCAGACGCTGTTCCAACCGGCGGATGCGGCCTTGCAAGGTGGTGAAACGGCTCTGGTAGCGGTGTTTCAAGCGCTCCACCTCCCGGTCCCGGGTTTCCCGCGCCAGGAGCGCCAGGCGGCCGCGAAAGGCGCCCTCGCTTTCCCGGGGTTCCGAGATCGCACCCAGTTCCGGGCATTTCCAGAGGCGCAGGGGCTGGTCGCGGTAGAAGAAGGCCGCCAGCGACCGGCGCCAGCGGTCCAGGCTCCCGGCACCCNNGCACCCGCTGCGGCGGGCGCCAAGGGCTCGAATTCCGCGCCGGGCACGGGCGCATTCCCCAGGTTCAGATGGGCGTCGAGCCTCCGGTCGGCGGGATCCCAGTCCCCTCCGGCGATTTCAGCGCTCAGGGGCAGCTGCAGGGCCAGATCCCGCCAGGCGTCCACCGGAACCTTGGCGCTGACGTAGTGCAGGCGGGCGTTGACCACCAGGGTCGGCCGGTAGATCAGGCGGTACCCATCCCCCGGCGCGGAACGGGCCGGCAGGAAGAATTCAGGGGTCCCGGGGGGCAGGATGGGGCGCGTGCCGGTGGCCGGGGCCGCCGCCATCGGCGCGGCGGTCCGGGGGGCGGCGGAAGGCGGTGAAGCCTCCGGCGTACCGCCCCCCTGGGCGGCGAGGGCCGCGATCTGGGGGCGGGTGAGGGGGCCGGCCATGAAGGACATGACCCAGCGGCTCTGAAACAGCAGCGGTTCCGCTTCGTGCACGTTGTGCAGCAGGAAGACCCGCCCCGGCAGGCCGGTCAGAACACTCTCCAGGCGCTGCCGGTCGAAGGCGCCGCCCCCCGCGCCCTCCAGGCCGTCGAGGAGACGCTGGCGGTCGCGGTCGGTCTGGAGACGGCCGATGAACCACGTGCCGGCGTTGGCCAGCCCCTTGTAGTCCAGGTCCACCGGGTTCTGGGTGGCCAGCAGGATTCCCAGGCCGTAGGCCCGGGCCTGCTTGAGGAGGGTCAACATGGGGGGTTTGGCGGGCGGGTTGGCCGTGGGGGGGAAAAAACCGAAGATCTCGTCCATGTAAAGCAGGGCGCGCAGGCTGGAGGTCCCCGGCTGGGTGCGGATCCAGGCCAGCACCTCGTTGAGCAGCAGGGTCACGAAGAACATGCGTTCGGCGTCCGAAAGGTGGGCGATGGAGAGAATCGCCACCCGCGGGCGTCCGCTTGGCGTGTGCAGCAGTTGCCCGATGTCCAGGGGATCCCCTTGCATCCAGGCCCCGAAACCGGGGGCGGCCAGCAGGGCGTTGATGGACATGGCCAGCGCCAGGCGCTCCCGGGCACTAAAAAATGTCTCCAGGTCGAACACGCCGATGCGCTCGAAGGGCGGGGTCTGCACGTGGCGGATGAGGGCCGGCAAGTCCAGGCCCTGACCCTGGCGCCAGGCCTGATGGAGAATGGCGCTCAGCAGGATGTGCTCCCGGCTCTGGAGGGGCTCGCCACGGATGCCCAGCAAGGCCAGCAGACCGTCGACGGCAGTGCTTACCCGGGCCGCGAGCAGATCCTCGTCCTGCCTGGCTGCGGGTGACGGCGCCTCCAGGGAGCGCAGCACCGACAATGGGCGGCCGAAGGTCGCGCCGGGGGTGTAGAGCACCGTGTCGGCCGCCTGGCGCAGGCGGCGGATGCGGTCACCGTCCTGGCCCCAGGCGGCGAGGCCCTCCTGCCAGCGCTGGGCGGTGTGGCGGGCCAGGATCTCCGGCGTCTGGCCTTGGCGCAGGGCTTCCCCGGGATCCACCCAGGGAAGAAAATCGGCCGGGCGCAGGTCGGGGAAGGTGAGCAGGAGGTTGCCCAGGTCCCCCTTGGGGTCCACGGCGATAACCGGGATCCCGTCCATGGCGGCCTCCTCGATGACCGCCAGGCACAGGCCGGTCTTGCCGCTGCCGGTCATCCCCAGGATCACCCCATGGGTCAGCAGATCGCGCGACTCCAGAAGCATCCACTCCGGGGTGGTCTCCCCCTCCGGGGTCTGCACGCGCCCCAGGTAGAAGGCGCCGAGTTTCTCGTAGTCATGCATGGCGCGAAGGGCTTCGCCTCCCGGCGAGGGCGACCTGCCCCCCGGGGGAGGTCACCTCCCCCGCAGCTCCGCCTGGGTTCCTGGTCCCGACAGGAATTCCACCAGCGAGCCCTTGTCGACCCACCGCGGCCCCGGGTCCATCAGGCTGTCGAGGAGGGGCTTGCCCTCCGGCGAGAAGACCAGCAGGCGGGCCTCGGAGGGCAGGTCGAAGGCGAGCACCATCCCCTCGCGCACGACCCGCCACTCGCTGAGTCCCTCCGGTCCGATGGTCAGGGTCGTGCTGCCGGTCTTGAGGGGCAGGGCCTGCGAAGCAGGACTCAGCAGGACGTCGGAGAGTTGGACCCAGGTGGTCCCCTCACGATCCACGAGGCTCAGCTCGGAGAGGTCCCGGATGTTGTCCACGGGCATCCCGGCCGCCTCTGAAGAGTCGACCCGCAAGAGTCCCTCGAGATCCACGTAGCCCGGCAGGTCCTCAAAGAGCCGCGAGAGCACGACGTGGTATTCCGTCCCCTGGATCCCTTCGAACCAGCGAGCGTTGCGCACCAGCCAGGTCTTCCCGTCCAGGTCGATCCGCAGACGCCTGGGTTCCTCGAGCTTCTTCAGGCGTTGGCCCACCACCACGTCCACACCCAACGTCGGCGGCGTGGCGACCAGGAAGTCCTGGCCCTCCAATGTCACGAAATCGACCGGCTGGCCGTTCTTGTCGTGGAAGCTTCCACCGTGGAAGAAGAGCTCGCTGGGCCGAGGTTCCTCACCGGCCTCCATGGTCGTCAGGCGGGCCAGGTTCTTCTTGAAGTCGAACTCGACCTTGCGCAGGGGCGCGTAATAACCGGCATAGGCCTTGTAGCGGCGGGGGATGGGCTGGTGCGACAGAGGGCGCGTCACCTCCTCCCCGGTGCGTGACAACAGACCTCGGGCGATGAGGACCTCGTCCAGGAGGGCCAGGGCGGTCTCCATCGAGCGCCCCGAGCGTGCCGCCTCGATCACCGCCACCGAGATCCGGTGCTCCGGAACGGTGAACATCATCGAGGTGTAGCGGCCGGTTCCGCCGCTCTTGCCCAGGACCTGGATCCCCTGGGCCCGGTAGCGGGGAAGGTCGGTCAGGTCCCACCCCAACCCGAAGGTGAACTCCCCGTGGGGGAGCCTCCCGCTGAACCCCGAGGGCTGCTCGCGCAGCATCTCGGCTCGGGAGGAGGCGGACAGGATCTGCGGCCCGTGCCCCGAAAAGCTGTCCTGGAAGCGGCACAGATCCACGGCGGTGGAAGCCAGCCCTCCAGCGCCCAGCACCGAGAGCACCTCCAGAGGCTCCGGCTTTCCGGTCGCGGGCTGATAGAAGACCGCCACCGAGCGGCCAGGCTGCCGACCCACTCCATCCCCGCTGTCAGCCAGGGCCAGGGGAGCGAAGACCCTGGCCTGGAGGAAGTCCAGGAAGTCCTGCCCGCTNNCGGTCTTGCCGCTGCCGGTCATGCCGACGCAGACGCCGTGGGTGGTGAGGTCTTTGGCGTCGTAGAGCAGGGGTTCGGGTGCGGCCGCGCCGGCGGCCGGGTCGAAGCGCCGCCCGAGGTAGAAAACACCCAGTTTCTCGTAGTCGACCATGGCGTGCTCCTCGAAGGCGTCGGCGTCGGCCGATGGGCCCGCCTTTTGCGGCCATCGGAGGCCATCGCCCAACCGTTCTGGGCGGAAGAGAAGAAAACGCTTGACCCTGAGCAGATGATTGGTTAGGGGTGTTATCAGCATTTGCGCGGACTGGCAAGTGGTGGGGCGTCTGAAGACATTGTCCCACGGCCGCTGCCCGGTCCGCACGCCTTGCCTGACCGCCCACCGCACCCGAGGACCACGCGCACCCCGGGGAGGATGCCGATGCGGCGTCGCAAGCTCTTCACGGAACCGGTTCCGCGGGTCAGCCGCCCGGCTGCCCGCGGACGCGCATCCGGGTGCGACGCCGGCCGCCCCCCCACCGATGACGCCCCCTGGCACCCTGACCGATGTCGGGTGGCGCTCACGAACCCGCCACCCAGCGTCTCCCGTCGCTCCAAATTCGCGGATCGCCGCCACTGCCGTCTCCGGGATGCTTGTCCGGCGGCCCGCTGCGGCCGAAGCTGTCTACAGATCGAAGACAAGTCTTTATTCGAGGGCTTGGCGCCTTATTGCAGGGGCAATCACCAATGCCGGCGCATCCGGGGAACGCGTATCACAGGAATGGTGCGGACGAGCGCCAATGACTAGTTCAAGACGAGCCAATTGCTAGGCGGCGGCCGGTGGGCAGGCCGGGCGCCGCGCCCGGGTGGATGCTCCGGGAGGCACGTCCCCATAGGGTCGAAAGGGTTCGGAGCGGGTCCCCAAAAATTGCGGTCGGCAGTGCGATTTTTCTTGCTTTCCTGACGTAATTAGCTATATTCCCCGCGCTTCGATGGGATGCATGATGGGGATTTTGCATTGAACAAACTGAAATCGTTATAAAAACCCGTCGAAAGCGCACGTGAGACCCGGCTAACTTCTATAGGGAGGAACACCCGATGAAAGACGCGGTTTTCAAACAGCCCACCGAAACCGTCAAGATTTCGGAGTCGCTCCCGGAGGGTGAAGAAGAACCTCCGGGTCGATGCGCCGACCAGATCCCCCTGCCTCTGGCGGCGCCCGCCGCCGAAACACCTGAAAACGTTTTCCAGCTTTTCCCCACCCGCCACAGGGGATTTCCGATTCATCCCCGTGCGCGGGCCCTGCAACGCAAGTTCTTCCCCGGCGTGACCGCCAAGCTTTGGAACGACTGGCATTGGCAGACCAGCCATCGTATTCGCAGCGCAGCCCAGCTGGGCGCCATGCTGCAGCTCTGCGCGGACGAGCGCCAGGCCTTGGAACGGGGACAGGGCGCTCTGCCCCTGGGGATCACGCCGTACTACATGAGCCTGCTCGATCCCGTCGATCCTCTCCAGCCTTTGCGGCGCTCGGTGGTGCCCAGTTGCGCCGAATTTATCCTCGGCGCCGGGGAAGCCGCCGACCCCCTGGGAGAGGAGGAACAGAGCCCGGTGCCGGGCCTGGTGCATCGCTACCCCGACCGCGTGCTGCTGCTGGTCCATGACTTCTGCTCCACCTATTGCCGCTACTGCACCCGCTCCCGGGTGGTGGGGCACGGCACCCTGCAGCCCACGCGGGCCCGGCTGGAGCAGGCCCTGGATTATATTCGGCGGACCCCCGCCGTCCGCGACGTGCTGATCTCCGGGGGCGATCCCCTGATGCTCAGCGACGAGCGCCTGGAATGGCTCCTGGCGGGCCTGCGCCGGATTCCCCACGTGGAAATCGTGCGCATCGGCACCAAGGTCCCGGCGGTCCTGCCCCAGCGCGTGACCCCGGCCCTGGTGCGCCGCCTGCGGCGCTACCACCCGCTGTGGATGAGCCTGCATTTCACCCACCCGGACGAGTGCACCCCCGAAGCGCATCGGGCCTGCGCCATGCTGGCGGATGCCGGCATTCCCCTGGGTTCGCAAACGGTGCTGCTGAAAGGGGTCAACGATACGGTGGCCACCATGCGGGCGTTGATGCACGGGCTTCTGCGCATGCGGGTGCGCCCTTACTATCTCTACCAGTGCGACCCCATCAGCGGATCGGCCCACTTCCGAACCCCCGTGGCCACCGGTCTGGACATCATCCGCGGCCTGCGCGGTTTCACCAGCGGATATGCCGTGCCCACCTATGTGGTGGACGCCCCTGGCGGCGGCGGCAAGATCCCGCTCATGCCCGACTACACCGCGGGTCGCGATGGCGATGACCTGCTGTTGCGCAACTATGCGGGCGGGTGCTATCGTTACCCCGACGGCCAAGGCGCCGCGCCGGTCGACTGCGTCTGACCGCCGTGCGGCGTGCGGCTTCCCCACGACACGTGATCTAAAATCCCGCCGGGCGGCCGGTTTCCTCCGGTCGCCCGGCCCGGATGCCCGGATGCCGCCGGCGAGGCCGGCCGGGCGGTCCTCGCCCGTTCATCCGCATGGGACGGAGACGCTCGATGAAAATCGGACTGACCTACGATCTGCGGTCGGAGTACCTGGCCGCGGGCTACACCGCCGAAGAGACCGCCGAATTCGACCGCGAAGACACGGTCTCCTCCTTGGAGGCCGCCCTGGCCGCGCTGGGTCACACCCCCGAGCGCATCGGCAATGCCCGGGCGCTGGTGGGCCGCCTGGCCCGGGGCGACCGCTGGGACCTGGTCTTCAACATCGCCGAAGGGCTGCGCGGCATCGGGCGGGAGGCCCAGGTGCCGGCCCTGCTGGATCTCTACGATGTGCCCTACACCTTCTCCGATCCCCTGGTGATGGCCCTCACCCTTCACAAGGGGTTGACCAAGCGGGTCGTGCGGGATGCCGGAGTACCCACGGCCGCGTTCCAGGTGGTGACGGGGGCGGTCGCTCCGCCGCCCTTCGACCCGCCCTACTTCATCAAGCCGGTGGCCGAGGGGACCGGCAAGGGTGTTTCGCCGGCCTCCATCATCCGGCGCCGCGAGGAGCTGGCCGGCGCCTGCCGGGCGATGCAGGCCCGCTTCCGGCAGCCCGTGCTGGTGGAAGCTTTCCTGCCGGGGCGCGAATTCACGGTGGGGATCGTGGGCACCGACAGCCGCGCGGAAGCCATCGGCACCATCGAGGTGCACCTGCGGCCGTCCGCCGAGGCCGAGGTCTACTCCTACGTCAACAAGGAGCGCTACAAGGAACTGGTGGAATACCGCCTCGTGCATCCTGAAGAGGACCCCGTGGTGGCCGAGGGCGTGCGTGTGGCCCTGGAGGCCTGGCGGGTGCTGGGCTGCCGGGACGGCGGCCGGGTGGATATCCGCTGCGACGGCGCCGGGCGCCCCCAGTTCATGGAGGTCAACCCCCTGGCGGGCCTGCACCCGGAGCACTCGGATCTGCCCATCATCGCCACCCGGGTAGGCCTGAGCTTCCAAGACCTCGTCGCCCGCATCCTCGACGCGGCCCTGGAACGGGTGCCTCCGGCGGGCGGCCGTGCGCCAGGAGAGCTGTGATGCGGGTGGCGGTGCTGCACAACGCCGTGGCGGCCGGGGCCCCGCCCGAAGAGCGCGATGTGCTGGTGCAGGTGGAGGCCGTCCGGGCGGCGCTGGGGGACCTGGGGCACGCGGCTGAACCCCTGGCCTGCACCCTGGACTTCGACCGCTTGCAGCGGGAGCTTGCCGCCCTCCGGCCCACGGTGATTTTCAACCTGGTGGAGGCCCTGGGGGGCAGCGACGGCCTGCAGCACCTGGTCCCCGCCCTGCTGGAGGCGGGCGGCTGGCCCTACACGGGGGCCTCGGGCGAAGCCTTCGTGCTCACCAACCACAAGGTGCTGGCCAAGGAACGCATGGCCGCCGCCGGGCTGCCCACGCCTTCCTGGTTCGGACCTTTCCCCCACCGCGGGATGACCCTGGCCGACCCCCCCCCGGTGTCTGCCCCTTCGCCGGTGCGCTGGATTGTCAAGTCCCTGCGGGAGCATGCCTCCTTCGGCCTGGAGGCCGACGATCTGCTGCGCGATCCGGATCCGGCGGTGCTGGAGGCGGCCTTGCGGCAACGGGCTCCGGGCTTGGGAGGCGCCTGTTTTGCCGAGGTGTTCGTGGACGGCCGGGAGTTCAACCTGGCCCTTCTGGCGCGGGCCGACGGGGTGGAGGTCCTGCCGCCGGCGGAGATCACCTTCGAAGGCCTGCGGCCGGGGCAGCCCCGGGTGGTGGGCTACCGGGCCAAGTGGGATGAGGATTCCTTCGAATACCACCACACCCCTCGCCGCTTCGACTTCCCGGCCGGGGACGCCCCACTGCTGGACCGCCTGCGCCGGTTGGCCCACCGCTGTTGGGCGCTGTTCGGGCTCGGGGGGTACGCCCGGGTGGATTTCCGGGTGGACCACGCGGGTCAGCCCTGGATCCTGGAGATCAACACCAACCCCTGCCTGTCGCCGGATGCCGGGTTCGCCGCGGCCCTGCACCAGGCCGGGATCGGGTATGCGGCGGCGGTGGGGCGGATCCTGGCCGACGCCCGGCGCACGGGGGCGGGGGCCTAAGCATGCTGCGGATTCGACGCATCTACGACGATGTCCTGCCGGTGAACCGCGAAAGCCTGCGGCAGGTGCAGGAAATCCTGCGCAAGCGCTTCAGCGGCGTGGCACCCGAGGAGATCGCCCAGATCGGGGAGAAGCTGCGCAACCCTTTCAAGCAGCGCTTTCGCACGGTGCTCTTCGTGGCCGAATCCATGCGCCGCCGGGTTCAGGGCTTCGCCCTGCTGCTGCACGAGCCGGTGATCGGCTTCTGCTACCTGGATTGGATCGCCACCAGTGGCACGCGCAACGGAGGGGGGCTGGGCAGCGCGCTCTACGAGCGGGTGCGCCAGGAAGCCGCCGGCCTTGACGCCCGGGGGCTGTTCTTCGAAAGCCTGCCCGACGACCCCCGGGGCTGCCCCGATGAGCGCCTGCTGAAGGACAACCGCTCACGCCTCCGTTTTTACGAACGTTACGGGGCCCGGCCCATCGTCAACACGGACTACGAGCGGCCGGTCAAGCCCGGCGACACCTGCATGCCGCATCTGGTCTTCGACGGCCTGGACCGCGTGCCGGCCCCCGGGCGCGAATTCGCCCGCAAGGTCGCGCGGGCCATCCTGGAGCGCAAGTACGGGGACTACTGCCCGCCGGAATACGTCACCTCCGTGGTGGATTCCTTCCGGGAAGACCCCGTGACCTTGCGCCCCTACCGCTACGTCAAGCCCGAGACCGCGCGCACCGTGGTGACCGGACGGTCCGCGGACCAGATTGCGCTGGTGGTCAACGACCGCCACCACATCCACCACGTCCACGAGCGGGGGTACGTGGAGTCGCCCGTGCGCGTGGCGAGCATCCTGAAGGAACTGGAGACCACGGGGCTCTTTGCGCTGGCAGAGCCGCGTCCCTTCCCGGATCGCCACCTCCATGCGGTGCACGATGTGGAATTCGTCAGCTACCTCAAGCGCGCCTGCGCCGAGATGCCCGAAGGCCGCTCCCTCTACCCGTACGTCTTCCCCGTGCGCAATAAGACGCGCCCCCCCAAGGAGCCCTCGGTTCTCTCCGGCTATTACTGCATCGACACCTTCACGCCCATCAACCGCAACGCCTATCCCGCCGCGCGTCGGGGGGTGGACTGCGTGCTCACGGCGGCCCGCGAAATCCTGGAGGGGCGCCGGCTGGCCTATGCCCTGGTGCGCCCTCCCGGCCACCACGNNGGAAGGTCTGCATGGCCATGCCGGAGAAGGAGTCCGTCTACCCCTATGTTTTTCCCGTGCGGAACGCGGCCCGGCCCCCCCAGGACCTCTCCGTCCGGGCAGGGTACTTCTGCATGGACACCTTTACCCCTTTGAACAAAAACGCCTTCCTCGCCGCCCTGGGAGCGCTGGACTGCGCCCTGTCGGGCGCCCAGGCCCTTGCGGAAGGACGGCACCTGGCCTACGCCCTGGTGCGGCCCCCCGGGCACCACGCCGAGCGGCGCCTCTTCGGGGGCTTCTGCTACCTGAACAGCGCGGCGGCGGCGGCCGAGTACCTCTCGGCCTTCGGCAGGGTGGCCATGCTCGACATCGACTACCACCACGGCAACGGCCAGCAGGACATCTTCTACCGGCGCAGCGACGTTCTGACGGTCTCCCTGCACGGCCACCCGCGTTTCGCCTACCCTTATTTCACGGGTTTCGACGACGAGCGGGGCGAAGGGGAAGGGGAGGGATTCAACCTCAACCTGCCGCTGCCGGAAAGCCTGGACGGCCGCGGTTATCGCCAGGCCCTGGAGCGCGCCCTCAAGCGCATCGAGGCGTTCAACCCGCAGTTCCTGGTGGTGGCCCTGGGGCTGGATTCCGCCAAGGGGGACCCCACGGGCACCTGGTCCCTGCGCGCCAAGGATTTCGAAGCCAACGGGCAGATGATCGGCATGCTGGGATTGCCCACCCTGGTGGTGCAGGAGGGCGGGTACCGCAATCGGACGCTGGGGCTCAACGCCCGCAGTTTCCTGGTGGGGCTGGCGGCGGCCAGCACCCGCCGGAGCGATCAGCGCCGGGAAGTCCGCGATCGCATGCGCAGCGTCGTCTTCCGCCGGGAGCCGGACCCCGGAGATCCCGAGCGCATCCGCCGGCTGGTGTCCCAGACCGGCTTTTTCAGCCCCGCCGAGGTGGATGTGGCCGAGGAACTGGTGCGCGAGCGGCTGCAGCGGGGAGAGGCCAGCGGCTACCATTTCATTCTGGCGGAGCACTTCGGGCAGCTTGCCGGATACGCCTGCTTCGGGCCCATCGCCTGCACCACGGCGAGCTATGATCTTTTCTGGATCGCCGTGCACCCGGACTTCCAGGGCCGGGGGCTGGGGCGCCGCTTGCTGACCCAGGCCGAACGTCTGATCCGTGAATCCGGGGGGCAGCGCATTTACGTGGAGACCTCCCAGCGCGTGCAGTACGACAGCACCCGTGCCTTTTACGACGCCGCCGGCTACCGCCTGGAAAGTGTGCTGCCCGATTTCTACGCCCCCGGCGACGGCAAGGCCGTCTACTGCAAAATCCTGCCCCGTTGACCATCCGGGGAGGCCGCGCTTGCCTTCGGGGCAAACGTGTCCTATGGTAACGATACTTCAGAAAGTAAACATCCCCGGTTGCACGACGCTATTGCGGCGGGTGGACGCCGGTAGCAAATCCTCTTCCGACCGTTAAGCCAGCGAAGCCTCTTCTTCGGTTGCCTTTCCGGCTGAAGCGCATGCGCCGCACTCGCGGTGCCGCGACCCGCCATGGCAGGGGTGCCCCCCGGCAGCATCCGGGAAAACCATCGCCCACCGGGCGGAGAGGAGGATAGCGACATGAAATTGAGCGATCTGTTCCTTCCCAAAATTGCCCGCTCCGATCCCCAAGTGCGCCGGCAGGCCGTGAAGGCGGAGCGGAACACCACCCTGCTGCAAAAGGTGGTGGAAAACGATTCCAGCAAGGAAGTGCGTGACGCGGCGCGCGCCCGCCTGAAAGAGCTCAAGGGCTGATCCGCAGCCTGGCCCAGGCGGCATCCGGGGGGGCGCCTGGGCCAGGTCGCAAGCGGCCGGTGCTCTCCTGCCTGGAGTCCGTCAGTTTTTGGGCCCAGCGCATTTCCGGCCGTAAGCGTATCCATACGCGGCCGGCCGAAGGGCCTGGGTGCCGGGCTGCTCCGTTGGCCCGGAGTCCTCCGGCCTCTCGGCCAGCCTACGCTTCGAACCTTCCACGATCCTTCAAGACGTCACATCCGGCAATACACGAGGGGCGCGCTCAAGGCTCGCAGGCCTTCGGGGCCGGACGGTCCTGACGGTCCGGACGGTGGCGGATCAGGCCCTCCTGGGTGGTGGAGGCCACCAGACGGCCCTGGCGGGAGTAGATGCGGCCGTGGCAGAGGCCCCGGGCCCCACTGGCGCTGGGACTTTCCATGACGTAGAGCAGCCAGTCGTCCATGCGAAAGTCGCGATGGAACCACATGGCGTGGTCCAGGCTGGCGGCCTGGATCTGGGGCTGCCAGAAGGAGTGCCCGTGGGGATAGAGGGCGGTGGATACCAGGCCGAAATCCGAGGCATAGGCCAGCATGTAGCGGTGGATGGCAATGTCGTCGGGCAGCGCCCCGGCCGCCCGGAACCAGACATGCCGCAGGGGGGGGCGTTTCTCGGGGGCGAAGGGATTGACCGGGTTGATCGGCCGGATCTCGATGGGCTTGGCGCAGAGGAGCTTATCCCGCACGCCGGGGGGGATGCGGTCCTGCATGCGCAGTGCCCGGGACAGCTCCGATTCGATATTCTCAGGCCCCTCCACGGCGGGCATGGCCTGCTGGTGCTCGAATCCCGGTTCCACCACCTGGAAGGAGGCCTCCATGGAAAAGATGGCACGGCCCTTCTGGACGGCCATCACCCGGCGGGTGGTGAAACTGCGGCCGTCGCGGATGCAGTCCACCTGGTAGACGATGGGCCGGCAGGGATCGCCCGGGCGCAGGAAGTAGGCGTGGAGGCTATGGGCCTGGCGCTCGGCGGTCACGGTCTGGGACGCGGCGGACAGCGCCTGTCCCAGGACCTGGCCGCCGAAGATGGCTCCGAAGCCCAGGTCCTGGCTGGCGCCGCGGAAGATATTCTCCTCGATTTTCTCCAGCTTGAGCAACTCCAGGAGGTTGTTCAGCACCTCGGTGTTCATGGGCGGTCTATCCTTTCCAGCGCTCCCGGCAGGGCCGGGCGGCGGGCCAGCCGGCCGCCCCGGCGGGGAGGATCAGGTTGTGCGGTTCCCGGGGCCGGCATCCGCCGCCCGCGCACGCCGCGGATCCGGACCGGGGATGCTTGTAGCAGGATGACGGGGGAGGTGCAAGCCGGGTGCCACGATGGGCGGACGGGATTCGCCGATCCCACGGGGCCGGCGCCGGGCCACGGTTGCCGATTCCTGGTGCGGGATGCCGGAACTTGACAGCCGGGAGCCGGCATGCGTTGATCCACCGGTGGTCGATCACCCTGTGGGGCGGTCGACCGCTGACCAGGTGGGCCCCGGGTGCCCGCGCTCCGGGTACCGGACGGCCAGGCGGGGAAGGAGGGTGACATGCGGCGTTCAAATGGAAACCTGACCCGGAGCCTGGGCATCCTGGCGCTGGTGTTGGCGCTGGCCGTGGGCGGCTGCCGGCCGGCCGCGCGTTTTTCTGGGGACACCGCTTCATGGGTGGAAGCCGATGCGCACTTCAACCGGCTGTTCACCCGCGCCAACGGCGGGTGGACCGGCGGCGACGGCACCCTGTCGGTGCCCCTGCCCGACGGGCGCAGCGCCTGGTTCTTCGGCGACACCCTGCTTGGCCGTGTGGATCCCGATGGGCGGCGGGCGCCCGATACCCCGTTTATCCGCAACAGCCTGGTGGTGCAGGACGGCGACCGCCTGACCACCCTCCACGGGGGCAGCGAAGGGCGGCCGGGCGACTTTTTCCCGNNGTACTGGCCGGGCCACGGAGTGGCCACCGGGAAGCGGCTGCAGGTTTTCCTGCACCGGTTTCGGGCGCGGGCGCCTGAATTATGGGCTTGGGAGTGGGTCGGCACGGACCTGGCGACACTCAGCCTGCCGGATTTGCGCCTGGAGGGCATCCGCCCCACGGCAGCCGCCAACGGCGTGCTCTATGGCGTCTGCCTCTTGGCGGACGCCGGGTATACCTACATATTCGGCACCCGGGATGCGGCGCACCCCAAGGAGGCCCACCTGGCCCGCACCGCCGCCGGCGCCCTGGAGGGGCCGTGGGAGTATTTCGACGGGGGCCGCTGGTCCCGGCGGCCGGAGGATTCAGCGCCCATCCTGGCCGGGGTCTCCACCCAGTTTGCCGTCAGCCGGGCGGGGCGGCGCTGCCTGCTCATCACCATGGACGGCCGGGAACCCTTTTCCAACGCCCTGCTGCTTTTCCAGGCCCCCGCGCCCCAGGGTCCCTGGCGGGACCCCCGGCCGCTGTTGCGCGCCCCCGAGGCCGGCGGCGACGTGGTGGCCTACAATCCCTTTGTCCACCCCCAGTTCACGGTCGCCGGCCGGCTCCTGGTTTCCTACAATCTCAACCACATCAGCGACCCGACGGCGCTCTACCGCGATGCGGCCCTCTACCGACCGCGTTTCGTGCGCCTCGACCTGGAGCGGCTGGAGCCCCCCGCGCAGTGAGGGGCGGCGGTACCCGCCGGGCGGGGGCCTCAGAAGATGTTCCCGCGGATGGTCAGGGCGCGCACGGGGTCGTCATGGGGGAAACGCTTTTTAGCGCGACGCGCGAAGCCGGCCAGGGCGGGCCGCTGAACGGCGCGGAAGAGGTGCGTGGGGCACTGGCAGTCGGAGGCGCCGAAGCTGGGCACCGCGGGGGCATAGCTGCGCATGTCGGCCAGGATGCCGGCCCACTCGTGCTCGCGGCTGGCATCTCCCAGGCCATACCATATGCGTTCGATATCCGCGGCCTGCCGGAAAAAGTCGATGTGCCAGCGGGGGTTGGGGGCCGGCCGGGCGTGGTGGCGCAGGCGGGCGGCCAGACCGCCGGGGGCCGCGGCGCTGCCGACATAGGCGTAGTGGCCGGCGGAGAAGTCGCACCATCCCAGGCTGCCGATGCCCAGCCGACGGTATTCCGGCAGGTGCAGGATCAGCACGTAGGTGCCTTTCCCCGCGGGCAGGGTGACGTTGCGTCCACCCGCGAACCGAACCTGGTCTGCTTCGCGCATGATGGGCCATCCGCTGGGTTGGGGTTGTCGCGGCCGGGAAAGAATCTCCGCCGCGGCCATTTCCGGGCTGCGCAATTGGCGCGCAACGGCGGTCAGGCGGTAAGGGGCCAGCATAGCCCATTGCGGCGGGCTTTTCAAACGGCCGGTGCGTGCCCCACGGGGCCACGACGGTTCAAGGCCCGGCTCCGACCAGGTAGTCCCTCAAGGCCACCGCGTGGTTCAGGCGCTCCTCCCGTGAGGCCGTCAGCAACGTCGCCACCGGGGCGGCCTCCAGGCGTGCCCGGCAGTCGGCCACGGCTTCCGGCAGGGCATCCAACTCGGCGAAATAGCGCCGGCGAAAGACCTCCCACTTTTCCGGGTCGTGGTTGTACCAGCGGCGCAGGTCATGGGATGGGGCGATGTCCTTGGCCCACCAGTCGATGCGGGCCTGGGCCTTGGACAGCCCCCGGGGCCAGAGGCGGTCCACCAGGATGCGCAGGCCGTCGTCCGGCGCCGGGGCCGCGTAAACGCGCTTGAAGTGCAGGTTCATACGGCACCTCCTTGGGTGGCCGGGGATGGTGGTTCAGGGTCCGGCGTGATCCGTGGGACATGCCGTCCCCCGCGCCCCGCGCCCCCAACGGTTCTCAGGCGCCGTCTCCGGTGGGGTAAACGGGATATCGGCGGGCCAGGTCGCGCACCGCCCGGC
>DJGG01000252.1:39002-41312 GCA_002432195.1 Desulfobacteraceae bacterium UBA5852
CAGGGCCGCCAGGGCCTCCATGTCCTCCGGTCCCAGGCCCCGGGCGGCGACTCCCGAGGTTCCCAGGCGGATGCCGCTGACGCGGCCGGGGTGCTCCGCGTCGCGGGGGACGGCATTGCGGTTGGCCACGATCCCCACCGATTCCAGGGCCTGTTCGGCCTCGGCGCCCGTCAGGCCCTGGCCCTCCAGATCCATCAGCACCTGGTGGGTGTCCGTGCCGCCGGAGACGATGCGGTAGCCCCGCCGGGACAGGTTTTCCGCCAGGCGGGCGGCGTCGGCCAGGGTGCGCCGCTGGGTGGCCTCGAATTCCGGCCGGCTGGCCAGGTGGAAGCAGAGCGCCTTGGCCGCGATGAGATTCACGGCGCTGGTGCCCTGGCTGCCGGGGAACACCGCGCGGTCGATGCGCCGGGCCAGGGACTGCCGGCAGAGAATCACCCCGCCGCGGCCACCCATCAGGGTCTTGTAGGCCGTGAAGGTCACGACATCGCTGTGGGGCACCGGGCTGGGGATCACCCCCGCGGCCACCAGGCCGGCGATGTGGGCCATGTCCACCATCAGCAACGCCGAGACGTCGGCGGCGATGGCCGCCATGGTCGCATAGTCGATGAGTCGCGGGTAGGAGCTGGCCCCCGCGACGATCAGGCGGGGCTGGAATTCCCGGGCCAGGGAGCGCACGCCGTCGTAGTCGATGGTCTCCGTGTCGGGGTTCAGCCCGTAATGCCGGAAGGCGAAGCAGCGGCTGGTGATGGAAGCGCTGTGACCGTGGGAGAGATGGCCGCCGTAGGGCAGACCCATGGCCAGCACCCGGTCGCCCACCTCCAGCAGGCCGAAATACACCGCCAGATTGGCCGATGTGCCGCTGTGGGGCTGGACGTTGGCATGCTCGGCGCCGAACAGGCGGCGGGCGCGGTCCACAGCCAGAGTCTCCACGTCGTCGGCATGCACGCAGCCGGCATGGAAGCGGTGCCCGGGATAGCCTTCGATGGTCTTGGTGGTGAAGACCGAGCCCAGGGCTTCCAGGATGGCGGCGGGGGGGTGGCTCTCCGCGGCGATCAGGTCCAGGGTCTCCTCGATGCGCTCGGCCTCCCGGCCAATCAGGGCGGCCAGCGCGGGATCGTCTTGTTCCAGATGTTTCATGTTCCGTAACGCTCCTTGCGGTGAATGCTGTCGCGTCGGCGCCGTTGCGCTGCCTGGCGGGATGGTTGCCGGCAAGCGCGGGCATGGGCGGGCGGTCAACGCGCGTCGGGTGGAGGGTCCTCGAATTCCGGTTTCTGTCCCTTGAGAAAGGCTTCGACCCCCCGGAGGCATTCTCCGGAGGCGATGAGGGAGGCGGCGGCGTCACGCTCCCGATCCAGGGCCCGGGCCAGGGGCAGGTCCCCCGTGGCGCGGATCAGGGCCAGGGCCGCGCGCACGGCCCGGGGGCCGTTGGCGGCGATGGCCGCGGCCAGTTCCAGGGCCTCCTCCCGGCAGCGGCTTGGCGCGCTCACGCGGTTGACCACCCCGAGCTGCAGGGCCTCGGGGGCTTCCAGGCGGCGGGCCGTGAGTATCAGATCGGCGGCCCGGCTGGCCCCCACGAGGCGCACCAGGGCCGGGCCTCCGCCCCAGTCCGGCATCAGCCCCAGGCGCACCTCCGAGAAGCAGACGATCGCCTGGGGAGCCATCACGCGCAGGTCGCAGCGTACGGCCAACTCCGCGCCGCCCCCATAGGCATCGCCGTTCACGGCCGCGATGAGCGGCACCGGCAGGGCGCACAAATCGTCGACGACCCGGCGGATATCGCGCAGCAGGCCTTCCGCGGGGGCCCGCCGGCCGTGCTCCATGGCGTCCAGCAGCGCGGCCACCTGGGGGTTGTCCGGGTTGACATCGAAGCCGGCGCAAAAAGACCGCTCTCCCGTCCCCGTGAGCACCACGACCCGCGGGGGATCGGCCCGCAGGTGGGCCACGGTGTGCTCCAGGGAGCCCCACATGGCGGCGTCGAAAGCGTTATGGCGCCGGGGGCGGTCGAGGGTGACCAGGGCGACGGGTCCCCGGCGTTCCAGGCGTACACCATCAGAGGGCATGCCGATCATCTCCTGCGGCCGGTCGATGCAGGCGCGGCGGGCCGGCCGTCTTCCCCGCCGCGGAGCCGTCGGCGGTGCATCCGGGCGTTGACCCCCGGACGCTGCCCGGTCTCCTGCAACCCGTTCCTGCCTGCGGGTTTCAAGGTCTAAAAACCACCTTTGGAGCTGAAATTCAACCATAACCACCCGCAACGCGTCCCAAGGGAGAGGCATTGGCCTCCCAGGGCACTTTGGAAGTGGTTTAAAAACC
>DJGG01000252.1:41347-55947 GCA_002432195.1 Desulfobacteraceae bacterium UBA5852
GCGGCGTTGGGCGCGCGGTTCCAATCCTCGACATACAGGCGCATTCCTCCGGTCCGAACCTCGCGGCCGCCTTGACCGGAGACCCGATTGACGGTTTGGAAACCACTTATAGTCCGCCTTGCGATTGTAAGCGGCTGAAGTTCCCGTCCAGGCATCGGGCTCGGGTTGGAACGCGCCCGGGAGGGGAATCCTCCCGACCCGGCGGGAAGCCGATCTGCCGGCGCCGGCGCCCAGGCTTGCATGGTGCGGCGGCCTCGCCCAAAGCCACGCGGCTTGAGTATTTTGCAAAATTTTGTTACGTCACAAACGGTTACCCCTTTCAATCGGATGGTCATGGGAAACGACCGTGCGGGACCTTCCGCCCTGATTTTCCGCAGACCTCCCAACGGTCCTGTCGGCGGTATGCCATGAGAACCACCACGTGGTCGGGGCGCGTCGTATTGCTCACCCTGATGATCACCTGCCAGTGGTCCTGGGCTGCGGGTGTGCCTAAGCGCGTCCTGATCCTCGATTCCTACAGCCGCGATATGGCCGCCACCAGCGCGATCATCTCCGTTCTGCGGACGGAGCTCGCCCGGCGATCCCCCGATCCCATCGATCTGCATGAGGTTTCCCTGGAGATGGCCCGCTTTACGGATTTTTCCCGCGAAGATCCGTTGGTCAATTTCCTGGAGGCGCGTTTCGCCGAGCGTCAACCGGATCTGCTGGTATCCGTTGGGGGGGCGGCGCTGCAATTCCTGGCCCGGCATCGCCAGCAGATCTTCGCTTCCACCCCGGCCATGATCGCCGGAGTGGCGGATCAGATAGTGCTCACCAGCGAAATTCCAGCAAATACCGCCGTGGTATCCTTTCCACTCGATCTGTCCGGGGTGGTGGAAGGCATTCTGCGGGTGCTGCCCGATACCGAAAACATCGCCGTCGTATTCGGAACCTCTCCCATCGAAAGGTTCTGGCAGGAGGAGTGCCGGGGCGCCTTCGTCGCGTTTGCCGACCAGGTCGGTTTCACCTACCTCAACCACCTCCCGTTGGAGGGGATCCGCGCCCATGCGGCTTCCCTGGCGCCGAAATCGGCCATTTTTTTCGGACTCCTGATGGTGGATGCCGCCGGAATTCCTTACGATACCGAAGAGGCGCTCAAGGAGATCATCGAGGATGCCAAGGCCCCGGTATTCACCGTATTTGAAAGCTTTTTCGGCCTGGGGACCGTCGGCGGGCATCTCATCCAGGAGCGGGACACGGGTATGCGCGCGGCCGATACGGCCCTGCGCCTGCTTGCCGGGCAGCCGGTGGCCGATATCGACGTTCCCTCCCAACCCCCCGCAATACCGGTGTACGACTGGCGGGCCTTACAGCGCTGGGGCATCAGCGAAAAACGACTGCCTCCGGGCAGCCTGGTGCGTTTTCGCCACCCCTCCTTCTGGGAACGTTACCGGTGGCACGTCCTGGCCGCGGGTGGTTTGATGCTCCTGCAGGGGCTTTTCATCGCCGGTCTCATGGTGCAACGGCTTCGCCGGTCTCAAGCCGAAAAACACCTCGCGGCCAGCGAAAAAAGGCTGCGCCTGATCACGAATGCCTTGCCGGCGCTCATCGCCTACGTCGATTCCAACCAATGTTACCGGTTCAACAACAATGCCTACACGGAGTGGTTCGGTATCAGCCCGGAGCAAGCCTTGGGCCGCAGCATCCGGGAAGTCGTCGGGGAACCGATGTACAGGCGTGTCAGTCCCTATGTAGAGAGGGCGCTGGCGGGAGAACACGTGCGCTTCACCGAAGACATCGACATGGGTGCAGGGCGCCAGGTTTGCATCGAAGCCATTTACGTGCCGGATACCGATGAACAAGGGCGCGTGTGCGGGATCTACATCCTGGCGTTGGACGTTTCGGAGCGCAATCGCGCCCAGTTGGAATCCAAACAACTCCAGGAGGAGCTGATCCACGCCGGCCGCATATCCACCATGGGGGAGCTGGCCGGTGCGCTGGCGCACGAGATCAACCAGCCCTTGAGCGCGATGATGAGCAACGCCCAGGCGGCCAGGCGGTACTTAAGCGCCCCGCAGCCGGATACGCCAGAGGTCCAGGAGATTCTGGCGGATATCGTCGCGGACGCCGAGCGTGCCGGAGGGGTCATCAACCGCCTCCGGGCCCTCCTGAAAAATGCCCAGACGGAATGGCAGGCGCTGGATCTCAATTTCATTTTGCGGGAGGTGGAAGCGCTTCTGCACAGCGATGCCATGATTCGCGGAATCCAGGTCGATCTCGAACTTGACCCCCGGCTCCCGTCCATCCGCGGCGACCGCATCCAGTTGCAGCAGGTGGCCCTGAACCTGATGTTGAACGCCATCGAAGCCATGGAGGATCGCCCGCGCGGCGAGCGGCGGCTGCTGGTTTCCACCGTCCTGAAGGACGCCGAAATCATAACCGCCGTGTCGGACAGCGGAGATGGCATTCCCCTGGGGGGCATCGATAAGGTTTTCAAACCCTTTTACACCACAAAACCTCAGGGATTGGGCATGGGATTGTCCATCAGCCGATCCATCGTCCGCGCCCACCAGGGTCGATTGTGGGTGGAGAGCAAACCCGAAGGCGGGGCCACGTTTTATTTCAGCCTGCCGTTGACAACCGCTGAGCAGATAGCATGACCCGGGAGACCGAAACCCTTCCCACGGTATTCGTGGTGGATGACGACGCCGCGGTGCGCAAAAGCCTGGAACGGCTGCTCAGGTCGGAGGGCTACCGCAGCGAAAGCTTCGCTTCGGCGGACGGCTTTCTCGAGCGCTGGCGGCCGGACCCGGCCCCCGGCTGCCTGGTGCTCGATGTCGAGATGCCCGGTCTGGATGGACTCCAGCTCCAGCAGGCGTTGCACCTTTCCGGGGCCGCCATTCCCATCATCTTCATCACGGGCCATGGCGACATTCCGAGATCCGTAAAGGCCATGAAAGCGGGAGCCTTGGATTTCCTGACCAAACCCGTGAGGGACGAAGACCTTTTCAAGGCCATTCAACAAGCCTTTTCGTGGGATCGCCGCCAGCGGGCCGAACGCGCGGAGCGTGACGCCGTGGCCGAACGGTTTGCCGCCTTGACCCCGCGCGAGCGCGAGGTGCTGATGCTGGTGGTCCGCGGCCTGCTGAACAAGCAGATCGCCTTTGAGCTCGGCGCGAGCGAGAAAACCATCAAAATCCATCGCGGACGCGTGATGCAGAAAATGAGGGTGCCCTCGGTGGCCGACCTGGTGCGGGCGGCCCAGAAGCTTGGCCTGCAGCCGGATGTCTCCCAACCGCCCGCCTGATGACGGCAAGCATTCCCTTGCGTTTCACCCCGCCCCCCCTGCCCATAGGACCAAGGTCCTATTTCGCAGCCTCCCGCGTACCTGATAGCAAATAGCCTCGCTTCCCGCCTCCGTTGGGTTGATATCGCCGCATTCCGTGGATGGGAACCGGCACCTTTGCAGGCGACCGGATACAGGCGGCCCCGGGAGGGACACCGCCGTCCGCCGAGATGCCGGCTGTCGCCCATGAGGGCCGGCCTTCCCCCCGCCGGGGCGGCCGTTACCTCCCGGTGGAGGCGGTTGCGGCTCTGGCAGGCGAAAGGAGGGGTCATGAAAAGAAGAGAATCGATCGCCAAGTGGTCCCGGCTGCTGATCATCAGCCTGTTGCTCACGATGGCCGCCCCACCAGGGACATACGGGCAGGCCACCGATGAGCCGGCCTTCAAGCAGGAGGAATTGGATCAGCTCCTGGCGCCCATCGCGCTCTATCCGGATGCGATGCTGGCCCAAATCCTGATGGCGGCGACCTATCCCCTCGAGGTGGTGCAGGCCGACCGCTGGGCCCAGCAGAACCGGAGCCTGGGGCAGGAGGCCATGGCCGCAGCCTTGGAAAAGGAGGCCTGGGACCCGAGCGTCAAGTCCCTGGTAAACTTCCCCGACGTGCTCACCATGATGAGCCAGAAGCTCGACTGGACCCAGAAACTCGGCGACGCCTTCCTGGCGCAGCAAAAGGACGTCATGGATACCGTCCAGGCGTTGCGGCGCAAGGCCGCCGAGGCCGGGAACCTGGACACCACCGCCGAACAAAAGGTGATCCTCCAGCAGGAAACCATCGTCATCGAATCCGCCAGCCCCCAGGTGGTCTATGTGCCGGCCTACAACCCCACTGTGGTCTATGGCGCATGGCCCTACCCGGCTTATCCGCCCTATTCCTACTACCCTCCGGGGTATACGGCGGGTGCGGCGCTGTTCAGCTTCGGGGTGGGGGTGGCCGTGGGGGCCGCCTGGGGGTACGCCTGGGGCGGCTGCGACTGGCACGGCGGGGACGTGGACGTCGACGTCAATCGCAACACCAACATCAACAACAACATCGACCGCAGCAAGCACGCCGAAAAATATCAGGGCGGCAAGGGAAATTGGGAGCACAACCCCGAGCACCGCAAAGGGGTTTCCTACCGGGACCAGGGGACGAGCCAGAAGTTCAACCGGGCCTCCTCCAACGAGGCGGTCAAGTCCCGGGAGAATTTCCGCGGACGGGCCGACGCAGGGCGGCAGGATCTGGCCCGGGGCGGCGCCGACGCCTCCAGGGGGCGTGCGGATGCCGGCCAGCGGGGCGGCCCCGCGGCCTCCCAGGGGCGCGTGGATGCCGGCCAGCAGGGCGGTTCGGGGGGCGCGCGGATGGAACCCAAGAGCGCCGGGACGCGCGAATCCGGGGCCTCCCGGGGCAGCGCCTTCTCCAGCATGGACCGCGGCGGCAGCGAAACCCGCAGCTACAGCCAACGCGGCAGCAGCAGCCGCCAGAGCATGTCGTCCAGCGGCAGCAGCGGCGGCAGTCGCAGCAGCGGCGGTCGCAGCGGCGGCGGGCGCAGCGGCGGCGGCAGGAGGTGACCATGAGGATTCCTCGAGCGACCGGGCGGCAAGCTTCCCGGACCATTACAAGATATCGCGGCGGGGCCGGCGGTATGGCGATGACCGCGCGCGGGGCGCTGGCGGTGCTGCTGCTGGCGGTCGCGCTCGTGGTGGGCAGCGCGCCGCCGGCAGGCGCCGGCGGGGAGGTTCCAGGGAAGGCGTTTGCCACTCCCGCCGAAGCAGTGGCGGCTTTTGCGGCGGCGGCGAAAAGTCACGACGCGCAGGCGCTGCAGACCATCTTCGGTCCCGAAGGGGAGGAGCTGATCTCCTCGGGGGACCCGGTGGAGGACCGGCAGCGGCGGGAACGATTCGTGCGCGACTTCGAGGCAAAGCACGCCCTCGTGCCGGACGGCGACGCGATGGTGCTCGTGGTGGGGGAGCGGGAATGGCCCTTCCCCATCCCTCTGGTGAAACACGGCCGCCGCTGGGTCTTCGACACCCTGGAGGGCAAGGAGGAAATCCTGAACCGCCGGGTAGGGGAGAACGAGCTGAGCACCGTGCAGACCCTGCTGGCCGTCGTGGATGCCCAGCGCGAGTACGCCATGGAAGACCGGGACGGGGACGGGGTCCGGGAGTACGCCGCCCGGTTCGGCAGCGACTCCGGCACCCGCAACGGGCTCTACTGGCCCGCCGTCGAGGGGGAGGCGGCGAGCCCCCTGGGCGAGCTGGTGGCGGAGGCCCGGGCCGAGGGATATTCGCGGGAGGGAAGGCCCCAGGGGCCCATCCCCTATCACGGGTACTACTTCCGGATGCTCACAGCCCAGGGGACCCACGCCCCCGGCGGGGCGTTCGACTACCGGGTGAACGACAACCTGTTGGGGGGGTTCGCCGTGGTGGCCTACCCGGCCGCCTACGGCAGCAACGGTGTCATGACCTTCACCGTGAGCCACGTGGGGATCGTGTACCAGAAGGATTTGGGCCCCCAGACCCCGGAGGCAGCCCCCGCACTGACCGCCTTCGACCCCGATCCGACGTGGACGCCGGTGGACTGAGGGAGGCGGCCGGACCATGCCAGGGAAGATCTTCCCGATTCTCGAATGGCTGCCGGCCTATCGGCGGGAATGGCTGCGCCCCGACCTGGTCGCGGGGCTGACGTCGGCCGCGGTGGTCATCCCCAAGGCCATGGCCTATGCCGCCATCGCCGGCCTGCCGCTGGTGGTGGGGCTCTACACCGCGCTGGTGCCCCTGGTGGTGTACGCCGTCATGGGCACCTCGCGCCCCTTGAGCGTCACCTCGACTTCCACCATCGCCATTCTCTCCGCCGCGATCCTGGGACAGGTGGCCCCCGGAGGCGATGCCCTGGTCCTGGTTACGGCCACGGCCACCTTGGCCGGCCTGGTGGGGGTCTTCCTGATGCTGGGGGGTGTGCTGCGGGTGGGGTCGGTGGCCAGCCTGATATCGGATCCGGTGCTCACCGGGTTCAAGGCCGGCATCGGGCTGGTGATCGTGGTGGACCAGCTTCCCAAGCTTCTGGGGATCCACATCGACAAGGCCGGTTTCTTCCGTGACCTGCTGGCGATGGGGGCCCACCTGCCGGAAACCTCCCTGCCGACCCTGGCGTTCGCCCTGGCGATGCTGGCCCTCATGCTGGGGTTGGAGCACTTCGCCCCCCGGCTGCCGGCACCGCTCATCACCGTGGCCGCGGGCATCGCGGCGGCCCATTACGCCGGCCTGGAGGGTGCCGGGATTGCCCTGGTGGGGCCGGTCCAGGCCGGGCTGCCGGGCTTCACCGCACCCGACCTGGGGCTGGTGTCCCAGCTCTGGCCCGCCGCCCTGGGCATCGCCCTCATGAGCTTCGTGGAAACCGCCGCGGCCGGCCGGGCTTTCATCCGGCGAGGGGACCCGCTGCCCGATGCCAACCAGGAGCTCCTGGCCACCGGGCTGGCCAATCTCGCCGGCGGGCTGTTCCAGAGCATGCCGGCCGGGGGCGGCACCTCCCAGACGGCGGTCAACGACGGCGCGGGGGCCCGCAGCCAGGTGGCCGGGCTGGTGGCGGCCGGGGTGACCCTGGCGACCCTCCTCTTCCTGGCGCCCCTGTTCGGGCTGATGCCCCACCCGACGCTGGCCGCGGTGGTGGTGGTGGCCAGCATCGGGCTCGTCAGCCCGGCCGATTTCCGGGCCATCCTGCGCATCCGCTCCATGGAGTTCCACTGGGCCCTCATCGCCGTGGCCGGGGTGTTGCTGCTGGGGACCCTCAAGGGCATCCTGGTGGCGGTGCTGGCCTCCCTGGTGGCGCTGGTGGTGCGGGCCAACCGCCACCCGCTCCTCGTGCTGGGGCGCAAGCCCGGAACCAATGTTTTCCGGCCCCTCTCACCGGAGCACCCAGAGGACGAAACCATCCCCGGGTTGCTGCTCCTGCGGCCGGCCGGAGGGATCTATTTCGGCAACGCCCCCCGTCTGGGACAGGAGATTCGCGCCCTGGTCCGGCGCCACCAGCCCAAAGTGCTGGTTCTGGACTTCAGCGCGGTGCCCAACCTGGAGTTCACGGCCCTGCGCATGCTCACGGAGGGGGAGGAGAATCTGCGCCGGGACGCAACGGTGCTCTGGCTGACCGCGTTGAACCCCGACGTGCTGGAGGTGGTCCAGCGGTCGGAGCTGTGGCGTCGAATGGGGCGGGAGCGGTTGTTCTTCACTCTGGAACAGGCGGTGGCCAGGTTCCAGCGGGAGGAGGCCGGCGTGCCCGACCGGGAAAGTGGAAAGGAGCGATCCGATGGGCAAGGCGAAAAAAGATAAAAAGCAACCGCCGAAAGCGGCCGCCGGGGCCGACAGGGATGCCGACCCCCAACAGGCGGAGGCGCCGCCGGAGGATCCGGGGGAGGCCAAGCTCGGCAACAAGCGCTATGCCAAGGAGTTGGCCAAGCTGCACGTGGAGTTGGTCAAGCTCCAGGAGTGGGTCAAGCACCGGGGG
Source organism: Desulfobacteraceae bacterium UBA5852 (assembly GCA_002432195.1). GTDB lineage: Bacteria > Desulfobacterota > Desulfobacteria > Desulfobacterales > UBA5852 > UBA5852. The sequence goes on from DJGG01000252.1 coordinate 49,150, forward strand.
GCCAAGATCTGCGTCGTCTTCGAGGGGCGCGACGGCGCCGGCAAGGGCGGCACCATCAAGGCCCTCACGGAGCGGGTGAGCCCGCGGACCTTCCGGGTCGTGGCCCTCCCGGCCCCCAGCGAACGGGAAAAGACCCAGATGTACGCCCAGCGCTACATGCCCTACTTCCCGGCGGCCGGGGAGGTCGTGATCTTTGACCGCAGCTGGTACAATCGGGCCGGGGTGGAGCGGGTGATGGGCTTCTGCACCAAGGAGCAGGCGCAGAAATTCCTCCAGATGGTGCCCCTGTTCGAACGCACCATGGTGGATTCGGGGATCATCCTCATCAAGTACTGGCTGGAGGTGAGCCCCGAAGAGCAGACCCGCCGGCTCAAAGCCCGCATCGACGACGGCCGCAAGATCTGGAAGCTCACCCCCATGGACCTCAAGTCCTACAGCCGCTGGGACGACTACACCCGGGCGCGGGACGAGATGTTCGCGGCCACGGACACGGCCTGGGCCCCGTGGTTCGTGGCGCGCTCCGAGGTCAAGAAGAAGGTGCGTCTGAACATCATCCGCCACCTCCTCGGCAAGGTGCCTTATCAGGAGACGCCCCGGGAGAAAGTCAAGCTGCCGAAACGGAAAAAGTTGGGCGCCTACACGTCGTCCGACTACCCGTTCAAGGTCATCCCCGAAATCTACTGAGGGGCAGGTCGCTGGGCGCAGGGCCGCCGATAGGACCAAGGTCGTATTCCCACGCCCCGTCCGGCCTGGTAGAGGGAGCATGCCGGTCCGGCGCCCGTTGGCCCGAAGGCGAACGCGGAGGTAATCCGGTTGCCGAATCCACCACCGCTTGTCCACGTCATCGACGACGACCCTTCCGTGGTCCAGGCCCTCCAGCGCCTGCTGCGTTCCTGGGGGATGGAGGTGCGTACCTTCGCCTCCGGGGAGGAGTTCCTCTCCGCTGCGCCGACCTCTGGGGATGTGGACTGCGTGGTGCTCGACGTACAGATGCCAGGGATGTCCGGTTTCGACGTTCAGGAGCGCATGCGCCAGGCCGGCTGGGATGTGCCGATCATTTTCATCACCGGCCACGAGATCGAAGGAGTGAAGGAACGGGCCCTGCAGGCCGGGGCCCTGGGGTTCCTGGGCAAGCCTTTCCGGGAGAACGATCTGGTGGCCTTGATCCGGGACGGCGTGCAACGGCGGCGGCAGTGCGCCGCGGGGGAGGGGGCGCCGTCCGAGGGCAACTGAGGCTCGCGGCGGCGCTGGCCCTGCCGAGCCCCTGCCGCGGGATCCGGATAACCGCCGCTGCCGCCCCGACGGCGGGTGCGAGGGAACGATGAGCAATGGAATGGGAGCAGCGCGGGCGGGAATCGCTCTTCTCCTGGGCGGGCTGCTGATGCTGGCGGCGACGGCGCCGGCCCAGGCCGGCGGCCTGGAGGACGCCTACCGGCGAGGACGGCTCAAGGTGGGGGTGCGCACCGATTTTCCCCCCTTCGGATACAAAGACCCGGCGGGTGAGATTCAGGGCTTCGATGCCGATCTCGCCCGCGCCCTGGCGCAGACTCTGTTTGCGGGGGACAGCGGCGTGGAGCTCGTGCCCGTGACCTCCGGCGGGCGCATTCCGCTGCTCTACAGCGAGCTGATCGACGTCGTCGTCGGCGCGCTGACAGTCACCGAGGACCGGCAGCGGGTGCTGGACTTCTCCGCTCCCTACTTCGTCACCGGGTCCCTGCTGCTCACCCGCCGGGACAGCGCCATCCAGGGGGTGGCCGACCTGGCCGGGAAGCCGGTCGCCGTGATCAGCGGGGCCGTGCAGGAAAAAGACCTGCCGTCGATCGCGCCCGAGGCCCGGGTGGTGGCCTTCGAAAGCCTCCCCGAGGCGCTGCGGGCCCTTGAGCGCGCCGCGGTGGAGGCGGTCTGCCAGGACGGTGTGGTGCTCCTCGCCGAGGCCCGCACGAACCCGGCGGTGCGCATCGCCGGCCCGTCCTTTCTGCCCCGGCCTTACGCCATGGCGGTGCGCAAGGGCGACCGCCGGCTTCTGGACTGGCTCAACGCCCGGCTGGCCTCTCTGGAAAGCGACGGCATCATCCGGCAGCTGCGCCGGAAACACTTCGGCGACCTGGAGGCGCATCTTCTCGCGCCCCAATGACGCCGCCCGCCGACGAAAGGAGCCGACCGCATGGCCTGGAAGCTGATGCTCGAATTCGCGGTGGTCCTGGCAGCCATTTACCTGGGCGGCCGCTCCGGGGGGGTAGGCCTGGGGTTGTGGGGCGGAACCGGCGTGCTGGTGCTCACCTACGGTTTCGGCCTGGCCCCCACCTCGCCCCCCATCGACGTGATGCTGATCATCCTGGCCGTCATCATGGCGGCCGCGGTCATGGAAGCGGCCGGGGGCATCGACTACCTGGTGAGCCTGGCCGAGCGCATCATCCGGCGCAACCCCCGGCAGATCACCATCGTGGCCCCCTTGGTCTGCTACCTCTTCCCCTTTGGGGCCGGCACCGGCCATATCTTCTACCCCCTGCTGCCCATCATCTACCAGGTCGCCTACGAAAACGGCATCCGCCCGGAACGCCCCATGGCGGTTTCCACCATTGCCTCCCAGCAGGCCATCACGGCCTCCCCCGTGTCGGCGGCCATGGCGGCCATGATCGCCTTGTACGAGCCCCTGGGGATAGGGTTGCCCCAGATCATGCTCATTTGCGTGCCGGCCACCGTCCTGGGCGTGATTGCGGCCGCCCTGGTGCAGACCCGGGTAGGCCGGGAGCTGGAGGACGACCCAGAATACCGGCGCCGCCTGGACTCCGGCGAGCTTCAACCACCGGGAGCCCAGCGCGCCGGAAGCGCCGGAAAGCAACTTCCCCGGGGGGCGCGCATGAGCGCGGTTCTCTTCCTGACGGGCGTGGCCCTGATCGTGCTGGCCGGGCTCTTCCCCGGGCTGCGGCCCCTGGTCACGAAGGCGAACACCACCGCACCCCTCGCCATGGCCGACACCATCCAGATCGTCATGCTGGCCCTGGCGGCGATCATGCTGCTGACGACCCGGACCGCGGCCGCCAAGATCCCCAAAACGGAAGTCGCCCAGGCGGGGTTGACGGCCGTGATCGGGATTTTCGGGTTGGCCTGGCTGGGGGACACCTTCATCAAGGGCAATGAGCAGATCATCATCGGCACCATCGGCGACATCACCTCGACCTACCCCCTTACCTTCGCCCTGGGGTTGTTCTTCGCCTCGGTGCTGCTCTTCAGCCAGGCGGCCACCACCCGGGCGCTCATGCCCCTGGGGATCAGCCTGGGAATCGCCGCGCCGAACCTCATCGCCATGTGGCCGGCGGTGAACGGCTACTTTTTCCTGCCCACCTACGGGTCGCTGATCGCCGCCATCAACTTCGACCGCACGGGCACCACCCGTATCGGCCGATTCGTTCTGAACCACTCGTTCATGCTGCCCGGCCTGGTGTCAACGGCGGTGGCCATCGCCACCGGGTTGATCATCAGTCGGGTCCTATTCTGACGGCCGTCGCCGCAGGCCGGCCGATGCGCCCAGGAGGCGACAATGGAGACGATCTTCAAGCAGGCGATCAAGAGCGTGGCCCTGGCGATCGGCATCGATCGCGATGAGCTGAAATCCTTCTTCCGGAAGGGCGAGACCGTCGTTTACGGGGCGGGGGACTGGGTCTACCACGAATCCACGCCGCGCCTGTGGGCCGGCATCGTGCTGGAGGGCGAGGTGGAGATACTGCGGGGGCTTCACGGACCGCGGCAGCGGGTAGTGGTCTTGGACCCCGGCGCCCTCATCGCCGAGGGGGCGCTGCTGGACGAGCTGCCCCACGCCACCTCGGCGCTCACCCGCCAGGGAGCCAAACTCTGGCAGATTTCCCGCGAGCGACTGGAGCTTTTGCGGGTCCAGCAGCCGGAAGTCTTCTACCGCATCGTGGCCCGGGTGGCGCGCCGCATTGCCGAACGCCTGCGCGCCGGCGATCCGGGGCCGGCGGAAGACCTCCCAAGGGTGGGCGGCGTGCGCCGGGAGCACGATTCCCTGGGGGAGCGGGAGCTGCCCGACACGGTCTATTACGGGGTCCAGACCGCCCGGGCTCTCGAAAACTTCCAGATCTCGGGGGTGCCGCTGCGGAATTTCGGGCATTTCATCGACGGTCTGGCCCTGGTGAAGAAGGCCGCCGCCATGGCCAATCACGAGCTGGGGGTTCTGGCGGCCGACCGGATGAAGGCCATCGGCGCGGCCTGCGACGAGATCCTGGCCGGCAAGCTGCACGCCCACTTTGTGGTGGACATGTTCCAGGGGGGGGCGGGGACTTCCACCAACATGAACGCCAACGAGGTCATCGCCAACAAGGCCCTGGAGATCCTGGGCCACCCCAAGGGGAGTTACGACGTGGTGCACCCCAACAACCATGTCAACTGCTCCCAGTCCACCAACGACGCCTACCCCACGGCCCTGCGGGTGGCCCTGCTGCTCATCATCCCCGAGCTCATGGAGGCCATGCGCGGGCTGTCGGCCGCCTTCCGGGAGAAGGCCGGCGAATTCAAGGACGTCATCAAGATGGGGCGCACCCAGCTCCAGGACGCCGTGCCCATGACCCTGGGGCAGGAATTCGGGGCTTTCGCCACGACCATCGCGGAAGACATCGACCGCCTGGAGACCGTCAAGACCCTGTTCCACGAGGTCAACCTGGGGGCCACGGCCATCGGCACGGGGATCAACGCCCCGCCGGGTTACGCCCCCGTGGCCGTGGCCCACCTGCGGCGGATCACGGGCATGCCCCTGCAGACCTCCACCGACCTGATCGAGGCCACCTGGGACACCGGCGCCTACGTGCAGCTCTCGGGCCTGCTGCGGCGCCTGGCCGTGAAGCTCTCCAAGATCTGCAACGACCTGCGCCTGCTGTCCTCCGGGCCCCGGGCGGGCTTCAACGAGATCGACCTCCCCCGGATGCAGCCGGGTTCCTCCATCATGCCGGGGAAGGTCAACCCGGTGATCCCGGAGGTGGTCAACCAGATCGCCTTCCAGGTGATCGGCCTGGATCTCACCGTGACCCTGGCCTCCGAGGCCGGCCAGCTCCAGCTCAACGTGATGGAGCCGGTGATCGCCTTCGACCTCTTCCAGATGCTGGAAATGCTCCAGCGGGGCTGCCGCGTGCTGGAGGAGAAATGCGTGCGGGGGATCACGGCCAACCGCGAGCGCTGCCGGGAGATGGTCATGAACAGCATCGGCATCGTCACGGCCTTGAACCCCGTGATCGGCTACGAGGCCTCGGCGTCCATCGCCAAGGAGGCCCTGGAGAGCGGCCGGCCGGTCTACGAGATCGCCCTGGAGCGCGGGCTCATCGACCAGGCCAAGCTCGAGCGGATCTTTTCCCTGGAAAACCTCATGAACCCCAAGTTCTTCCGCAAGTGAGCCCCGGGGGGCGCCCGCCCTGCCGTCGAGGTTGCGGGTCGCCATCGGGGGGTCGATCCCAGGGGGATGAAGAACCCGGGACATCGCGGCCCGAGGCGCCGATGCGCCTCAGCCGGCCGTGGCGGCCAGGAGCAGGAAGAGCGCTGCGGACAGGGCCATGCGGTACCAGCCGAAGGCCACGAAGGTGTGGGTCCGGATGTAGCCCAGGAGCCACTTGACGGCCGCGAAGGAGACCACGGCCGCGACGGCGAAGCCCAGCAGCAGCAGGCTCCAGTCCTCGGCGGGTCCCCCGGGCCGGAGGAGGGCCTTCACGATTTTCAGCCCGCCGGCCGCCAGCATGGTGGGGATGCCCACGAGAAAGGAGAATTCCGTGGCCGCGGGGCGGCTGGTGCCGGCCAGGAGCATCAGCAGGATGGTGGCCCCCGAACGCGAGGTCCCGGGGAAGACGGCCGCCAGCAGTTGCCCCACCCCCACCAGGACGGCCACCTTCCAGGTGATCGTCTCCGCAAGGGGCCGGTCCTTGATGCGGGCCTCGATGGCCAGGAACCCCAGGCCCCCGGCCAGCATGGCCCAGGCCACGGGGCCCAGGGTTTCGGGGAGGGTCAAACCCGCCGCTTCCAGCAAGAGGCCCCCCGCGCCGGTGATGACGAAGGCCAGGAGCAGTTTCAGGGCATAATCCCGGGTGGCCGGGGCGCGCCAGTGGAAGACGAACTGGCCCAGGCGCTCGGGGAACAGCGGCAGGACGGCCAGCACGGCCCCGCTCTGGATCACGATGTTGAAGAGGTCGCTCTGCCGCGGCAGCCAGTGTTGCGCGATGAGCAGGTGGGCGGTGGAGGAGATGGGCAGAAACTCCGTGATTCCCTCGATGATCCCCAGCAGGACGATGGCAATGGCGTCGGGCATGCGGGCCTTTTCGGTCGACGGTTGACGACGGGGCGCGGGTTGCGGGGGCTGGCGGGGCCGGCGGAAACGTGGATCTCAGTGGTAGTTGTCCTTGGGGAAGACCTGGGAGGCCCGGCTCATGTAGTCGTCGTAGGAGTCGAACACCAGGTACTGCTCCACCGCGTCCCAGGCGATGGCCGTGCGCACACCGGCGGCCCAGTCGTCGGCCGAGACGCCCTCGGCGAATTCCCCGGTGAGGAACACCCGGTCGCCCTGGATCTCGAAGGCGCCGTGCTGGAGCACGACCCCGTCGTCCAGGGGGCGGTTGCGCAGGTATACCAGAAGGATCTTGCCGGCAAGGTTGGGGTATTTCATCCGTTCCATCCTGTTGTCCTGTCGAAAGGGTGGTCTATCCACAGCCTGCTAACCAAGTATCGGGTCGCAATGCAGCCTTGCGGCCCGAAACGCAGATTATCCACAGGCGGCTAGTGTCGTGTCCCGGAAAAATCTCGAAT
>DJGG01000103.1 GCA_002432195.1 Desulfobacteraceae bacterium UBA5852
CCCGCGGCCGCCGCGACCTGGCCAGCGACAACCCGACCGCCCCGCCGGCCGCGGCCCTGGGGGCCGGGCTGCGCCGCCTCCTGGGCCGCTCCCTGAAACTCCGCCAGGTGAGCGCCGGCGGCTGCAACGCCTGCGAGGCCGACGCCAACGTGCTCACCACCCTGGTCTTCGACCTGGGCCGCTTCGGCATCCAGTTCGTGGCCTCCCCGCGTCACGCCGACGGCCTGCTGGTCACCGGCCCGGTGACCGCCAACATGCGCCTGGCCCTGGAAAAGACCTACGCCGCCGTCCCGGCGCCCAAGATCGTCATCGCCACGGGGGCCTGCGCCATCTCCGGGGGACCCTACATCCACCATCCCGAGGCCGCCGACGGCGTGGGCGGCCTCCTGCCGGTGGACCTCTACATCCCCGGCTGCCCGCCCCACCCCTGGACCATCCTCGACGGCCTGCTGCGCCTGCTGGGGCGCCCCACCCCCGCCCCGGAACCGCCGCCGGCGCCGGGGGCCGCCCCCCGGGGCTGAACGCCCCGCGCCCGGCAACACCCCAGTGGATCCCGGGGGTCTGGAACCCCTTGCAAAAATTGAAAAAAATCCGAGGCGTTTGATATCGTTGGGCAGGTCAGGGGGTGGGGGTGGCCCGGCATTGGCGGGCGCTGCCGGGCGGGATTCCGCGTGCGGCGAGGGCGCCGAGGGCCGGGCCAAGGCGGCGCAGGCGCGGAAGCGCCCCTCGAGGAGGAAGGCCGCGCCCGGCGGCCGGCGGACGGCTCAGGGGAAGCGTCATTTCCGCAGCTGCGCCAACACCTGGGGAATGATCCGGTCGAGCAGGTCGTTGTACTTGTCGGTCCCCAGGCGGGCCACGACGGCCGCCTTGATTTTCCCGGCCAGCTCGCCGGAGGAGCCCCCGCTGCCGGCCGGGCTCGGGGGAGACGGTGAGGCGAGCGCCCCGGGGGCCACCGAGGTGATGACCCGCTGGCCGGCGGGGGCCGCCCGGGGGGTGCCCTCCGGACGGCGCCCGCCGTCCTCCGCGTCGGCCGCCCGCAGGCGCATCCCCAGGGCAATGGCTTTTTCCCGGGCCACGTCGGTGAGCACCACGTCATCGTGGATCGCGATCTCCGCAACGCCGGCCGCGTGCATGTCTTCGATGTCCCGCACGGTGTAGAATGTCTTCATGCCTTCTCCCCCGGCGGCTAACCCTTGCGCCCCTGGATGCCTTCGATGGTGGCCATGGCCGCCATTTTGGCGGTGACCATCTCGGACTCCGAGCCGCACATCCACATGCGGCCGAAGCGGCCCACCGAAGAGATGTGGATCAGCTTGATGTTGGCCCGTTTCTCGGCCTCGTTGGCCGCGATGTTGATGTAGGCCGCCGGCGCCACCTCGAGCACCAGCAGGGTTTCACCGGCCACGAGCATGCTGCCCCGCCGGAAACGGTTGAGCAGCTGCGCCTGGTAGGGGTCCACGTTGGTGATCAGCTGCACAGAGGCCACGAAGGGCTTCACCCGGCCGGTCTCCTCCAGGCCCAGCCGGTTCAACACCATGGCGCCGGCCTGGATCACGGCCTGCTGGGATTGGGAGTGGATTTCGAACATGCCGAATTCCCGTTCCACGATCTGGGCTCCGGGTCGGGCTTCGGTGGCCTTCACCGCAATGTCCACCAGGCGGAAGACCTCGTTGCCGGGGGCCACCTCGATATACAGCGAGGCCATGCCTTCGACCATCAGGTCGCCCTGGGTAACGGTGCCCACGAAGGCGGCGTATTGGGGTTGGGTCCGGTCCAGGTAACAGTAAACGCGCAATTGGAATTCATCACCCATGGTTGACCTCGTTTCATCCCGGTAGATTGTGCATGGCCGTGCCCAGCGGCGTGACAAACAGGGGAAAGCCGGGGATGACCGTCCGGATGCCGGTCACCTGTTCCACCACCCCGTCGATGCCCGGGAAACAAGCCGTGCCGCCCACCAGGTAGATGGACTCCACGGCGTGCGCCGCCACGTGTCGGGCCACAATGGTGCCGACCTTCTCCATCACCGGCCGCACCAGTGGAAAGAGCCGCCGGTGATTCGCGCCGTTTTTCTTGATCGCTTCGGCCTCTGCGAGCTCGATTCCCAGGGCACCGGCGATCACCAGGGAAAAATGGGTGCCCCCGGTGGGCTCGTCGGCCGTGTAGATGACCTCGCCGTCCCGGAAGATGGCGATCCCCGTGGTACCCCCGCCCACGTCCACCACCGCCCCATTGCGCACCTGCAGGACGGCATTGGCCGCGGTGGGCTCGTCGACGGCCTGTTCGCATTCGAAACCGGCCGCTCGCACCACGTGCTGGGTGGCCCGGACCTCGTGGGGCGAGACCCCCGGCGGATACGTGGTGGCCGCCGAGGTCAGCGCAAAGCCCAGGCGCCTTTCGACGTTGCGCTTCAGCTCCTGCACCAGGCCGATGGCGCCGTGGAAATCCACCACCAGCCCATCGCGGACGACCTCCGCGAACCGGTACTCCCCCGCCAGCGGCTGGCGGCGTTCGTCGAGCACCGCCAGCACCGTGTAGGCCGTGCCCAGGTCGACACCCACGTGCACCCGGGGGGGAGGTCCACCCCGGACACTCTCCGCCGTCCCCCCGCCGGGCGCAGACGCCGGGGCATCCGGGCCGGCACCCATCGCCGGAAGGGGCTCGCCGTGCATCACGGCATTGGCCTGGGCCAGAAATGTGTGCAGAGCCGGATTCAAGCAGTCTGCTCCCATACGGTGATAGTTCTCCGGGCGGCCCGCTCCCCGCTGGCAGGCGACCTAGTGTGCTTCCCCGTCCGCATTCCCGGACGCCGCGCCATGTCCACGGCCTCGGCAACGATGCGGTCCTCCGGAGCCGACCGCCGTTACGGACGGTTCCTCCCGGACAAGGCGCCGGATATCGGCCGCCGTAACGAATTGCCCCATTGCGGCTTCCCGTGTTGCCGGTTCTCCCGCCGGTTACGCCTTGCGGCCGAAGCCGCCCTTGGTTTCCTGGGGCAGAATGATCTCCACATCGCCGTGGGGGCGCGGGATCACGTGGACCGAGACCAGCTCGCCCACGCGCTTGGCGGCCGCGGCGCCGGCGTCCGTGGCGGCCTTCACCGCCCCCACATCGCCGCGTACCATGACGGTGACGAAACCGCCCCCGATGTACTCGCTGCCGATCAGGTGCACGTTGGCCGCCTTCACCATGGCGTCCGCGGCCTCGATGGCGCCCACCAGTCCTTTGGTTTCAACCATTCCCAGAGCGATCATTTGAATGTCGACCATCGTGAACTTCTCCTTTGAGTGGGTGGCTTGGTTGGTCTGCAAAGCTTGTCGGCCGACCGCGGCGGACGTGCCGGCCGCGGCCGGTGGTTTGGAACGGCTTTTTTTGCGGGCCGGCGGCGCCTGGGTGCGGCGGCCGGACGACGATGATTTTTTGTCCCCTTTGGTTGGCATGTTCACCGGTTCCTTCCGGACCCGCGGCATCAGGGCCGTGGCACCCGCCCTGCGTTTCGGCGGCCCCGCGGATTAGGCCCGCTCCCCATGGCGGACCAATTCTTCGACCACCGCCCGCACGATGGCCGTCAGTTCGGCCGGCTCCAGGTCCCTGACCACGGGCGGCGGCGCGGCGCCGTCCACCATGGCCTGGGCCGGCGGGGACTTGATCTGGTGGGCGATCCGCTTGACGTTGAGCAGGTGGGTGGTCGTGATGTTGTCGCCGCTGATGGCCCCTCCGATGGCCCCGGACCCCAGGGTCAGGGCGGGCATCACGCCGGTGGTCACGCCCACCGATCCCAGGGTCCCCATGGTGTTCACCAGGATGCGGAACACGGGCTTCTTGAGGCCGAAAGCCATGACCACGGCCTCATCGGCGGCATGGATCACCAGGCTGTGGCCCCGCCCCCCGAAGAGGATCATCTCCATGCAGCGCTCGCAGCCCGCCTCCCAGCCGTCGGCTTCGTACCAGCCGAGCACCGTGGTCAGCTTCTCCCGGGAGAGGGGTTCCTCCGGGCCCACCCGGCTCAAGGGGGCCACCAGGATGCGGGCCTCCTCGGGGATGCGGATCGCCGCCATGCGCGCCAGGGTTTGGGGCGTCTGGCCGACGCTGCGGGGGTTGATGGCGCCGTTGGGCATGAAAAGGACCCCCCCCAGGGCGGCCGCCTGGGCCGCATCGACGAAGTAGGCCCCCAGGCGCTCCATGGCGGCGCGCAGGGCGGTCGCGATGGGCCTGTCGGCCACCACGGCCTGTTCCGTGGCGCAGATCACCGAATTGTCGAAGGCCTTGCTGGAGACGATCAGGGAGGCGGCCGCCTGCACGTCCGCGCTGCGGTCGACGTAGCAGGGCACGTTGCCGGGGCCGACTCCATAAGCCGGCTTGCCCATGCTGTGGGCCGCCCGCACCATCTCGGAACCGCCCGTGGCCAGGATGACGGCGGTCTTGGGATGCCGCATGAGCTCCTGGGTGCCGGGGAGCGCAATGGCGGCCATGCAGCTCACCAGGCCGGCGGGCATGCCCGCCGCCTCGCCGGCCGCCACCAACACCCGGGCGGCCTCGCCGCAGCAGCGCCCGGCCGAGGGGTGCGGGGCGTTGACGATGCCGTTGCGCGCCTTGACGGCGATGAGGGTGTTGTGGATGAGGGTGGACGTGGGGTTGGTGCTGGGGCTCAAGGCCGCCACCACCCCCATGGGCCAGCCGATCTCGACCAAGCCCCTGGCCTTGTCCTCCCGGATCACCCCCACGGTCTTGATCTCGCGGATGGACTCCCACACGCCCCGGCTGGCCAGCTGATTCTTCAAGGTCTTGTGCCGGGGGACGCCGTAGGTGGTTTCCTCGGCCGCCAGCCGCCCCAGCCGCTCGGCCGCCTGGTGGGCCGCCTCGGCCATGGCCTGGCAGACGCGGTCCACCTGCTCCTGGCTGAAGTCGACGAAGCGCTGCTGGGCCGCATGGCAGCTTTCCACCAGCCGGCGGGCTTCCTGGATCGATGTCAGGTCCTTGTCGAAACCCTGAGTCATGCCATCTCCTTGCCTCAGCGTAAGCTCGGGTGCTTGGCCACGTCCAGCACCGCCTCGCGGAAGGCGTCGCAGGCGGCGCGGCAGGCGCTCTGGCTGCCGGTGAGCAGGCCGCCGGAGAAGTTGGTTTCCGAAGGCGGTTCGTACCAGACCTTCATTTCCACGTCGGCGGCCTTCAAGGCCGCGTCCAGTCCCACGGTGGCCTCCAGGGGGCAGGCGATCAGGTAGGCCAGGGGCGCGCCCCGGGCGACACCGGCCTGCCGCGAGAGATAGGAGCCGGTCTGGGAGATGGTGTGGGCAAAAAAGGCGTTGGTGCCCGCCTCATTGGCGGCGTAAAACCAGGCCTCCTTTTCCGCGTAGGCCTGGGTGGCCTCCAGCGCGGCGCGCACCTCGGAAGGGTCCGGCCCGGCGAACAGGGCCACGATCTCCCCGGACAAGGGCCCGGACGCATGGGCCGCGCCCGCATAGAACGACTTGGCGTACACCACCTCCACGTCCGCCATCTTGGTGCCCGCGTCGATGGAGGTGTACAGCGCGTCGTCGCTGGTGCAGGTGATCAGCCCCAGGCTGCGTTGCTCCGGACGCAGCTTCAACCGGTCCGCCAACCCCGGGTGGACATTGGGAATCACCCGGACGGCCAGTATCTGCGGCTTTATGGGATCCAACAGGGCCATGGGGGTTCCTTCCGGCGCGCGATGGCCTTGACCGCTTACCGGCGTTTCAGGTCGACGCCGCTGGCCTGGTCCCGGATCATCTTCTGGATGAGCTGGACGGCGTGGGCGCCGGCTTCCAGGGGATTCAGGCCCCCCGCGTAGATGTTGCAGATGGCGTCGCGCTGGGCGTCGGTGGCCTCCGGCCCGGGACGGTAACCCAGGTAGATGCTCATGCTTTCCGCCCGGGCAAGCCCCGGCCGCTCGCCGATGAGAATGGCGCACACCTTGGCGTCCACGATGGCGTTCACGTCGTTGAGCAGGCCCACCCGGGCGTTGCGCACGAAAAAGAGCGTCCCCAGGGACAGCCCGGCGCTCTGCAGGCCCTGCTGGATCACCGGCAGGATGTGCCGCAGGTTGTGCTCGATGGCCGCGCCGCTGAGACCGTCCCCGGCAAACACCTGCACGTCGGGGCTCTTGACGCATCGTTCCCGTAGCATGGCCCGGGAGGCTTCGGTGAGCTTGCGCCCCAGGTCCGGCCGCTTCAGGTACGTCTGCCGGTCGGCGGCCTGGCTCTCCACGGTGAAGAACCCCAGTTCTTCCAGGAACCGGGGGTCGACCGCGTGCATCAGGGCGTCCTGGGTGACCCCATGGTCGGCCAGGAAGAGCAGGCGGGCGGCCGTGCGCGGGCGCGGGCCGCTGCGGCCCACCCCGATGCGCGCGGGGGTGGCCGCCATGAGAGCGGCCAGGCCCTCCGGGTTGATGGGGTCGGCAATCCCGGTCCTTTGGCGGGCCTCCGGAAGGGTGGGATCCTCCAGGTCGATCCGCAGGCCGTCCGGGTCGTCGGCCGCGGCGGCCCGGGGGGCGTCCACGCCGGTTCCCGGGGACATGTGCAGCTCGGCCAGCACGGCTTTCACGATGGCCTGGATGTCCACTTCTTGCATGGTCCGTATCCCTATCGCCTTTCGGCCGGAAGCCGACGCCCGTCCCCGGAGCCGGCGGCTTGCGGTTCGAAGGCCGCTCAACGGCTCAGGAAAAACGACGGATCACCGGCCTTGGCGGTGAGCACGCCGTTTTGCATCAGGCCCAGGCGCTCCAGCCAGGCTTCGAACTCCGGCAAGGGGCGCAGCCCCAGGGTCTGCCGCAGGGAGGGGGCGTCGTGAAAGCTGGTGCACTGGTAGGCCAGCATGGCGTCGTCGCCCATGGGCACCCCCATGAAATAGTTGCAGCCGGCGGCGCTGAGCAGGACCGCCAGGTTTTCGATGTCGTTCTGGGTCGCCCGGGCGTGGTTGGTATAGCAGGCGTCGCAGCCCATGGGAATCCCCGTGAGCTTGCCCATGAAGTGATCCTCCAGGCCAGCCCGGGTGATCTGGATGGCGTCGTAGAGATACTCCGGTCCGATGAACCCCACGACGGTGTTCACCTGGTAGGGCTGCCAGCGCTTGGCCAGCCCATAGATGCGGGCTTCCAGGGTGAGCTGGTCCCAGCCGTTGTGGGCGTCGGCCGACAGGGCGGAGCCCTGCCCCGTCTCGAAGTACATGTAGTTGGGGCCTTCCGGCCAGCAGTATTTCCGGGCCAGGGCGCAGGCTTCGTCCAGCATGCCCACCTCCACGCCGAAGCTCTGGTTGCCCCGCTGGGAACCCGACAGGCTTTGGAACACCAACCCCACCGGCGCCCCTTTCTGCAGGGCCTGCATCTGGGTGGTGATGTGGGACAGCACGCAGTTCTGGGTGGGGATTTGCCAGGTGCGGATGATGTCGTGGGTCATGTCGAGGAGGCGCATCACGCTGCCCAGGCTGTCGTCCACGGGGTTGATGCCGATGACGCTGTCCCCGGAGCCGTACGCAAGGCCCTCGTAGATGGCGGCCCGAATGCCCTCCGGGTCGTCGACGGGGTGGTTCGGCTGGCACCGGCTGGCCAGGGTTCCGGCCAAACCGGCGGTGTTCACGCAGTGGGAGGTGACCCGGATTTTCCGGGCGGCGTAAATCAGGTCGAGATTGGACATCAGCTTGGTCACCGCCGCGACCATTTCACCGGTCAGGGCGTTGCTCACCCGCCGGATCATGTCCGCCGTGGTCTGGTCCGCCAGGAGCCATTCGCGGAATTCCCCCACGGTCCAGCCCTTGATCTCGCCGTAGACGGTTTCGTTGACGGCGTCGTCGATCACCCGGGTCACCTCGTCCTGGTCGTAGGGCACCGCCGGGTGGGCCCGCAGGGCCTCCAGGGTGACCTCGGCCAGCACGTACTTGGCGGCCACGCGCTCGGCGATGGAGCCGGCGGCCAGGCCGGCCAGCTCATCGCCGGACTTGGGTTCGTTGGCCTTGCCCATCAGTTCGCGAATGCTCTGGAACTCGAAGGTCTTGCCGAAAAGCTTGGTCCGCAGCAGCATGAAGGCCTTCCCTTTCGCCGGGTGCGGCCGCGCTGACCGGCGCCCCGCGCCCGATGCCGAACGCATGGCCTCGGGAACGACATCCCCCTGGCGAGGGGTCAATGGTAGAAGATCAGGGTCTTGACACTCAAGGGCACGGCCCGGCCATCCAGCACCGGCGCCCCGATATCGATGTAGTCGCCTTCCCGGAGGCCCACCTGGTCGATGACCAGCAGCGGGCGGGCGGGGATCAGCTGCTTCAAGGTCTGCCCCAGCACCCGGGCATAATCGTGCTCGATGATGATGATCAGGGCCTGGTCGGCCGCCTGGTGGGCCGTGGTGAAATCCGCCAGGCCCCCGGCCAGCTCGGCAACCCGTGGGAAATCGAGGTCCCAGGACAACTCCAGGGCAATGGCCACCTGGGTGCCGGTGGGCTCGGCGTCCCAACGGGCGACCGCCTGGCGCACGGCCTCCAGCACCTGCGCCCGCGACGGCGGGCTCTGGGGCCATTGGGGGTGGACCACCGGCACGTTGCGGATGGGCAGGATCTCGGCTTCGGCCCAGATGGTGCTGCCGCTCAAGGTGACGGTTTGCGAGCTGGCCCCCAACACGGTGGCCTGGAGGGTTTCCGCCGGCCGCCGGATGCGGTAGTCCTTCAGGCGAGGGTGCCGGCGGATCGATTCCGCCAGCAGGGGACCGATATCGCCGTGCACGGCCACGTCTCCAAGCCCTCGCAGGGTGGGCGGCGCATAGATGTAATGCCCGATACCGCCGGAGAAGAACACGGTGGTGTCGCGCCCCGATACCGGGGACGGCTCGGTGAGCATCAAGCCCCGGGCCCAGGGGCTGCATTGCCCCTCGATCAATTCCAGGGTCAGGTCGGCCATGCAATCCGTCAAGGCCCGCAACGGTTCCAGGCCGGGGATCGCGCCCACGGCCAGCGCCAGCCCCAGGTGCTCCACGAGGAGGCGGCCCGGCCCCGTGATGTGCCGGATCCGGCCGCTGGCGGGGTCCATCTCCAGGACGCGCCCGCCGAAATTCATGGCCGCCGCGGCGATCATCTTCCCCTGGCGGAAGATGGCGCTGTTGGCCGATCCCCCGCCAATATCCACGTTGGTGACCGTGGTGAAGTGTTCCCGGGAGTAAGTCTCGGCCCCGGAGCCCTTGCCGGAGATCATGGATTCCAGGTGCGGTCCGGCCACGGTGACCACGAAGTCCCCCGCCAGGGCCGAAACGGCCTCCAGGATCACATCGGCGTTGCGCTTCTTGGCGGTCTCCCCGGTGATGATGACCGCGCCGGTCTCCACCTGTTCCGGGGCGATCCCGGCCAGTTGATATTCCCGGCGCAGGATCCCTTCGAGGGCGGCGGCGTCGATGGTTTCCGGCCCCGCCAGGGGCGTGAAATGCATCCCGCTGCGGTAGATCACCTCCTTGCCCACGATCCCGGTCATGCGCGCGGGGTTGACCGGCGCGCGGGCCAGGGGGGTGGAGCCGCCCGGCGCGCCCCCGGCCAGGGTCAGGCGGGAAAAGACCACCTGCGTCGTCGTGGTGCCCACGTCGATTCCCACGCTGAGCATGTTGCGGCTGTCGCTGCGCATCGGCGGCGGATGTCCGGCTAGCGGCCCTTGCGGAAGGTCACCTGCCCGTTGGCCTGCAGGGTGTCCACAACGGCCATGATGATATGGTCCACCGGGCGGTCGAGGGTGAATTCCGTCTGGCGGGCCCCGGAACCCTGGGTCACCAGCACCAGGTCGCCTTCGCCGGCATCCACCGCGTCGACGGCCACCATGGGCCGTCCCACCGATTTGCCGGTCACGTCGGTTTCCTCCACGATCAGCAGCTTGCTGCCCGTGAGCGAAGCGTGCTTCATGGTGGCCACCACCAGCCCTGTTACCCGAGCGATGAGCATGACACCGATCCTTGTATGTCGTTGACGAGGATATCCGCGCTGGACCTCCGGAGCCGGGCCTTGGGTGTTTCTCCGCGACGCTCTCCCACCGCAGGCCCGGACGCCATTATGGGACTTTATTTCCCGAAATACAAATCGGGGAGCCACAGGGCGATCTGGGGGAACAGGATGATGATCGCCAGGCCCAAGATCATCACCAGGACAAAGGGAACGATGGAGCTGTAAATGTCCATCAGGGTCACCTCCGGCGGCGCCATGGCCTTCATGAGGAAGAGGTTGTAGCCGAAGGGGGGCGTCATGTAGGCGATCTGGCAGGTCACCGTGTAGAGCACGCCATACCAGATGGGGTCGAAACCCAGGTTGATCACCAGGGGGACATACAGGGGGGCCACGATGATGAGCATGGCCGTATCGTCCAGGAACATGCCCATCAGGATGTAGGAAACCTGCATCATCACCAGCACGCCCCAGGGGCTCAAGCCCCAGCGGTCCAGGAACAGCGACTTGATGGCGTGCACGGCCCCCAGGCCGTCGAAGACCGCCCCGAAGCACAGGGCGGCCAGGATCACCCACATGAACATGCAGCTGACGCTCAGGGTGTTGCGCAGGGTGTTTTCCAGCACCTGCCGGTTGAAGCGGCCCCGGACCACCGCGGCGAGGGTGGTGGCGAAGGCGCCGGCCGCGGAGCACTCCACCAGGCTGGTGATCCCCATGAGGAAGAGCCCCGTCATGGAAAAGATGATCACCAGGGGGATGATTCCGGCCTTGAGCAGCCGGAACCGCTCCTCCCAGCCGATCTGTTGCCGCTCCTCCAGCGCCAGGGCGGGCCCCAGCCGCGGGTTGAAATGGCAGCGGATCATGATGTAGGCGATGAACAGGAAGGCCAGCAGCAGCCCCGGGAAAACCCCGGCCAGCCACAGGCGGCCCACATTCTGCCGGGCGATCATGCCGTAGAGCACCAGGACGACGCTGGGGGGGACCATGATGCCCAGGGAACTGCCCGCCTGGATGACGCCGGTGATCATGACCTTGTCGTACTTGCGCTTGAGCATTTCCGGCATGGCGATGCTGGCGCCGATGGCCATGCCCGCCACACTCAGGCCGTTCATGGCCGCCACGGCGGTCATCAGGCCGATGGTGCCGATGGCCAACCCGCCGTTGAGGGGCCCCATCCAGACGTGGAACATGCGGTAGAGGTCGCCCGCGATGCCGGACTCCGAAAACATGTAGCCCATGTAAATGAATACCGGCAGGGTCAGGAGGGGATACCAGTTCATCAGCACAAAGCTGGCGTTGAAGGGCATCTCTATCCCTCCCTCCCCCCACAGGAGCAGGGAGAAAAGGGCCGCCACCCCCCCGATGGCCGCAAAGACCCGTTGCCCGGTGAGCAGCATGAGCATCATCGAGGTGAAAATCAGCAGGGCGATCATTTCATGGCTCATTGCTTCGACTCCCCTCTCGCCGCGGCCAGATCCTTGAAGAAGAAGGCGATCGCCTGCAGCAGCATCAATACGATCCCGATGGTCATGACGATCTTGATGGGCGCCAGGGGCGGGGCCCAGGAGGTGTAGTTCACCTGCTTGTAGCGCAGGGCGTATTCGACGCTGGAAATGGCGCCGTAGAGCAGAATGGAGAGGTAGAAGATCAGGACGGTGCCGGTAATCACGTCCATTACCGCGCGGGTCCTGGACCGCCAGCGGCCATAGAGCAGATCCATGCGCACATGCCCGTCGAGAATCATGGAGTAGCCGCCGCCCAGCAGGTAATAGGCGGCCATGACGAACTCCGCCAGCTCCACGACCCATATGTGCGGCCGGTTGAAAAGCGTCCGGGAGACGGACTCGAAGAGCAGAATGCCCATCATGACGAAAACCAGATATTGGGAGAATTTGCCGACCGCCGTGCTGGTGGCGTCCGTGTAACGCACGAAGGCTTCTATGGCTTTGGGCATGATGCCCCCTTTGCTTCAGTTGGCTGTTGCAAACCGCCCGGGCATTCCGGTGACCACGGCACGCGGCGGGCAACCCCTCGCGGCAACACCGGATGCGGGCGGAATGTGTTGGACGGAACGGGAAAAACCGGCGGGTCGCCAGCCAGGTTTCAAGCCGCTTGCCATCCCCCGGCGAATGCCGTTAGAGGTCCGCCTTCCCCATCCGCTGCGGCATCGGCGATGGAGAAGGCGATCCTCTCGGCCATGTCAGAAGCTCGGCTCCCGGCTGCTCAATAGCGGTAGGGAGGGCCGGCGGCGTCCATGATCTTGGCGTATTCCTTGAGGATGCTCACCACCTTGGCATTCCGGGGGCTCTTGGCGGAAACTTCGTCCCAGAATTTCAGGGCTGCATCCTCCACGGCCTTCCACTCTTCCTTGGGGATGGTGGTGAGCTCCAGCTTACCCCCCTTGGTGCGGTAATGGGCCTCTCCCCACCAATACCAGTGCTGCCGGTAGTAGTGGGAGCTGTCCATGGACAGGCGGAAGAGGGCCTTCAGGTGCTCGGGGAGCGCCTCCCATTTCTTGGTGTTGGCAAAGTACGAGCCCGCCCAGGCGCCGGATATGGGGTTGGTCAGGTAGTACTTGGTGACATCGGCCCATCCCACCGTGTAATCCTCGGTGATCCCGGACCAGGCCACCCCGTCCAGCTCGCCGGTCTGCAGGGCCATCTGGACGTCCTCGTAAGGCAGGGACATGGGGACGACGCCGAACTGCTGCATGAACTGCCCCCCGGTGGGGAACATGTACATCCGAAGCCCCTTGAAGTCTTCCATGTGCCGGATCGGCTTGCGGGTGGCGAAGTTGCAGGGGTCCCAGGCCCCGGCGCTCAGCCAGGTGACCTCGGGGATTTCGGCGTAGGCTTCTTCCCAGACCTTGTTCAGCCCATACCAATGCCACAGCACGGGCACATCCAGGGAGTAGCGGGACGCGAAGGGGAAATAGGCCGCGAAAACGGAAACGTCCACAGGGGCGGCGATGGAGTCGTCGTCGCTCTGGGCGGCGTCGATGGTCCCCTTGGCCACAGCCCGGAACAACTCGCCGTGGGGTACCAACTGACCGGCATTGTACAGCTCGATGACCATTTCGCCATTGGCCGCCTTGTTGAAGGCATCGATGGACGGCTTGATGACATGCTCGGCCAGGGCCGGGCCGGCATAGGTTTGCACCCGCCACTTGATGGTGGTCTTCTTTTGGGCATGCACAAAGGGCGCATTGATCGCCGTGGCCGCCACCGCCGCGGTCCCCACCCCTGCCTTTTTGATAAAATCACGTCTCTTCATGCGACTTGACTCCTTTCATCGGTTTGGGTTGGCGCACAGTCGCTCCGGGAAAATTCGGCAGGCACACCTCCGAGCCATCTGCCTGGGGTCAGCAAGCGTCACGCCAAAAGGACCAACGTGGGGCCACCCGGGCCTTTGGAACGAGTGCCGCGGCGCCGACCTCCCGCCAGCCGCGGCCACCCGCACCGGTTCCCGCCGCCGCGGGTGCGCAACCGCCATCACTGCAAAGAGCACGCCACTCGCCAGATACCTTGCCGCCGGGGGCAAAACCGGCAATGCGCGCCATGCGGGCATGGGCCACCATGACCCATGAATTACAAAAATGTCAACAATGGTGACTTAAATTACAATTGGGGATGGTTATATCGGCCGGGGCGCCGTCCCGGCCGGGATATCGATCTCACGGGGCATGGCCCCTGGGGGAGGTCCCCCCCTTGCAGGCGGCCGCCTCGTTTCAGGAAACTTGCTAAATCGTATTCATTTGTTATAATCGTCGACATTCTCTTCGACCACCTTCACGGCTTTTGTCAAGCGATTTTTCAAGGCCGTGGGGGATGGAATCCGGCTCCGGGGCGGGCGGATAGCCGGCGGGAGTGGGAAGATGGGCGGCAGCCGGGGATAGCGCCTCCGCGGACGAGGCGGCACAAGGGGGGGAGTTGCCCGGTGGCGGACCAGAGGCCGGGCGCCCCCTGCGGGTTCCGGCGGCCGGGGAGGCCGCCGAGGGCCGTCCGCTGGCCCACTCCCTTTTAGCGCGCTTCCGCAAAACCCTCAAGCAGGAATGGGGACCCGGTTTTGACGGGCGCTGCATTGGTGGTTAAATAGTGCCCATCCACAAACGGCACCTTTGAGCTCCGGCCGGCGTTCTCGGTCCTTTGAAATCCTCGACGTAGCNNCTACGCCTCCGGTTTCCAAGTCCCTGCGGCCTTGGCCGGAACTCAAATCTACCATTTGTGGATGGGCACTAGAAGATAGGGGGGGCAGCTTTCGAGCGCCTCCAACGGGTGATGACGCACGGTCACGCCGGCCGATACCGCCTGACCGGCCATTCCGCGGCCGGCAACCGGGAGAGGGGGGACCTCGTGGAGACCCGCTGCAAGATCGCGGTGGTAACCGGCGCGGGTTCGGGCATCGGCAAGGCCGTTGCCCTGGGCCTGCTGGAAAACGGTTACGGCGTGGCCCTGGCCGGGCGTCGTTCCGACCCCCTCGAGCGCACGGCGGCCGAGTCGGCCGCCCCGGCGCAGGCCCTGGTGGTGCCGGCGGACGTGCGCAGCGCCGCATCGGTGGAGGCGCTGTTTGCCCGCGTCAAGCAGCGTTTCGGCCGGCTCGACCTGCTGTTCAACAACGCCGGGATCTTCGTGGCCGGCCTCGAAATCGACGAACTGCCGGTGGCGCAATGGCAGGACATCCTCGACACCAACCTGACCGGGTCCTTCCTCTGCGCCCGCGAAGCCTTTCGCCTGATGAAGACTCAGGACCCGCGGGGCGGCCGCATCATCAACAACGGATCGATTTCCGCGCACGCCCCGCGGCCGAATTCCGCGCCGTACACGGCGACCAAGCACGGGATCACGGGACTGACCAAGGCCATCTCCCTGGACGGAAGGCGCTACGACATCGCCTGCGGTCAGATCGACATCGGCAACGCCGACACCGAACTGGCGGCGGTCATGGCCCGGGGGGTGCCCCAGGCCAATGGGCAGATCGCCGTGGAGCCCTTGCTGGATCTGGCCCATGTGGCCCGTGGCGTGCTCTACATGGCCAGCCTGCCCCTGGAGGCCAACGTCCAGTTCATGACCATCCTGCCGACCGGGATGCCGTTCGTCGGTCGGGGGTAACCGGCAGAGTATAGACCCGCAACCGCCGCATAAGTCCCCATCGCGCGGGCCCCGGCCAACCCGTCAAGGGAGGAAATGATGGTACCCAGCAACACGCCAGTGGAAGGTTCCAGCCGGTTGCGCTTTCGCAACGGGATTCGCGAGCACTACCCGGACGTGCTGACCCCGGCGGCCGTCGAGGCCCTCGAGGCCCTGGCCGGATTCAACCGCGAGCGCCAGCTGCTCATGCAGGCGCGCATGGCCCGCCGCCGCGCACGCCTCGAGGAGGGCCGGCGGATCGCGTTCCTCGATCCGGCCGCGGAGATTCCGGGCTGCGGGATCACCGTGGAACAAGCCCGCGCGGGCCTGTTCCACGGCTCCGCGATCCCCGAGGACCTCGAGCGCCAATGGATCCAAGGCACGGGACCGGCCACCAAGCCGCGGGCCACGGTGCAGGACGGAATCCGCAACGTGGCCTACGCGCTGCTCTCGGGCGCCGACGGCTGGATGTTCGACGGCGAGGACGCCCTGGGTCAGGTGGATACCATGTCCCTGGACAACCAGCGCAACCTCACCATCGCCCTGGCCTTCAAGAATCCGTTTCCCGGCGTGGCGGAAACGGTCGCCGCGGAGATGAACGCCTGGTCCAAGAGCTTCCTGGGCCGCAAGATCGTCGCGAACTGGAGGGAACAGCTGGAGTTCACCACCCGCATCTTCCGCCCCCGGGGCCTGCACCTGGACGACCGGCACATCGGCGAGGCCGGCGGCAGCGGCTTTTCGGCCTCCATCGTCGACGCGGTGCTGTATGTGGCCAACAACCACGCGACCTTGCGCAGCCAGGGGCGCTCCATCGTCCTGTACCTGCCCAAGATCCAGACGGCCGAGGAGGCCTCCCTGTGGAACCGCCTCCTGGGCGCCCTGGAACAGCACCTGGGGCTGCCGGAGGGGATGGTGAAGGTCTACGTGCTGGTGGAGCAGCTCGAGGCCTGCTTCCAGTTGATGGAGATCCGGGCCGCCCTGGCCTGCCGGTTCGTGGGCTACAATACCGGCCGCTGGGACTACATCAACAGTGTGGCCGACGCCCTGGCCGGGGACCGGAGCTTCCAGAATCCCAATATCGATGCCATCACCATGACCTACGGCTACATGCGGATCTACGAGGACCGCGTGCGGCGGGCCGTCAACACCCCCGACCGCAACGGCCGCTGCGCCCTCTGGCAGGGCGGCATGGAGCCCAATATTCCGGTGGGCTCGGAGAAGGGCGTGACCGAGGCCATGCGGCGCGCCGTGGCCGGCGGCCAGCGGGAACAGAAGGCCGGGGCCAGCGGCAAATGGGTGGCCCACTGGAAGATGGTCCACATCGTCCGTCCGGTCTGGGATCAGGCCGGCGCCGCCAACCAACTCGGCCGCCATTTCCCGCCCCTCACCCACACCGCCGCGGACGCCGCCGGCCTGATGCTCCTCGAGCCGGCGCCGCGGACCCTGCGCGGGGCCCGCGACTTGCTCTCCGTAGCCCTGCAGTACGGCAACGCCTTCGGCCGCGGTTATCAGGCCGCGGCGCTCAAGCCGGCGGATTTTTTCGGCAACGACGACGTGCTCTACCTGATGGAGGACATGGCCACCGGCGAGATCCGCCTGAGCATTCTATGGGAGTGGCTGCACAAGCAGGCCTGCTTCACCGAGGACGACCCGGACGGCGGCGTGCGCGCCGGAGACCCCTTCACGCCCGCGATCTTCGACCGGATCCTGGAGGAGGAGTACGCGAAGCTGCGCCGGGCGGAGAACCGTGACGTCCACGACGACTCCAAGGCCACCACGCTGCCCATCGCCCGGGAGATCGTGGAGCGCTACGTCAAGAACGCCTTCAAGGCCCCCTGGTACATCGACCTGCTCAACCTCAACCTCAACAACCATGACCGGGAGCGCGCGCGCCGACGCATCGACGCCTATTACGCCGCCGTGGAAGGCGACGGCACACGCCTGACCGCCAACCCGGATCTCCCGGAGGCCTGACGGCCGGTTGGGCCCCCGCCCGGGATGGCCCCGTCGTTGCGCGCGGGCCTCAGGCCATGGCCAGCCGGTGGGGCCAGCCGATGGCGGCCTCACACCATCGGGACACGGCCAGCAGGCGGGCGTCCGCGAAGCGGGGGGCCGTGAGCTGCAGGCCGAGGGGCAGCCCGTGGGGGCCCCGGCCCGCCGGAAGGGTGACGGCCGGCCCCCCCCCCAGGGACCAGATGGTGCAGAAAGCCGGGTCTCCGGTCGTATCGAGGTCCGCGGGGGCCTCACCCGGGGCGGCCGGGGTCAGGATCGCGTCGAACCCGCCGAGAAAGTCGTCCAGTTGGCCGGCGAGCCGGTCCCGTTGCGCCCGGGCGCGGGTCAGGGCGGATTCCGCAATGCCCAGGCCCTCGTCGATCAGGGCGTTCAGGCGCGGGCTGAGCCGCTGCCGCTCGCGGCGCTGCAGGTCCGCATGCACCCTCCCCCCCTCGGCATACATGATCGTGCGGTGCACGGCGTGGGCGCTGTCGAAGGCCGGCGGCAGCTCCGCTTCCTCCACCCGGGCGCCGGCGGCGCGCAGGCCCTCCACCAGGTCCAGGAAGTGCTCCCGGGCATGGGCCCCGGCCAGGTGCCAGACCGGGGAGCGCACCGCCGCCAGCCGGGGCGGGCGGCCGGCAGGGGCCAAGACCTCGGGGATGGGGCCGGCGGCGCGGCCGGGGCAAGCGGCGCTTCCCGCCAGCACGGCGGCCATGAGGGCCGCGTCGGCCACGCTCCGGGCAAACACCCCCACCTGGTCGAGGCTGGGGCTGAAAGGCTGAATGCCGGCCAGGGGAATGAGGCCGGCCGTGGGCTTGTAACCCACCACCCCGCAAAAGGCGGCCGGCCGGATCACCGACCCGTTGGTCTGGGTGCCGAGGGCGGCGGGGACGAACCCCATGGCCACCGCGGCCGCCGAACCGCTGGACGATCCTCCGGGCGTGTGGGCCGGGTTCCATGGGTTGTGCGTCCGGCCGGGCGTGTAATAGGCCAGCTCCGTGGTGACGGTCTTGCCCATGACGAAGCCGCCCGCCCGTTCCAGGCGCCGCACGACCGCGGCCGAGCGCCCGGGGACGAAACCGGCAAAGACGGGCGACCCCATGGCGGTGGGAATGCCCCGGGTTTCCACGATGTCCTTGACCCCGACCGCGATGCCGTGAAGCGCCCCCAATGGCGCCCCCGAACGGCGGCGTTCATCGGACCGGGCGGCCTGGTCCAGCGCGCGCGCCGCATCGATCCACTGGAAGGCCTGCACCGCGGCCTCGTGGGTCTGAATGCGCTCCAGGAGCGCGCGGGTGAGGGCCGTGCACTCCAGGTTCCCGCAGCGCATGGCGTCAACGGCTTCCCGCAACCCCAGGGCGCAAAGCGCCTCAGCGCGCATGGGGTCCCGGCCCTTCGGCGGGGAACCCGGCGCGCACCTCCGGATTGAGCAGGTGGGGAGGCTGCCCGGTGGTCAGGGCGGCCACCAGGTTCCGGGCGGCGAGCATCGCCATGGCGTGCCGGGTGGCTGTCGAGGAACTGGCGATGTGGGGGGTGAGCACCACGTTGCGCATGCCGGCCAGGGCGGGGTGCAGGGCCGGTTCGTTCTCGAAGACGTCCAACCCGGCACCCCCCAGCCGGCCGTCGGCCAGGGCCTCCGCCAGGGCCGCGTCGTCCACGACGCCGCCCCGCGCCGCGTTGATGAGGATGGCCCCCGGTTTCATCATGGCCAGTTCCTGCCGCCCGATGATGTGGTGGGTCGATGAGGCGTAGGGCACATGCAGGGTGAGGATGTCGGAGCGGGCCACCAGCTCGTCCTTGCCCACGAAGGTGGCGTTGCAGGCGCGCTCCACCTGGGGGTCCGCCTGCCGGGTACTGTGATACAGGACCGGCATGTCGAACCCCTGGGCCCGGCGCGCCACCTGGCGGCCGATGCGGCCCAACCCCAGGATGCCCAGGGTGGCATGGTGCACGTCGGCGCCCATGAATTGCTTGAGGTACCAGCCGTGCCACTCGCCGGCGCGCAGGTGGGCATCGGACTCCACGACCCGCCGGGCCGTCGCCAGGATCAGGGCCCAGGTGAAATCCGCCGTGCTCTCGTCCAGGACCCCGGGGGTGTTGGTGACCATGACGCCGGCCCGGGTACAGGCCGCCAGGTCGATGTTGTTGAAGCCCACGGCGATGTTGCAGACGGCCTTGAGCCGGGGGCACCCGGCCAGCAGGTCCGCGTCCACCCGGTCGCCCAGGGTCGTCAGCACCCCGGCCTTGTCGGCGAGGTTCCGCGCCAATGTCCGGGCGTCCATGGGCGTGTCGCCCTGGTTGGCGGCCACCGCGCAGTGGCCGGCCAGGTACTCCAGCACATCGTCGAAGATCTCCCGGGTCACCAGGATGTCGGGTTTCATGGTCATGTCCCCTTGGGCCGGGTCGACCTGGCGCCGGCCGTCAGCGGTACACCTGGTCCGGCAGCCACAGGCCGATCGCCGGGAAGAGGTAGAGCAACGCCAGCATGAAGACCTGGATGGCCATGAAGGGCAGCATTCCGAGGAAGATCTGGTTGAGGGTCACGTGGCTCGGCGCCACGCCCTTGAGGTAGAAGGCGGCCATGGCCACCGGCGGCGAGAGGAAGGCCGTTTGCAGGTTGAGGGCCACCAGCAGTCCGAAGAACAGCGGGTCGATATTGAAGTGCGCCAGCAGGGGCAGGAATATGGGCATGAAGATGACGATGATTTCCGTCCATTCCAACGGCCAACCCAGCAGAAAGATGATGACCTGGGCCAGGAGCATGAACTGCACGGGGGTCAGGTCCATGGAGATGACCCAGAGGTTGATGATCTCCTGGCCCCCCAGCAGGGCGAAGGCCGCGGCGAAAATGCTGGAGCCGACAAACAGCCAGCACACCATCGCGCTGGTCTTGGCCGTGAGGTAGACCGACTCCTTGATCATGCGCAGGTTGAGCCGCCGGTAGGCCGCCGCCAGCACGAACCCGCCGAAGGACCCCATGGCCGCGGCCTCGGTGGGTGTCGCCAGGCCGACGATGATGGTACCCAGCACCCCGAGGATCAACATCGCCAGGGGGAAGAAGGATCCCAGCAGCATCTTGAAGATTTCGAGGCGCACAAAGGAAAAAACCCCATAGAAGATCGCCAGCCCCCCCGCAATGACCCCCAGCGTGACCCAGAAACCGGTGGGCACGGGCTTGCGCAGAGCCGCGGCGGCCGGAAGCTCCGCCTCCGGGGCTCCCGGCGCTGCCGCGGATGGGGTTTCCGTGGCCCCCTCGTCGGTTTCCGGCGCCTGCAAGCCCCCGGCCGTGGTCGTCTGCTCCTGGCTTTCCGCCCAGGAACCCATGGCCACCAGTCCCTCGGGCAGTTCTTCATCCGGTGCGGTCAGGGAAAGGTAGACCGATCCCATGACCAGGGCCGCCGCCAGGGCCGGCAGCAGGGCAATGACCAGGTGCTTGAGCAGCATGCCCAGGGGCACGGCGGCATTGCGCGGCCCCTTGAGGGCGGCGATCAGCCCGGTCATGACGTTGGAGCGGCCCCCCCGGGTGATGACCTGCGCAAATTCGGGGAGGGGCACGCGCCGGTCTTCCGCGGACAGCGGCGGCGCGCCGCGGGGGTTGATCTTCGCGTAGAGGATGACGCTGCCGACATACAACCCCGCCAGGATAAGCCCGGGGAAAAACGCGCCGGCGTAAAGCTTGACCACGGACACGCCGGCGGTGGCCCCGTAGAGGATCAGCAGCACCGAGGGGGGAATCAGGATGCCCAGGGTGCCGCCCGCGGTCACGGATCCCGCCGCCAGCTTGACGTTGTAGCCGGCTTTGAGCATGGCCGGAAAGGCGAGCAGGCCCATCAGCGTCACCACGGCGCCGATGATGCCGGTGGCGGTGGAAAAGACCGCGCAGGTCACGATCGTGGCCACGGCCAGCGAGCCCGGGATCCTCGAGGTGGCCAGGTGCAGGCCCTTGAACAGCCTTTCGATGAGGTTGGCGCGCTCCACCAGGTAGCCCATGAAGACGAACAGGGGGACCGCGATGAGCACGTCGTTGTTCATCACCGCATAGGCGCGCTGCACCATCAGGTTGAGGGTCAGATCCACCGCGGCGCCCGGGTTCTGGCTCCGGTAAAAAAGAAACGTGAACGTCGTGCCCATGCCCATCAGGGTGAAAGCCGTGGGGAAGCCGAGCATGATGGCCACCACGATCATGGCCAGCATCAACAGCCCCAGGTGGCCGTTGGTCATCTGGGAGGGCGGCGGCATCATCGAGAACACCCCGATCACCACCATGGCCATGATAGACAGTCCGAACCAGACTTCCTTCCTCACCTCTCGCCCCCTTTCCCGGCCGTCAAACGCGCGTCCGCCTCGGCGATATCCGCGTCACGGACATGGAGTATGGCCTTGAGCTGGTCGACATCGACTTCCTGGACATCCACCTTGCGCGAGGGCCAGCGCCCCTGCTTGAGGCACAGGACGCAGCGGATGATTTCGACGACGCCCTGGGCCAGCAGGATCGTCCCGGCCACGGGGATAACGGTCTTGAACAGGTAAACCGGCGCGCCGGCGGTGCCGATCATGGATCGCTCGCGGATCGCCCAGGCATCCGCGGCATAATCGTAGCCGGCCCAGCAGAGGGCCACGACGCCGGGCAAAAAAAACAGGATGTACAGGGTGAGATCGAGGGCCGCCTGAAGCCGCGGCGGGAAAAACCCGTAGAGCACATCGCCGCGCACGTGGCCGTTCTTGGACAGGGTGTAGGCCCCGGACATCATGAACAGGGTTCCGTACATGATGAGCATCAGATCGAAGATATAGGGATGCGGGGCATTCAGCGCGTAACGCGAGAAGACTTCATAGGTGATCAGGAACGTGAGGGACACGATGAGCCAGGCGAACACCTTGCCCACGAAGGAGCTGATCCTGTCGACCGTAAGCAGCAGTTTCTGCATGTGCGATCCTTCACCAAATCGACACCGGCCGCCCGGAGGGGCTGTCCGGGCGACCGGTCGATGGTGCAACGGGACATCCACCTCGCCGCCTGTCAGGCGCCCTTTTTCCCGAAGTAATGGTTATAGGCCATGCGCCGGTTGACATTGGTGTCCTGATCCCAACTCACGGCACGGGCGGCAAAGGCCTTCTGGGATTCCAGGATCTCCTTGAACAGGGGATTGGCCGCGGCTTTTTTGGCCACCACCGCGTCGTAGGCCTCGAGCTGCTGCTGCAGGATCGCGTCGGGGGTCTTGTAAAATTTGACGTTGTCCTTGCTTTGCAGCTCGATGTAGTCCTTGGAGTAGCGGTCGATGGCTTTCCAGGACATGTCCGCCGAGGCCGCTTCCACGGCATTTTCGATGATGGCTTTCATCTTGTCCGGCAAGGCATTGAACTTGGCCTTGTTGAACAGGATCTCGAAGGATTCGGCGTTCTGGTGGTAGCTTTGCAGCATGCACACCTTGGAGACATCCGGGAACCCGAGGAGCCGGTCGGACGTGGCATTGTTGAACTCGGCCCCGTCCAGCAGGCCGCGATCGAGGGCCGGCACGATCTCACCGCCGGGAAGCGCGTTGACGGCCGCCCCCAGGCCGGTGAACACGTCGATGGAAATGCCCACGGTGCGGAACTTGACGCCCTTGAGGTCTTCGGCCTTGGCCACCGGCTTTTTGAACCATCCCAGGGGCTGGGTGGGCATGGGCCCGTAAGCGAAGGACACCACGTCGGCGCCGATGGAATCGTAGAGCTTGGCCAGCAATTCCTTGCCGCCGCCGTATTTGTGCCAGGCCAGCAGCATGTTGGCGTCCATGGCATAGCCCGGACCCGAGCCCCACAAGGCCAGCGCTTCCTGCTTGCCGTAGTGGTAGACCATCACGCCATGGCCCCCGTCGAGGGTGCCCTTGGATACCGCTTCCAGGAGGCCGAAGGCCGGTACCACGGCGCCGGCCGGCAGCACCTCGATCTTGAGGTCCCCGCCGGTCATGTCGTTGACCTTTTTGGCGAAATCCAGGGCGTACTCGTGAAAGATGTCCTTGGTCGGCCAGGTGCTCTGCCAGCGCATCGTGATGGGCCCCTGCGCCTTGGCGATCATGGGGAAGCCCATGGTCATCACCCCGGCCGCCCCGGCGGCCGCCGTGAAGAATTTCCGGCGGCTGGCCATCCTGGGGGAACCGGCCGGAGTCCGTTTTTTCGCCTTGATTCGCTTTTTTTCCATTCCGCTGCCTCCTTTGGTGTTTGGCGGGACTTCGCCGGATCTCCCGCTGGATATGCCGTGCCCCGACATGTCGGCTGCAAGGGCATGAAACCAGAATGTACGCCGCCGGCAAGCCTCTGAGAACACCGGCAAATGTTTCCGTGGATCGTATTCGAAAAACTGAATATGATTCACATAATATCTTTTGCTTAGCTAATTAATTGACATCGTATTGTCAAGGGAATAGTCGTTTGGCGTGAAATGTTGCGACGGCGCTTCCCGGACGAGGGGAAGGCCCGGCAGGGAAAGGAGAGGGATCATGAAAGTCGGATTCATCGGTCTGGGCATCATGGGAAGACCCATGGCAGAGCATCTGCTGCGGGGAAAGCATGAACTGCACCTGCACAGCCGCAGCGGTGTGCCCCGGGAGCTGATCGACGCNNCGCCGGCGGCAGAGCCTGGGACACAGGCCGGGAAGTGGCCGGCAACGCCGATGTGATCATCACCATGGTGCCGGACACCCCTGACGTGGAGGCCGTGCTCTTCGGGGAAAACGGGGTGGCCCGGGGCCTGTCGGCGGGCAAGGCCGTCGTGGACATGAGTTCCATCTCGCCCCTGGCCACCAAGGAATTCGCGGCGCGCATCAACGCCCTGGGCTGCCCGTACCTCGACGCCCCGGTATCCGGCGGCCAGGTGGGCGCCCGGAACGCTTCCCTCACCATCATGGTCGGCGGCGACCGGGAAACCTTCGAGCGGGTGATGCCCTTGTTCGCGCTGATGGGGCGGAACATCACCCTGGTGGGCGCCAACGGCGACGGCCAGACGGCCAAAGTGGCCAACCAGATCATCGTGGCCCTGAACATCGAGGCCGTGGCCGAAGCCCTGCTGTTTGCCGCCAGGGCCGGGGCCGACCCCGCCAGGGTGCGCGAGGCCCTGATGGGGGGCTTCGCCAACTCGCGCGTTCTCGAGGTGCATGGCGAGCGCATGGTCAAGCGCACCTTCGAGCCGGGCTTCCGCATCGAGCTGCACCAGAAGGACTTGACCCTGGCCCTGGACAGCGCCCGGCGGCTCGGCCTGTCCCTGCCCAACACGGCCTGCGCCCAAGAGCTGTTCAACGCCTGCTGCGCCCATGGGGGCCGGGCCTGGGACCATTCGGCCATGGTGCGCGCGCTGGAACTGCTTGCCGACTTCGCCATCGGTCAACCGTCCGACGGCGGGGCGGGGTCGACCTAACCGCCTGGGGATAAACAAGCATCGGCCTGAAAGGCAAGGCGCGGGGCGATGCGCAAAGCGCGAGCCAACGGCCGGCGCTCGTCTGCCCGGCAGGGGGCCTGGGGTAGATGTGGCGGAAGGGAAGTGTCCGGAGTGGAATTGCCCCAGGCGCGGTGGCTGCCCGGGTTGGCGCAACGCCGCCTGAAATGCGAACAGGGGCTACGGTCACCCGTAAACCCCTGTATTGATGGTGCCGAGGGACGGAATCGAACCGCCGACACGGGGATTTTCAGTCCCCTGCTCTACC
>DJGG01000145.1:0-4485 GCA_002432195.1 Desulfobacteraceae bacterium UBA5852
CGTTTCCCAAGGACCAGGGGGCGGCTAACGGGGTTTACACGACTCTGAATTTCGCCGCCACCGCTTTGGCTACCCTGCTCAGCGGCTGGGTTGCGGACCGATGGGGTTTTGCAATGGCCTTCCAGCTCAACGCCGCGCTGGGAATCGTGGTTCTGCCGATGCTCTTCCGCGGTGCTCCGCTGCCGGGATCGACCCACTCTTAGACAGGCTGTGGATCCACGCGCGCCGGCTGGGGCCGCGAAAGAGCCGTTTCAGAGCTACATGCTCTTCGCCTGGCGTACGGTCCTGGGCAACGTGGAAAAGGGGCCCAAGCTCCAGGGGGTGGGCAAGTAAGAGCGCCGGGAAATCGCCCAGCACTGCATCGATCTGGATTTCGGCCCTTTCGCGGAGGGCTTCGCGGAATTCGCCCGCCCCCTGTGCTACCGCTGCCCCTGCCCGGAGGTGGAAACCCGCCGTGGACGGGGACGCATCTCTCGGGGTGACAGGGTGCCGGCCCCGACCCCGGGCCGCCGGTTGCCGGGCCCGGTGTCACCTCCGTGCCCCCGGCCTCCGGCATCCTCCCCGTGGGCCCATGGCATGTTTCATGCTAAGGTAGGCATGCCAGGGCCCGCGAAGCCCTGCCCCCATCCCGCCAACCGCCCCGCGTTGCCCTGCGGCGGCCCTGGAGAATGCCATGGGATCGAACCCGGTGGTCCTGCTGGTGGACGACGAGGCGGCGTTCGTGGCCAACCTGGCGCGCCTCCTGACCACCCGAGGCTTCATGGTCCACACGGCCGGTGACGGCGCCGAAGCCCTGACACGCCTGCGCAAGGCCCAGCCGCGCTTCGATGCCGTGGTGCTGGATGTGAACATGCCGGTGCTCAACGGCATCGGCACCCTGAAGGCCCTCAAGCAACTTCCCCCGCCGCACCCGGAGGTCATCATGCTGACCGGCCGGGCCGAGGTGGAAACCGGCATCCAGGCGATTCGCTCCGGCGCCTACGACTACCTGCTGAAGCCCTGCGAGGCCGACGACCTGGCCGCCAAGATCCGGGAGGCCTGCCGGGGGGTGGCCTTGCGCCGCCGGCCCATCCTGTGGGCCCGTCGCCTGGCCGGGGAGATTCTACGGGAGGACGTGTCCCCGCTTTACGTGGATCAGCCCCTGGCGGCCGCCCTGGAGGCCCTGGGGCCCCCGGGCGTGGGAGCCGGCGGGGACGTGGTGTTCGTGCTGGACCGTGAGGAGAAGCTGGCCGGTAGGGTGACCCGCCAGGATCTGGTGGCCGCGGCCGTGGCCGAGGGGGCTCCGGCGGCCCTCACCTGGGACGGGCTTTGCGGGGAGCCGCCGCTGCTGCCGGCGTGGACCCTGGAGCGGTGCCTGCAGCCCGGACCGGAGGCCTGCGGGCCGGAGGAGCCCCTGCGGGACCTGGCCGAACGCATGCTCCAGGCCGGGACCCAGGCGCTGCCGGTGGTGGAGGACGGGTGCTACCTGGGGATGGTCGTACTTCCCGACGTGCTCTT
The DNA here is from genome assembly GCA_002432195.1 of Desulfobacteraceae bacterium UBA5852. Classification (GTDB taxonomy): domain Bacteria; phylum Desulfobacterota; class Desulfobacteria; order Desulfobacterales; family UBA5852; genus UBA5852. The sequence continues at coordinate 1,498 of DJGG01000145.1, forward strand.
CCACCTGGCCGCGGGGGAAAACGGGGACGAGGAGGCCAATGACCATGACTGAGGTCTATCGGCACGCCAACGCGGACAGGCAGGGGGATTACCCCTATTTCCGGGGTCTTTGGAACCGGGTGGTTCTGGCCCTCCTGGGGGCCGCCTTCCTGCCCCTGCTGGTCATCGGCGGAGGCCTGACCTATTACGGCCACGTCATCCTGCGCACCAGCCTGTTGGAGGCCGTGGCCACCGAAGTCCGTCTCCATCGGGACGCGGTGGACGCTTTCCTGGCGGAGCGCACCCGGGATTTGCAGCTCCTGGCACGCCACATCCCCCGGGAGGTGCTGGAGGGCCCCGGGGGGCTCGCGGCGGTGTTCGCCTCCCTCCAGCAAGCCCAGGCAGGCTTCCAGGATCTCGGGGTGATCGACGGTGAGGGGCGCCACCTGGCCTACGTGGGCCCCTACCAGCTCAAAGACCGGAACTACCGGGAGGCCGCCTGGTTCCGGGAGGTGATGCTCCGGGGGGTCTATATCAGCGACGTTTTCCTGGGCTTCCGCCAGGTGCCCCATTTCGTGCTGGCCGTGCGCCGGGAGGACCCCGCCGGCGCCTGGGTCCTGCGGGCCACCGTGGACGCGGCCACCTTCGACCGGCTGGTGTCGTCCATCGCCAGCCGGCGCCAGGGCCGGGCCTTCCTCCTCAATCACGCGGGCCGCTATCAGACCACGCCCCCTGAGGGCCGGCCGGACCCGGCGCCCACCCAAGGCCTCGCCCAGGTGCTCCCGGAGGTCCTGCACCAGGAGGCCCGGGACGGCCGCGTGATCTTCCGCACCGGGTTGCACGCCACCCCCTGGGTGCTCGTGGCCGAAATCGAGGAGGCGGCCATGTTCGCACCCCTCAAGCGCCTGCGCCGGATGAGCCTCTTCGTGTTCGTATTGAGCGGCATCCTCATCGTGGGTACGGTGCTGCTCACCACCAATGCCCTAGTGACGCGCCTGGAGGCCAAGCGGCGGAGCATCCGGCTCCTGGACCGCCAGTTGCGGGCGGCCAACCGCATGGCCTCCGCCATGGACCTGGCCCGGGGCCTGCTCAGCGATCTGAAGGACAAACTGGTGAACATCGACACGGCGGCCACCTGGCTGCGGGAGCAGGCCCAGGCGCCGGCCGCGGACGGGGGGGACGCCACCGGCGAGCAGATCCGCCAGGAGGCGCGCCGGGGGAGGGAGGCCATCGAACGCTTCCTGGCCTTCACGCGGGTCTCCGAGGCCCTGATCGCCGACGTGGATCTCCACGCGCTGCTGGATGAGCTGGCGCTGTTCATGCACAAGGACCTTTTCTTCAACAACATCGTGCTCACCCGCGACTACCAGGCCGATCCGCCGGTGATCCGCAGCGACCCCGGGCAGCTGCGGCAGGTTTTCCAGAACCTGGTGAGCAACGCGGCGGCCGCCGTGGCGCGCGACGGGCGCATCACCCTCTCCACGGCTCGCACCCTCGACGGGGTGCGCGTGGTGGTGGCCGACAGCGGTCCGGGCATCGCTCCCGAAAACCTGGAGCGCATCTTCGACCCCCTGTTCACCACCAAGCCGGACGGCACCGGCCTGGGATTGCCCATCTGCCGGGAGGTTTTGACGCGGCTGGGGGGGCGCCTGGAGGTGGCCAGCCGGCCGGGGGAGGGGGCGGAGTTCATCGTGGAACTGCCCCAGGGGATCGGTCCGCAGCAGGCCCGGGAGCCGGAGGCGTCAGCAGGGGGCCTGGGAGAGCTCCAAATCCGAAACCCGAAACCCGAAATTCGAAAATGACGTCGGACGAGCAGCGGAAGGATTCGACGGCCGGCGCTCTTCCGGGTGGGAGCGGGGGTGGGGGTCATCTTGAGAAACTGCCCGAACTCAGCCGTAAAGCCCTGTAAGCCCCGCCGTCGGGACGGGCTTCGACTACCCTTGCGGGAGTGCTCGAGGTGATGGGCGCACCAAGGCTTTGGCGAGCGGCGGTGCCAACGGGGCTTAACGGCTTCAGGCAGCGGGCCGCTTCTCAAGATGACCCCCACCCCCACTGCCTGCCAACGCCCCTGATGATCGGGTGAAGAAGGATTGACAGGGCGTGGCTTCCAGGGGGGGAAAGCTCCAAACGCGAATTGCCAAATGCTGAAGTCGAAAAGTTGAATCCGAAAAAGTGGTTGCCTTGCGGCGCCGGAAAGCTGGAGGCGCCGGTAGGGCGGGGGGCAAGGGTCACCTCGAGGGTCGACCCGTTGTTTGAAGCCGTTAGGCCTCGTTGGGCCCGCCGTTGGCCGGATCCTGCCCGAAGGCCATGACGATCGGCCTTCCCGTCGGCCTTGTTTTAGGGCGATACCAGCGGCGGGACTTACGAGGCCTTGCGGCTGAGTTCCGGGGCGGCCCTCGAGGTGACCCTTGCCCCCCGACCGGTTCGAAGTCCAAGACGGCTGCTAAAAAGTGCCGAAAGGGGCTTGGCAGCAGCTAATTGGCGAGTGGGAGGGCGATTCACCCTCCCACCCGTCCCACATAACCATGGCGTCCCATGATCAAGCGCGAACACCTCAAGCAGGCCATCGATGCCATTGCCCGGCGCAACCCCGAGATCGGGTACACCCTGGACGCCATGCTGGGCGCCGGGCGCATCGACATCCTGCCGGCCGAGGCCGTCCCGGAGGGGGAGGCGGACCTGCTCTTCCGCTTCGACCAGCGCCGGGTGCGCGTGCGCCGCTACGTGTTCATCCAGCAGGGGGTCGCCGCCCTGGAGCAGCACCTGGTGGCGGAGTTCGGCCGGATGTCCCGGGAATCGGCCATCCAGCAGGCCAGCGATCCCCTGAGCTACCTGGCGGCGGCCCGGGAAATCCGCCGGGACGGGCTGCGGGCCATGGTGCTGCACGAAATCGAGCGCCTGCGGGGGCGTTTGCAGGAGGCGGGCACCGGCCCCCGGGGCGTCCCCCTGGCCGCGTGGCTGGAACGCCTGCCCTTCCAGGAGGCCGACCGCCTCGTGGGGGGGGGCGCG
>DJGG01000145.1:4521-23651 GCA_002432195.1 Desulfobacteraceae bacterium UBA5852
CCGACCCGGGGCGGCCGGTCTTCCACGGCCTCGTGGCGGGCGGTCGCCGGGCGCTCTTCGCCCCCTTTCCCTTCAGCCTCACCGCCCTGGTCCAGGTGGCCGAGCTCAACCTGGAATTCTTCCACGTGCGCTTCATGCTCGACCGCCTCTTGGAGGGGGCCGGCGACCGCCTTTATGCCTGCATCGTCAGCGGGCGCATCCTGGGCCTGGCCTATATCGATTTCCGCTCGCACGTGGCCGGCTGTGACATCGAGATCAAGTATATCGCCACGGCCAGCGGGGCCCCGGCGGAGGATCTGCCCCCCGATCTGCCCCGCGTCCGGGGAGTGGGTACCTTCATGGTGGCCGGCGTCTGGCTCTGCTGGCGCAGCCTCTACCCCGAGGCCCAGCGCCTGGTGCTGGACTCGGAAATCGGGGCCATGCACTTCTACGAGTCCCTGGGGTTCCAGTCCGCGGCGCGCTTCCAGTACGCCCTGCGGGCGCCCCGGGGATTCCTGCTGGAAGCCCTGCTCTCCATGCTCAACCACGCCCGGGCGGTGGCCCCCGGGGCCATGGCCGATTTCTGCCAGGCGGTGGAGGGGCAGGTCCGCCAGCTGCGGCGGGGACTTTTCCTTCGCTCCGGGAGCCGGGCCCGGGAGGGGCGCCTGGCCTTCGTGAAGGCCTGCCTGCGGTCGGACGTGCACCCGGAAATCGCCGGCCGCGCGCTGCGGGCCCTGCTGCGCTGGGAGCGCCAAATCCCGGAGGCTGCGGAATTGCTGGCCTTCACCCGGGAGCACGGGCGCATCCGCCTCCAGGAATCCGCCCCCGCGGAGCCAGCCCCGGTGGAGGCCCGCCTGCCCCTGGTGGTCCACTCCCCGTCCTACGGGAACCATCTCTCCCGGGTCTTCCACCTGGAGAGCCCCCGCCGGCTCCAGGCCATCGAAGAGGTCCTCCGGCACCCGAGCCTGGAGGGCCGCTGGCGGGCGGTGGAACCCCGCCTGGCGGAACCCGAGGAGCTCCTCTGGGTGCATACCGGGGATCACGTGGCCCGCATCGCCGCCAGCGCCGGCCAGCGCCTGGTGCACTTCGACAGCGACACCCAGGCCACCGCCGAATCCTACACCGTGGCCCGCCTGGCGGTGGGGGGGGTGTTCACCCTTCTGGACGGCATCATGCAGGGGCCTTCCGCCCGCGGGTTCGCCTTCGTGCGCCCTCCCGGCCACCACGCGGAGCCGGACCGGCCCATGGGCTTCTGCCTGTTCAACAACGTGGCCCTGGGGGCCTGCTACCTGAAGCGGCGCTGGGGGCTTTCGCGGGTGATGGTGGTGGATATCGACGCCCACCACGGCAACGGCACGCAGCAGGCCTTCTACGACAGCGACGAGGTGCTCTTCGTCTCCTGTCACGAGTTTCCCGCCTATCCCGGAACCGGGCACATGCGCGAAGCCGGTGCCGGCCGGGGGGAGGGCTTCACCGTGAATGTCCCCCTGGACCGGGGCAGCGGCGACCGGGAGTTCGCCCGGGTGATCCGCTGGCTGGTGACGCCCCTGGCCCGGGAGTACCTGCCCGAGGCGCTCCTGGTCTCCTGCGGCTTCGACCTCCACCAGAACGACCGCCTAGCCCACTTGAACGGCACCGGCGCGGGCTACGCCGTCCTTACGCGGCTGCTCTGCGGCATCGCCGAGGATGTCTGTCAGGGGCGCATCGCCTTCGTGCTGGAGGGAGGCTACAGCGCCCATGGCCTGCGGGAAGGGGTGCAGAACGTCATGCAGGAGCTCTGCGGGGTCTCGCCGGTGGGCGCGGCGGCGGCCGAGCGGCTGGGGGTGCAGCCCCCCGGGCGGTTCAGCAACCTGCGCAAGGTCCTCGACCTCCAGGCCAAGTACTGGCGGCTTTCCCTGTGACCACCCCATAAACCGCCGCCCCGGCGCCCGACCGCTCCCCAGCGGTCGTCAATGCAGCCAGGGGGGACGGGCATCCCCACGGGCAATGGCCCGAACTCGCCCTTAAGAGCGCCTAATTCCCGGTGCCGGGGATTGAACGATTTACTGCCCAGCGCTTGTCACCTCACCGGTTACAGTTTCCACGGGGCGCGGTGCGTCGCCCCGCCACGGGCCTTCCCCAATCCCTGTGCCGATATGGCACCGGAATTGCACAGCTCTCGTCCAGTCAACCGGCCGCCGGGTAGGCGCGCACTCTCCGATCGGGCCCTCCCGGGCCCGGGGGGGGGCGAGCCGGCATCGGGGCCGGGAGGGGGAGGATTCCATGGCCAACGCCGCGGAGCATGCCACGCCCGAGCACCCACCGGAACTCGCCGCCGAACGCACGGCCAATTACCGCCGGCTGTTCCGCCGGTTCGTCCTGCTGACGATTCTCTGCTCCTTTCTGCCCCTGCTGCTGGTGGGCTGGGGCATCAACATCCATTACACGCGCTTCGCCCGCCAGCGCATGATGGACAACTTCCGCACCGAGATCGACCACCATCGGCGGGTCATCGAGCTGTTCCTCGAAGACCTGTCCGCCGAGCTCCAGCTCGTGGCCCTGACCCACACCCGGGAGCAGCTCGTGGCCCAGGGCAACCTCCACACGGTCTTCGGCCTGATCAACCGCGATCAGTGGTCCATCACCGACCTGGGCGTGATCGGCGAGGACGGCCGGCACCTGGCCTACGTGGGCCCCCACGACCTGATGGACAAGAACTACCGCGAGACCTTCTGGTTCAAGGAGGTCATGAACAAGGGGCTCTACATCAGCGACATGTTCATGGGCTTCCGCAAGGAGCCCCACTTCGTCATCGCCGTGCTCAACAGCCGCACCAACCCCCGGTGGATCCTGCGGGCCACCATCGACACGGAGGCGTTCCGCTCCCTGGTGGAAAACGTCCAGATCGGCCAGACCGGGGTGGTCTACCTGGTGAACGGGGACGGCATCTTCCAGACCAGCCCGCGATACTTCGGGGAGATCATGGGGACGACCCCCTTCCCGGTGGGGGAGGAGCACGACGGCACGCGGGTCTACGAATTCAAGGGCAACGGCGACGGACCCCAGCCCCTTCCCCGCCAGGTGGTGGGCCAGGCCTGGCTCCGGCAGCCCCGCTGGAAGCTGGTGGTGCGCCAGGATTTCAAGGAGGCCTTCGCCCAGGTCAACCATGCCAACCGGGCCATGCTGATTTTCCTGCATGTGAGCGGCCTCACCATCCTGGCGGTGGCGGTGCTGGTGACCCGCCACATGATCGCTGCCATCCGCAAGCGCGACCTGGATGCCGACCGCCTCAACCAGCAGCTGCACCAGACCGGCAAGCTCGCCGCCATCGGGCAGCTGGCCGCCGGGGTGGCCCACGAGATCAACAACCCCCTGGCCATCGTGCTCACGGAGCGCCAGATCCTCCTGGACATGGCGGGCAACGGCGGGATCGCCGAAGCGGCCTTCCAGGAGCAGTTCCCCCAGTCCATGAACCAGATCCATACCCAGGTGCTGCGCTGCAAGCGCATCACCCAGAACCTGCTGCGCTTCTCCCGCCGGACCCAGAGCGTCATCGAGCCGGTGGACCTCAGCGCCTTCCTGGGGGAAATCGTGGAGCTCATGGAACGCGAGGCCCGGGCCGGGGGGGTGAAGTTCTTCGAGGAGTTCCCGGCCGACCTGCCCACGATTCTCTCGGACCCCTCCCAACTCCAGCAGGTCTTTCTCAACCTGATCACCAACGCCATCGACGCCCACGAGGGCAAGCCCTACGGCAGCGTGCGCATCACGACAGCCAGCCACCGGGAAAAGGGGATGGACGGGGTGCGCATCCTCATTGCCGACAGCGGCTGCGGCATTCCGGCGGAAAACCTGGAGCGGATCTACGAGCCCTTCTTCACCACCAAGCCCGAAGGCAAGGGCACCGGGCTGGGGCTGGCCATCTGCTACAGCATCGTCCGGCGCCTGGGGGGCACCATGGAGGTCACCAGCCAGGTGGGCACCGGCACCACCTTCACCCTGTTTCTGCCGGCCACCCCGCCCCGGGAGCTGCTGATGCAGCTGGAAGGCACGACCGGGGCCCTGGGCGCCTGTCCGGCCGAGACGCTGAATACCTAACCCGAGGTTTATGAGCGCCAGAAAGGGGGAATCGCGATGATCGGATCGAAAATTCTGCTCGTGGACGACGAGGTGGTCTTCACCGACAACATGTCCAAGCTGCTGGCCCACCGGGGCTACCGGGTCACCGCCGTCAACGGCGGGGAAGCGGCCATCAAGGCCCTGGAGGAGGGGGACTTCGACGTGGTGGTGCTGGACCTCAAGATGCCCGGCATGGACGGACTCACCACGCTCAAGGAGATCAAGAAGCTGGGCCTGTTCACGGAAACCATGATCCTCACGGGCCACGGGGCCATCGATTCGGCCCTGGAGGCGGTCAAGCTGGGGGCCTACGACTACCTCACCAAGCCCTGCGACATCGACGATTTGGTGGCCAAGATCGAAGGGGCCTGGAGCAAGAAGGACACCATGCACAAGAAGGACCTGGGCGAGAAAATCCAGAAGGTGGTGGAATCCCCCAAGTCGGCCTTCACCCTTTTTCCCCGGAAGAAGTGACCCCGGGAATTTACAGACTGTAAAAAAGTCCGACAGCCCCCCGGCGGCGTGGGCGGGCCCGGGTCCCGTTCGGGACGACGCCCCGGGCCAGGCCTGTCCACCCCTGGAGCCGACTGCGGCGGGTCCCGGTGCCCGGGGCCCGGGGGGACATCCCACGCAAGCCGACCCATGGGCGTGTGTGTCTTTGCATGCGCGGCGCGCTCCGGCGCCATCCAGGGGATCGAGCACGGTCGGCCGCCCCGCGGACCGCCCCTCCCGGCGGATCGACGGTGCCCCCGCCCCAAGGCCGCGGGCCCTTCCATGGCATGGAGCTTGCTCCGGGTAGCTTGCCCCCCGGCCGGAAATTTCCCGTCCGGCAGGCGCGAAGGAACCCAACCCATGCCCAGCGACACCCAGCACGAACACGCCGCGGTCAAACGAATCATCCTGGCCTGCATGATCCTGGTGCCCCTGGTGCCCCTGGTTCTGATTCTGGGCATCGGGTACTACTACTTCGCCACCACGGTGGAGACGGACACCACCGAAAGCATGCGGCGCATCGTCACCGGCCATGGCCAGATGATCGAACGCTTCCTCCAGGAACGCCAGGCCGACCTGGAATTCGTCGTCGACACCCATGGCTTCGCTGCGCTCCAGCGGCCGGAAGACCTCCGGGCCATCTTCGCCGCCCTCCAGCGCCAGTCGCCGGCCTTTGCCGACCTGGGGATTTTCGACGCGGACGGCCTCCACGTGGCCTACCAGGGGGCCTATCCCCTCCAGGGCAAGGTCTACAAGGATACCGAGTGGTTCCAGCAGGTGATGGCCCAGGGAACTTACGTGAGCAACGTCTTCCTGGGCTTCCGCAACGTGCCCCATTTCATCATCGCCATCGCCCGGGAGGTGGACGGCCGCCCCTGGGTGATCCGGGCCACCATCGACAGCCTGCTGTTTTCCGACATGGTGCGCCGCTTCCGCTTCGGCCGCACGGGGGAAGCCTTCATCATCGACGCCGCGGGCATCCTCCAGACCGACCGGCGCTCCGGGGGCCGCCTCATGGAGGCCTCCCCGGACAAGAACCTGATCCCCGCCGCCGGCCAGGAGGCCACGGCCTTCATCGCCCGGGAGGCGGGGGGCGGGAAATACCTTTACACGGCCCTGGGGCTCAAGCAGGGCCAGTGGCGGCTGGTGGTGCGCCGGGAGGTGGCCGACGCCTTTGCCGGCCTGCGCACGGCCGCCTACCTGATCGTGCTCACCATGACCCTGGGGGGAAGCGTCATCGTGGCCCTGGCGGTGACCCTCACCCGCATGATCCTGCGACGCATGGACAAGGCCGACAGCGAAAAGCGGCGATTGAACGAGCAGCTCATCCGGGCCGCGCGCCTGGCCGAGATCGGGCAGATGGCCTCCGGCGTGGCCCACGAGATCAACAACCCCCTGCAGATCATCAAGAGCGAGCAGCTGCTCATCGAAATGAACCTCGCGGACCTCAAGACCGCCGGCCAGTTGCCCCCCTCGGCAACCCTGGCCGAAATCGAGGAGAGCTTCCAGCAGATCAAGGCGCAGATCGACCGCTGCGGCAAGATCACCCAGGCCGTCCTCAAGTTCGGCCGCCAGAGCGAGGTGCGCATCGAGCCGGTGGCTCTCCAGGCCCTGGTTCCGGAAATCGTCGCCATGGTGGCCAAGAAGGCCGCCGTGCACGGCATCCGGGTCGAGCAGGCGCTCCCCGAGGACCTGCCCCCCGTGGACGGGGACCCGGGGCAGCTCCAGCAGGTGTTCCTGAACCTGTTCAACAATGCCATCGACGCCATCCTGGAGCGCCACGGGACCGCGGGGGGGCGCCTGGCGGTGCGCGCCAGCCACGGGGACCACGGCCGCGTGGTGGTGCAGGTGGAAGACAACGGCAGCGGCATCAGCCCCGACAACCTGGAGAAGGTCTTCGCCCCCTTTTTCACCACCAAGCCGGTGGGCAAGGGCACGGGTCTGGGGCTGGCGGTATGCTACGGCATCATCGAGCAGATGGGCGGGCGCATGTCCGTCACCAGCGAGACGGGGGTGGGCACGGCCTTCAGCATTGACTTGCCCACCGGCGAGCAGGCAACCCGAGGGACAGCGGACGCCGGCGCCGGGCGCCCGGCTGAGCGTTAAGGCCACTCAGGACTCAGAGCCGAAAGGTGAGGTAAACAAGCGATGGCGAGCACGAGCAAGAAAAAAGTCGCCGGTTACGACAAGTACGTCAACTGGAAGGTCCTGAGCGTGCCGGTGGCGCTCTTCTTCCTGATTCTGTTCCTGCCCACCCCTTATGGGATGAAGGACGTGGGCACGGAGTACAAGCTGGGGCCCACGGCGGTGGTGGATTTCATCACCCAGGAAATCTTCGGTGTCCCCAGTTCCGATGCCGAGCAGTGGCAGGTGATGGCCGCGCGCGTCATGGAGCAGAACATGCGCATGGGCGCCCTGAAGCGCCCCCGTTTCCTGAGCCGCAACTTCAAGTGGGCCCAGAAGTACGGTATCCCCGGCGACGAAAAGAACTTCAAGCGGGCCTACGGTCATATCCAGGACAAGGTGGACGACGACACCTTCCTGCGGATCATGCAGGCGTCCATGGCCCTGCGCAAGGACAACCTCAAGTACGAGGAATTGTCCGACAAGGACCGGGCGGCGGCCGACAAGGGGGCCTGGCACATCAAGGTGGCCATCGCCATGGCGGTGTTCGTGGTGGGCTGCTTTCTCACGGAGTGCATGCCGCTGCCGGGGGTGTCCTTTTGCATCGGGCTGATCCTGGTGTCCACCGGCGTGGTGGGGCGCGAGGAGGTGGCCATGCTCTACTGGAGCGACGCCTGCTGGTTCATCATGGGCAGCCTGATGTTCGCCGCGGCCTTCGTCAAGACCGGGGTGGACAAGCGCGTCTGCCTGGCCATGTTCAGCAAGCTGGCCGTCCCCAGCGTGCGCTGGATCACCCTGATCTTCATGGTCATCATCGCGCCGCTGGCGGCCTTTATCTCGGATCACGCCCTGGCGGCCATGTTCCTGCCCATCGGCATGCTGCTTTACCAGAACAGCCTCACCCGGGAGATCCCCGAGGACCCCGAGCTGGGCAAGATGCTCATGATCACCATCGCCATGGCCTGCAACCTGGGGGGGCCGGGGGCGCCCTCGGGGGGGGCCCGCAACGTCATCATGATGACCTACCTCCAGGACATGTTCGGGGTGGATATCGGCTACATGCAGTGGGCCACCTATTGCTTCCCCTTCCTGATCGTCATGGTGCCCATCACCTGGGTGACACTCAACTGGCGCTTCAAGCCCCAGATCCGATCCCTGGCCCCGGCCATGGAACAGTTGCGCCACGAGATCGGCCGCATGGAGGGCTGGAACCGCCAGCAGATCTGGGCCCTGATCATCTTCGTGGTCATGGTCTTCGGCTGGTTCACGGAGAAGTCCTTTTTCGATATGGGAATCTACCCCGTGCGCCTGGGGATCGGCGTGATTGCCGTGGGCGGGGCCGTCGCCTATCTGCTCACCGGCGTGACCAACTGGCGGGACTACCAGGAACGGGTGGACTGGGGGGTGGTCTGGCTGTATGCCGGGGCCATCATTTTCGGGCGCACCCTGGATGAAACCGGCGCCGCCTACTGGCTGGCGCGCTCGGTGCTCGACGCCCTGGCGCCCCTGGGAATCAACTCCGGTGTGCCGCTGATGGCGGTTTCCAACGGCCTGACGGCGGTCGTGACCAACCTCATGGCCGACGGCCCGGCCGCGGCCGCGGTGGGGCCCATCACCCTCAACATGGCCGGCCTGGTGCACCCGGGCTCCGCCTACCTGCCGTTCATGGCCATGTCCACGGCGATCGCCTCCTCCTTTGCCTACTGTCTCATCATCGGCACGCCGCCCAACGCCATTGTCTATGCCAGCGGTTACCTGGAGCCCAAGGATTTCATCCGGGTGGGACTGCCCATCTGGTTCGTGGCCAATGTCGTGCTGCTGCTGATGATGAGCCTGTTCTGGAACATCCGCGGCTTTGCCGGCCTGCCGGGATTCTGAGGGCCGGCGGCGCCCGGGGCACGCACCCGGGCGCCGCCCCCGCGGCCGCCCATGCCGGGCAACAGGTGAGAGCGATGGAACCACGCGATTTTTTTTCCGCCAGCGCGCCGGACGACCCGGCCCAAAAGCGGTTTCGGTTCCGGGACGGCCGGGTGTACTTCTCGCGCCGCACCGAGCGGCAGATCTATTTCGGGTTCACGATCGTCCTGGTGGTGCTGGGCCTGCTGGCGCGTTTCGGCTGGTTGGGCTAGAGGGTCCTTTGCTGCTCACGGGTGGAAGATCCGCCATGTCAGGCTATTTCACCAAGATCATGCGTCTGCTGCGGGAGCCGCGGCGATTTTTCGCCGAAGGTGGCGACGCCGGCCCCCCGGGCCCGACGGCCTTCCTGGGGCTCTCCAGTGCCTTGTCCGCGGTCGCCGGGCTGCTGGCCGTGGCCCAGCCGGGCAACCTGATCCTGGGGGCGATCCTGTTCGCCAACGCCTTCGGCATGGCCTTGCTGGCCGCCGGCCTGGGCTACTGCGTGGCCCTGCCGCTGGCCGGCCGGCGGGTCACCTTCGGGCGCTTCTTCAGCGTGTATGCCCACAGCTCCGGGGTCACGCTGCTGCTGTCCTGGAACCCGGCGATGCTGCTGTTCACGGAACCCCTGAAATGGTGGCTGGTCTGGACGGGCATGCGGGCGGGCTGCGGCCTGGCCCGCGGCCAGGCCGCCGTCGTGCTGGTGTTGTCCCTGGGAATGATCCTGGCGCTGTTCTGGACGCTGCTGCCCTTGACGGCGCCTTGAGCCCCTATCAAATGAGGAGAATCCGCCAATGAGCAAGATCATCAAAGTCCTGATGGTGGACGACGAGGCCAAGTTCCGCGAGACCACTCGCAAGATTCTCAACCGCCGGGGCTTCGAGACCATCATCGCCGCCGACGGCGAGGAGGCCCTGGAAAAGCTGGGCGAAAATCCCGACGTGGTGGTGCTGGACGTGAAGATGCCGGGGATGGACGGCCACCAGGTCCTCAAGGAGGTCAAAAAGCGCATGCCCCTGGTGCCGGTGATCATGCTCACGGGCCACGGGGCGCTCCCCTCGGCCCGGGAAGCCCTGGTGCAGGGGGCCTACGATTACCTGGCCAAGCCCTGCGACATCGACCTGCTGGCCTCCAAGATCGTGGATGCCTGCCACGCGGGGGCGTGCGGCCCGGCCATCGCCGAGAAAACCGTGGCCGAGGTGATGATCCCCATCGAGGATTACACCACGATCCGGGAGAGCGATACGGTGCGCAGCGCCGTCGCCGCCCTGAAAGCCTCCTTTGCCGCCAAGATCTCCACCAGCCGCCTGATGGAGACCGGCCACCGGTCGGTGCTGGTGTTCAATGCCGCCGGGGAGCTCACCGGAGTGCTGTCCATCGTGGACCTGATGAACGGCTGCATGCCCGGCTACCTCTCGGCCCCGCTGCCCTCCATGGCCGACGCCATCCGTTACTCCCCCATGTTCTGGAGCGGCATGTTCACCCGGGCCGTCCAACAGATGGCCGACAAGCGGGTGGAGGACCTGATGCAGCCGGCTCCCGACACCGTGGAGGCCGACGCCAATCTCATGGAAGCGGCCTACACGATGCTCTCCAACAACGCCCGCCGGCTCATCGTCCGGCACCAGGGAAAGGTGGTGGGGGTCATCCGGGAGCAGGAGCTCTTTTTCGAGATCGAAAGGACCTTGAGCAGTTGACCCCGTGGCGTGCGGTGGCGGCCCGCCGCGTGCCCGGGGGTTCGGTTCAAGGATTGCCTGGCGGGAAGCCATGGGGGCATCGGCCCGGGGCATCTCCCGCCAGGTACCCGTCACATGGCGTTGGCCCCCCTGGTTTACAGGCTGTAAAATATGCTGACAGCCCCGGGTTTCCCGGGGGGCGGGCGGCCCCCGGGGACGGGTAGGACCCGTTGGCCATCAAGCAATTGGCCTGCCCCCCGGCCGCCTCGGGTTGTGGCACAAGGCTTGCTTTTGGACCCCATGCGGCCCGCCCAACCACGGACCCGATTCTGGAAGGAGCCCTTAGGCGATGAAAACCAAACTGGTCAAGGACCTGATGATTCCCCTGGCCGCCTATGCCACCGTGGCCGACAGCGCCACCCTCCAGGAGGCCGTGCAGGCCCTGGAAGACGCTTCCGCCCGCTGCTACCCCGGCCGTTCGCCCTGTCGGGCCGTGCTGGTGCTGGACGCCGACGGACAGGTGGTGGGCAAGGTGGGTTTCGTGGACGTGCTGCGGGGCCTGGAGCCCAAATACCGCAGCCTGATGGAGCGCCGCGGCATGGCCCACCTGGGCTTCACGCGCCAGTTCCTCAAGGGCATGGTGGAGCAGTACAACCTCTGGGAGCAGCCCTTCGAGGCCATCTGCCGCAAGGCCTCGGCCGGGCGCGTGCGGGACTTCATGTACGCCCCGGCGGAGGGCGAGGTCATCGAGGCCACGGCCACCCTGGACCAGGCCGCCCACCAGATCGTCATGGGCCACCACCAGTCCCTGCTGGTGGTCGACGGGGGGCCGGTGGTGGGCATTCTGCGTCTCTCGGACCTCTTCGCCGAGGTGGCCGAGCGCATCAAGGCTTGTGAAATCAACGGTTGACGCCGCCGGCCCCGGGGTTTGCCGTCCGTTGTAAGGGGGCCCGGGATGGCGCTGAAACCGTGCAGCCAGGAGGACATCCGTCATGGAAAAGATGAAACTGATGCTGGTGGACGACGAGGAGCGCTTCCTGGCCACCACCAGCAAGCTCATGGCCCGCATGGGCTACGATGTGCTCACCGCCGCCAGCGGGGCCGACGCCCTGGCCCTGCTGCGGGAGAACCTGGTGCACGTGGTCATCCTGGACGTGAAGATGCCGGGCATGGACGGCATCGCGACCCTGAAGGAGATCAAGCGCCAGTACCCCATGGTGGAAGTGATCATGCTCACGGGGCATGCCACGGTGGAGTCGGCCATCGAGGGGCTCCAGACCGGGGCCACGGACTACCTCATGAAGCCGGCGGACATCCCCGAGGTGATCCAAAAGGCCGAGGCCGCCTTCCACAAGCGCCAGGAGCTGGAGGGCAAGATCCGTGTGGCCCGCATGCGCAAGCTCATGGGGACCTCGCGGGAGATCCTGGAAGACCTGGGCGACTGACCCCGGGCTGTCCGGTGCTCATACAAGGGCGGGGGGCGCTTCGCGCGCCCCGAATTGCCGCCGAGGCGACGCCGAACCTTCGAACCCGTTTTGCGCCACCGATGTGAGGAGGAGTGATGGCCCACAAGAGCTCGAGTGCTGCGACCCCGGAACGGGGCTGGAGCTGGAAGAACCAGCCCGGCTACAAGCCGGTCCTGATCCTGGCGGCGGCGGTGGTCTTCATCGCCCTGGCGGTCCTGCCGCCCACCCAGGCCATGCTGGAGATGGTCACCCAGGAAAACCCCCCCGGCTACAGCCTGGCGCGCAATTGCAAGAACATCGTGGACACGATCAACCAAAAGCTGCGGCCGGCGGCCTTCAAGGCCCACCTGGAGGGCCAGACCGAAGCCGTGGGCAGCCACGGCCCGGAGACCCTGATGTCCGCCGACCAGGTGGCCCGCCTGGCCAAGATCATGGTGCTGATCCTCTTCCTGGCGGCCTTTCTCTGGGGCACCGAGGCCCTGCCCCTGGGGGCCACGGACATCCTGGTGGGGGTCTTCCTCTACCTCTTTGCCGTCCTGCCGCTGAACGACATCTCCAAGGCCTACATGTCGGATGCGGTCTTCTTCGTCTTCGGCATCCTGTGCGTGGCCGTGGGAGTGGCCAAGACCGGGCTGGACAAGCGCATCGGCCTGATCCTGCTCAGCCGCATCCGCAGCGCCAAGGCCTTCGCCTTCATTTTCCTGCCCCTGCTGTCCATGTGCGCCAGCTTCCTCTCCGAGCACGCCCTGGTGGCGCTTCTGATCCCGGTGCTCATGGGGATCTACAAGGTCACCTGCAAGATCCACGGGGTGGACAAGGACCCGGCCCTGGCGGTTTTCCTGCTCCTGGGGATCACGTTTGCGGCCAACGTGGGGGGGCCCGGGTCGCCGGCGGCCGGCGGCCGCAACGCCATCATGGTGGGCTACCTCATGGAGTACGGCACTCCCATCACCTTCCTGGAGTGGATGAAGACCGGCATTGCTCTGGTGCCGGCGCTGTCCTGCGCCATCGGCGCCTTCATGTACATCAGCCTCAAGCGGCGCTTCCGGGTGCCCGACATGGACCCGGGGGAAGTGGTGCGCGCCGAAGTGGCCCGCATGCCCAAGTTCGGGGGCCAGGAAGCCATCATGGCCGTGATCCTGGTGCTGCTCGTGGCCGCCTGGTTGATCATCGGCGAGCACGCCGGCCTCGGGGGGCCCACCATGTATGCCGTCATGGCCATGTTCGTGTGCAAGATCCTCACCTGGGACGACATCCAGGACGGTGTCGCCTTCGACGTGGTGGGGCTGTATGCCGCGGCCAGCGCCATCGGCGTGGGCCTCAAGTTCACCGGCGGGGCCCTCTGGCTGGCGGCGGCCTTCGTGGACGCCCTGCCCGGGTTCCTGAGCAGCGGCGAGGGGCTCGTCATGGGGGTCAGCCTGCTCACCGGCACCATGACCAACTTCATGAGCGACGGGGCCACCGTGGCCGCCCTGGGGCCCGTGGTGCTGCCCATGGCCACCCTGGCGGGCACCAGCGTCTGGAAGGTGGGGCTGATCACCTCCTTCTCCTCGTCCTTCGCCAACATCCTGGTGGTGGGCACCCCCAACAACGCCATCTGCTTCGGCATGGGCCGGGACCCCGAAACCGGCGAGCGCTTGCTGGATGTCATGGATTTCGTTAGATACGGGCTGCCCATCACCATCATCTCGTGGTTTGTGCTCTGGGGCTGGGCGGTGTTCGGCTACTGGCGGTTTCTGGACTGGCCCGTGTAACCGTCCGGGACGGAGAGCGCCCCATGCGTGAAAAGCTTTACTCCAGCCTGCAGAAACGGATCGTGGCCCTGACCCTCGTGGTGTCCCTGACGCCCCTGCTGATCCTGGGGCTGGCCCTCTACCGGCAGTTCGAGCGCACGGTGGTCCAGAACGCCCGGGGCCAGATCAGCTACCGGGTCCAGACCCTGGGCGAGGCCATCGACCTCTTCCTCAAGGAGCGGAACGCCGTGCTCTCGGCCATGGCGGACACCCACACCTTCGAGGAGATGGCCCGGGAGGAGCGCCTGACCCAGATCCTGAACATCATGAACGAGACCGCCGGGGCTTTCGTGGACCTGGGGGTCATCGACGCGGCCGGCAGCCACGTGGCCTACGTGGGGCCTTACGACCTCAAGGGGCGCAACTACAACGACCAGACCTGGTTCGCGGAGGTCCTGAGCAAGGGGATCTACAAGAGCGACGTCTACATGGGCTTCCGCCGGCTGCCCCACTTCGTCATCGCCGTGCGGCGGCACTCCGGCGGGGCCCCCTGGGTGCTGCGGGCCACCATCGACCCCGACATCCTGGGGGACATCATCCGCTCGGCTCAGACCGGCAGGACCGGGGACGCCTACCTCCTCAACCGCGCCGGGGTCTTCCAGACCCAGCCCCGCTTCCGCCACCGCATCCTGGAGGAGGCCCCCCTGGACACGGAGCAGTTCGGGGGCCGGGTGACGGTGATGGAGCAGGCCAATGCCGAAGGTCAGCAGCGGCTGTATGCCGGCAGCTGGCTCAAGGACCGCAAGTGGCTGCTGGTGATCGAGCAGGACCCCAAGGAGCCCTTGCAGGATCTCTTTGCGGTGCGCAATGTGGAGATCCTGATCATCAGCCTGGGGGTGGCGGCCATCATCGCCACCGTGGTCATCACGACGCGTCTCATGATGAGCCGCCTGCGCAGCGCGGACCACAAGACCCGGGAGCTGAACGCCCAACTGGTGGAGTCCGACAAGCTGGCGGCCCTGGGCAAGATGGCCGCCGGGGTGGCCCACGAGATCAACAACCCCCTGGCGGTGATTCTCCAGCAGACCGGCTGGATCGAGGACCTCTTGAGCGAGGAGGACCTGCGGGCGAGCGCCAACTTCGACGAGCTGCGCCAGGCCGCCGCCAAGATCGAAAGCCACGTGGAGCGGGCCCGCAAGGTGGTGCACAACATGCTGGGCTACGCCCGGCGCATGGAGCCGCGCCTGGAGGACGTGGACGTCAACCAGACCGTGGACCAGACCATAACACTCCTGGAAAGCTTCGCCCGCAGCAACAGCATCGACATCCAGACCGACCTGGCCGGGGATCTCCCGGTGATCGCCAGCGACCAGGCCCAGCTCCAGCAGGTGTTCTTCAACCTGATCTCCAACGCCATCGACGCCATCGGCAAAAACGGCCTGATCGAGATCCGGAGCCGGCGCGACGGCGCGCGGCTCTTCGTGAGCATCGCGGACAACGGCCCGGGCATTTCCCCCGAGCGCCAGAAGAAGATCTTCGAACCTTTCTACACCACCAAGACGGACGGCAAGGGGACCGGCCTGGGGCTCTGGGTGACCCATTCCATCGTGGAGAAGATGGGCGGCGCCATCCGTCTGGCGAGCCAGCCGGGGAAGGGAACCACGTTCACCGTGGAGCTGCCCATTGTGATACCGGAGAAGAAGTGAACTCAGCGTGTTCAGCCACAAAGGGCATCTTTCGGCCCCGGGCGGCGTTCCCGCTCCCCACCGGTCCTCAGCGTGGCGCGGCCACGCCTGCGGCCGTCGGGTCGCGGCGGCCTTGCCCGGAACCGAAATCTACCCTTTGTGGCTGAACACCAGATTGGGAGGGCATCAGATGGACTACTTCAGCATTCTGATCGTGGACGACGAGGTGGATTTCCTGGAGACTATCGTCAAGCGCCTGCAGAAGCGCAACATCGACACCACCGGGGTCACCAGCGCCGAAAAGGCCCTCGCCCTCATGGACCAGCGGCTCTTCGACGTGGTGGTCCTGGACATCAAGCTTCCCGGGGGCATGGACGGCATCGAGGCCCTGCGGGAGATGAAGCGCAAGGCGCCCTTGACCGAGGTGATCCTGCTCACGGGCCACGCCTCGGTGGAGACCAGCATCGAGGGCATGAAGCTGGGGGCCTTCGACTACCTGCTCAAGCCCGTCAAGCTCGAGGACCTGCTGGTGAAGATCGGGGAGGCCTTCGAGAAGAAGGACGTCCACGAGCAGAAGATCCGCAAGGCCAAGATCCAGGAGCTCATGCGCTTTCCCGGGCGGGTTTTCCAGCAGGAGAAAGACGAGAAGAAAAAACCCTGAGGCGCCCCGCCCCGCGCGGCGCCCACCCCACGGAGACGATCCTCATGCCCAGTGCCTTCAACACCATCAGCGCCGAGGAGGCCGTGGCCGCCCTGGGCCACGGCGACACGGTGGCTTTCAGCGGCTTTACCCCGGCCGGCGGGGCCAAGGCCGTGCCTCGGGCCCTGGCCGCCCGGGCCCGGGCGGAGCACGCCGCCGGGCGCGAGTTCCGGGTGCGGGTGCTCACGGGGGCCTCCAGCGGGGCCAGCATCGACGAGGACCTGGCCGCGGCCGGCGCCATCGCCTGGCGGGCGCCCTACATGTCCGGCAGCAGCCTGCGGAAAGCCATCAACGCCCAGGAAGTGGAATACCTGGACATGCACCTGTCCCACGTGCCCCAGAACATCGCCTTCGGTTTTCTGGGAGCCATCGACCTGGCGGTGGTGGAGGCCAGCGAGGTGACCCCCGACGGGCGGGTCTACCTGACGACCTCCGTGGGGGCCTCCCCCACCTACCTCCAGCACGCCCGCCGGGTGGTGGTGGAGATCAACCGCCGCCACTCCCCGCGCCTGCGGGAGATGCACGACATCTTCGTGATGCCGCCCCCCCACCGCCGCAGCCCCATCCAGATCCACGACCCCCTGACCCGCATCGGGGTGCCCTACGCCGTGGTGGACCCCCGCAAGGTGGTGGGCCTCGTGGAGGTGGATGAAACCGACACGGTGGCCGAATTCGCCGCCCCCGACCGGGTGGGCAACCGCATCGCCCACCACGTGGCGGCCTTCCTGGCGGCGGAGAAGAAAGCCGGCCGCATCCCCGAAGCCTTCCTGCCCCTCCAGGCCGGCGTGGGCAACGTGGCCAACTCCGTGCTGGGCGCCCTGGGGGAGCATCCCGACATCCCCCCGTTTGCCATGTACACCGAGGTCTTCCAGGACGCCATGGTGGACCTCATGCGCCGGGGGAAGCTCACGGGGGCCAGCGCCTGCAGCCTCACCGTGACCACCGCCAAGTTGGCGGAGATCGTGGCCGACATGGATTTTTTCGCCCCGCGCATCGTGCTGCGCTCCCAGGAGATCTCCAACAACCCGGGCATCATCCGGCGCCTGGGGGTGATCGCCATGAACACGGCCGTGGAGGTGGACATCTACGGCAACGTCAACTCCTCCCACGTCTTCGGCAGCGACATCGTCAACGGCATCGGCGGCAGCGGCGACTTCACGCGCAACGGCTACCTGACCATCTTCATGACGCCCTCCATCGCCAAGCAGGGCAAGATCTCCTGCGTCGTGCCCATGTGCCCCCACGTGGACAGCAACGAGCACTCCGTGCAGGTGATCGTCACCGAGCAGGGCCTGGCCGACCTGCGGGGCCTGGGCCCCATGCAGCGCGCGCGGGCGATCATCGCCCACTGCGCCCACCCGGACTACCGGGGCTACCTGGAGGACTACATCCGCACGGCCCGCAAAGGCCACATCCCCCACGACCTCACCCGCTGCTTCGAGCTCCATCGCCGGCTCCTGGAGACGGGCAGCATGCACGCCTGACCATGTCACCGTCCCCATCCGGGAAGCGCTTCACGCCCTATTCCACCCGCACGCGCCTGATGGCCAGCCTCATCGGCGTGGTGCTGGCCGTGGGGGGCGTGTCCCTCTGGGTGGGGGGCCAGCTCCTGTACCGCGCGGTGCTCAACGAGGCCGGCAACCGGGTGCGCCAGGACCTGAACGCCGCCCGCATGATGCACGACGACCGGGTGCGGGGCATGGCCACGAGCCTGCAGATGGCCGCCGCCGACGACGGGTTCGCGGAGGCCGTGCGCCAGGGGACGGCCGCCGGGCTCCAGGCCCGCCTGGCCCGCCTGTCGCGCCTGGCCGACCTGGACTATGCCGCCCTCGTGCTGCCGGATAACCGGCGGGTCTCCGCGGCCGCCGGTAACTGGCGGACGAAGCACCCGGTGAGCGCCACCCCCTGGCGGCCGAGGTCCTGCGCACGGGATCCCCGGCCGCGGGCACGGTGGTGCTCTCCGCGGAGCGCCTGGCCCGGGAAGACACCGCACTGGCCCGGCGGGCGGTCATCGACTGGCGGCCGGGCGAGGCCGCGGGGGAACCCGGGGCGGTGCGCGAGGGCCTGTCCCTGGCCGCCGCGGTCCCCCTGGACCTCGGGACCGGGAGCGCCGTGCTCTACGGGGGCATCCTGCTCAACCGCAACGAGGCCATGGTGGACAAAGTCGCCGAGGCCGTCTTCCAGCAGGCGAGCTACGTCGGCCGCGACCTCGGGACCACCACCATCTTCCTGGGGGACCGCCGGGTGGCCACCACCGTGCGGGACACCGCGGGCCAGCGGGCCCTGGGCACCAGCGCCTCGGCCGAGGTGGCCCGGCGGGTGCTGGGCGAGGGGCAGCGCTGGACCGACCGGGCCTTCGTGGTGCGGGACTGGTACGTCACGGCCTACCAGCCCATCACGGACATCGCCGGGCGCCGCGTGGGGATGCTCTACGTGGGCGTGCTGGAGGCCAAGTACACCGACATGCGCCGCCGGGCGGTGGCCGTGTTCAGCGCCATCACCCTGGCGGGCATGCTCCTGGCGGGGGTCACGGGGGCCTTTTTGGCCAACCGCATCGTGCAGCCGGTCAACCGCCTCATCGCCGCCAGCACGGCGGTCTCCCGGGGGGATTTCGCCCCCTCCATCGGGCCGGTGCTGGCGAGCGACATCGGGGTGCTGCAGCAGAAGTTCCAGGAGATGCTCGAGGCCCTGCGGGAGCGCGATGTGCGCCAGCGGGAGGAGAGCGAACAGCGCCTCATCGCCTCCGAACGCCAGGCCAGCGTGGGGCGGCTGGCCGCCGGCGTGGCCCACGAGATCAACAACCCCATGACCGCCGTGATGACCTTCACCCACCTGCTCCTGCGGCGCACGGACCTGCCCGCCGACGTGCGCCCGGACCTGGAGCTGATCGCCGGCCAGGCCGAACGCGTGCGGCGCATCGTCAAGGGGCTTCTGGACTTCTCCCGCCAGACGGTCATCCGCCCCGAACGCACGGATCTCAACGCCCTGGCGGCGGACACCGTCAAGCTCCTGGGCAGCCAGGCCCTGGTGAAAGGGGTGCACCTGGGCCTCGCAGCCGACGGCCGCATTCCCATCCTGACCCTGGACCGCAGCCAGATCCAGAGCGTGCTGGTGAACCTGATCCTGAACGCCATGGACGCGGTCCCCCGGGGGGGGCGGATCGAGGTGGCCACCCGGCTGGTACCCGGCGCCGACGGCGTTGCGGCCGTGGAACTGGAGGTGGCCGACAACGGCTGCGGCATCGCCGCCGCCGACCAGGCCCGGCTCTTCGACCCCTTCTTCACCAC
>DJGG01000145.1:23740-23914 GCA_002432195.1 Desulfobacteraceae bacterium UBA5852
GGGCATCGTGGCCCGGCACGGGGGGCAGATCCAGGTGCGGAGCCAGCCGGGGCAGGGGAGCCGCTTCACGGTGCGGCTGCCGGTAATGGAGCGTGCCGCGGATACGTTTTCGGATAAAGCGTGCGTCTGTGCCGAGGATGGACCCGCGGCGGGGAGGTCGAGCGGGCGGGTGTT
>DJGG01000139.1:0-5917 GCA_002432195.1 Desulfobacteraceae bacterium UBA5852
GGAAGGCGTGGGGCGGGATGGTCTGGTGGAAGGCCGTGTCGAAGACCGCCACCTGGGGCACCTGGGGGGCCCGTTCCAGCGCCACTTCCATGCCGAGGAGGTTGGCCGGGTTGTGGAGCGGCGCCAGGGGGATCAGGTCCCGGATAGCCTCTACCACGGCGGGCGACACCCGGGTGGGCTGCTGGAAGGCTTCCCCCCCGTGAACCACCCGGTGGCCGATGCCGTCCAGGGCGCTGAATTCCTCCAGCACACCGGTATCGCGCAACACGCGGTCGATGAGGCGGATGCCCTCCCGGTGGTGGCCCACGGGTTCCGTGTACTCGAGGGGCGCGCTGCCGGGGCGCTCGCCCACGCGGTGGGTCAGCCGGCTGGCCGGTTCGCCGATGCGCTCCAGCACCCCGGCGGCCAGGACCGCCCGTTGGGACATGTCGAAAAGCTGGTACTTGATGGAAGAGCTGCCCGAATTGATGACGAGAATTTTCACGGGATCCGCCTCATGGAGGGCGGAGCCGGCGGCTCCGCCCGCGGTCAACGATTCAATGGGTGAACGCCCATCCGGCCGGCCGGCGGTCTCCGGGTCATCCTCGGAACCGGCGGGCGGCCCGCACGGCCGGGAGGCATAGGAGCACATCCCGGCTCGCGGGTCAACGGCTCATGTCGGGGTCGCGATTTTTACGGGTTGACCATGGACTCCGTTACGGAGGGCGGCAAGGGGGGGCGCCGNNCGCCGGGGGAGAGGCGGCCTCCAAGGGGAGGGGGGCGCCCCGGCGGGTGCGGGAGCGCCCCCGGAGAGGCGTGGTGGCCTTATCCGCGAACCGTCGCGCCTGGTATTTTGCGGCGCAGGCGGAGGGCGGCCCCCAGGAGGCCTATCCCCAGGAGCACCACCGTGGAGGGTTCGGGCACCGGGGCCGGGGAATCGTTGCGCAGGGTGAGCTCGCTGAAGTCCAGGACCCAGTTGTCGTTGGCAAAGCTGCCGTCGCTGCCGCGATTGTATACCGTGAAGGTCGCGCTGCCGTCCAGGAGGCTCGCGGCAAAGGGCGTCAGGTCGAAGAGGTCCCGGCGGGCGATGTTCTGGCCGTTCACGTCCCCATCGGAGAGGGTGCCCACGAACTGGCCGTCCAGAAAAAGTTCGCTGTCGCCGAAACTCCCCTGCCCCCCGGCGAAGAGCTCCAGGGTGGCGTTGGAGAGCACGGAAATACCGCTCACATCGTAGGTATGGGTCCAGGTGAGGGGCAGGACGCTCAAAAAGGTCCAACCGTCCGTAACCTCGCCCGGCTGAAGGGGGCTCAAGGCTCCGAAATTGAAAGGCTGATCCGCCTGGCTGCCGATGCCGAAGCCGTCCTTGTCTCCGACGGTGCTGGTGGTGGTCAGGGCGGCGGACGCCCGGGCCAGGGACATCACCAACAGCAGGGCGGCAATCGTAAACAGGCCTTTCTTCATCGGTGCGCCTCCTCTTCGGCCCCAGGGCCGGGTTTTCAAGGACTCCATGGCAGGATGGAAACCGGACGGGTTAACGGCATCGGGCGGGCCGGTGCGGCCCGAGCGCATGCAATAAGCACTCCGGCTGCGCGGTGGACCATCGGAAAAGATATTCGATATGGATAACAAGCGGATGACTTGAATTGCTGGTAAGGTGGGGAGATGGGTGGGTAGCCTGTTACCCAGATTTCCGGGAAACAGATTACCCATTCGGCAGCGGCCCGCCCATGACCGCGGAATTCGGCGACAGGGCCATTGGCCCTCCTGGGGCCCGCGCCCGGGGAGGATGTCCGGCACCTCATTCAACCATTCGCCTATTCTTCTTTTCAACTAAATCCCCATGTCTGAATGTCCGAGGTGCGCCGCCGGGCCTCGAAAGGCATTGACACCCCGGTGCGAGGCAGGCAGATAAATCCCGTGATGGCCGATACTAGTTCATCTACGGGCGGCTGAGGCCGCCGGCCCCGGGAACGTGACGCCCCCCCCGCGAACGATGAGGAGTCTGCATGTACCTCTCCGACGATCAAGTCCGTCGCATCCAAGAGCTCGGAGACGGCCTGGAACTGCGCACGGGGGTCGAGGTGCTGGTGGCCGTGGTGGGCCGGTGCGACAGCTATCCGGAGATCCCCTGGAAGGCATTTGCCCTGGGGGCTTCGCTGGGGGCTCTGGCGGCCTGGCTCGGAGGCCTCGGGTGGCCCGCCTGGACGGGCGCCGGCCAGGGCCTGGCGCCGGCCCTGGCCATACTGGGTCCGGGGGTTTGCGCCGCCCTGTTGACGGCGTTCTGGCCTGCCTGGGCACGCATTTTTCTGGACGGCCTGCGTGCCGAGGCCGAGGTCCGGCAATATGCCCAGGCCTTCTTCCTGGAACGCGAGCTGTCCCAGACCCGGAGGCGCACCGGCCTGCTGCTGCTGGTCGGTTTGTTCGAGCGCCGGGTGGTGGTGCTGCCCGACCGCGGTGTGGCCGCGGAACTGGAGGCGGCAAGCCTGGCGACCGTCATCCGTTCAATGGTCCCCCCGCTGCGCCGCGGGGATAGCTTCCAGGCCCTGACCCAGGGGATGGCCCACCTGGAGACGGTCCTCCGGGAAGCGGGTTTCAAGGGTCCCGGGGAAAACCCGGAGCGGATCCCCGAGGCACTCGTGCAGCATAAAGGCGTCCAGCCATGAGCCGCCGCTGCTTGCCCGTGGTACTGTTGGGATTGGTGTGGCTCGCGCTGCGCCTGCCCGCCGCCCTGGCCCTGGAGGTGCCCTACCTCACCGGCCGGGTCACCGACGAGGCCGAAATCCTGAGCCCGGAAACCCGACGGGCGATCAGCGCCCGACTCCAGGCCCACGAAGCGGCCACCTCCCACCAGGTGGCGGTGCTCACCGTCCCCAGCCTGGATGGCGAGGGTATCGAGGAATTTGCCCTGCGGGTCTTCGACGCCTGGCAGTTGGGCCGGAAAGGGGAGGACAACGGTGTGCTCCTGGTGGTGGCCCCCCGGGACCGCCGGATGCGCATCGAGGTGGGCTACGGCCTGGAGGGGCGTCTCACCGATCTGGAGGCCGGCCGTATCGTTCGCGGCATCATGGCGCCGCGCTTCAAGGCGGAGGATTTCAACGGGGGCATCTCCCAGGGGGTAGAGGCCATTCTCGCCCAGCTCGCCGGCGGCGACGTTGCCCTGCCGGAGGCCGCGGAGGCCTCTCCCCGGAGGGAATCCTTTTTCCAGGGGCCGGAACTCCCCATCGTGGAACGTCTGCTTTTCGGGGCTTTCATCTTCGGGATCATCGGCCTGTTCACGGTCATCGGGGTGCTGACGCCGGGAGCGGGCTGGTTCCTCTATTTCTTCCTGATCCCCTTCTGGGCCATGTTCCCCATCGTGGTGGTGGGCACCAACGGGGCTCTGACCCTGCTGGTCACCTACCTGCTGGCCTTCCCGCTGGCCAAGGTCTGGCTGTCCCGCCGCCCATGTTACCACCGGGCCCGTCAGGAACTGCTCACCAAGGGGCGGGCCACCATCGGAGGCTTTACCGTGACCTCCGGCGGCCGTGCAGGGGCAGGCGCCGGAAGTTCTTCCGGCGGCGGAGGCTTTTCCGGTGGCGGGGGGCGTTCCGGCGGAGGGGGTGCCTCGGGTAGCTGGTAGACGGCCGGTGGAGGCCGACAGGGTGTCAGAGGCCGTCCGAGGCCCCGTCGATGTCGATGATCATCTGCCCGGCGATGTATTCCTTGGCCCGGTAGCGGGTGATGCGCATGAGCTTGAAGGTGATCTCCCGCAGGCGGCTGGCCTGGACCTTGATGGAACCGATGTCGTTTGCCAGGTGCGGGTTATTCTCCAGGGCGTCGGCCACCCGCAGGAAGAGTTCCTGGAGGGGCTGGTTCATCTCGTGGCAGACCGCTCCGGCCATCTCGAGGACCCCCTGGAGCTTTTCCCGTTCCATCCGGTCCTGCTCGGCCTGCTTGCGCCAGGAGATGTCCGAGACCGACATGACGGCGTCCCCCGTGTTTTCGTCGGTGTCGGCGGCGCTCAGGCGCAGGTGACCGTCGAAAACCGTCCCGCGGGCCGTGCGCAACTGGAAATCCCCCTTGCACGGCTCGGCCTGGGCCTCCAGGGCCTGGGCCATCTGGGCCCAGCGCCGGTACTCGCCTTCCGAGGCAAACAGCAGGCGTGCGGGCTTCCCCTGGTAGTCGCTATCGGCCTCAAATTCGAAGAGCCGGCGCAGGCGCTCGTTCACCCAGCGGAGAGACTCGCCCTCCAGCAGGCAGATGCCCACCGGGGAGGCCGCCAGGACCCGTTGCAGGGTCTCCCGGCTGCGGTGCAGCCGGCGGTTGGCCAAGGACAGGGCCTGGGTCCGCTCGGTCACCCGTTCTTCCAGGTGGTCGCGGTGGCGGCGCAATTCGGCCTCGGCCTCCTTGTGGGCCGTGATGTCCGTGATGAACCCCTCCAGTGCCTGGAGTTTGCCGTCCCCGGTGAAGACCCCCCGGCCCTGGTCCCAGACCCAGCGAAGATCCCCGGCGGCCCGGGTGATGCGGTATTCCCGCTGAAACGGCAGGCCCGCGGCCAGGGCTTCCTGGGCGGTGTGCCAACCCGCCAGCCGATCGTCGGGGTGGACCAGATCGCCGAAGGACAGCCTGCCGGCGCACACCAGATCCTGGGGCGCGTAGCCGGTGAGGGCGCGGCAGCCCTCGCTGACGAAGGACATGGTCCAATCGATGCTGTTGGCGCATCGATAGGCCA
The DNA here is from genome assembly GCA_002432195.1 of Desulfobacteraceae bacterium UBA5852. Lineage (GTDB taxonomy): Bacteria > Desulfobacterota > Desulfobacteria > Desulfobacterales > UBA5852 > UBA5852. The sequence goes on from DJGG01000139.1 coordinate 4,691, forward strand.
TGCCCGGCAGGTTGTCCAGCAGGGCATGCAGCTGCCCGCGGCGCTCCCAGAGCTCGGCCTCCACGCGCCGGGCCGATCGGAGCTCTTCCTCCAGGGCCGCGATGCGGCCCTGGCAATCTGCAGGGAAAGGGGGGCTGGGCATGGGGAACCTCAGTTGTCCCTGAGGCCGTGGGCCTCCTCGAAGGCCCGCCATTCGTCAGGGTCCACGGCCCGATCCTGGTTCATGTCGAGGGCGGCGAACACTTCTGGGGTGGTCTCCGGGAAATAGGCCTTGAATTCGTCCCATTGCACCAGACGATCACCGTTGGTATCCATATCAGGAAATCGGGCTTTATACGACCCCGGGTCGGGCAGTTCCCCGGGATGGTGGCGCATTCCCCCGCCACAGCCCAGCATAAGCGTCAAGCCCAACAAGGCCATGAACCAGCGTGCGGCGCGCTGCATAGGGGTCCTCCTGTCGCTTCTGTTGATAGGTCTTGTGGCGCCCCTCCGCGAGGGATCCCGACCGATATCCGCCGGGGGTACCCGCCCCTGCGGGTGGGCCACCTGGCAAGCAGGTCCATGATAAGCCCTGGAGCTGCCGTGTAAACGCATGACCGCCGGCGCCGGTTGAAACCCTCCGGGCGGCACCTATTGTTGTGGGACCAGAGCCCGGGATTGTGGTATATACCCCTCCCACCCGACCGGCTCGGAACGGGAGATGGTGAAGAACACTGGTGCAGACAGCCTAAAGGAGGGTTGCATGGGGATCAAGCGGAAACAGTCCATCGAAATCCAGAAGAAGGCGGCCGAGGAGCGGCTGGCGGCGCGCGTGGAAATGCTGAAGAGCCAGGGCCTGGGGGAGGACGTCATTCGACGGGAGACCGTGGTCCGGAAGTTCAATGCCGAGGTCCGCAAGGCCAGGCAGCGGCTGGCCGCGGCCGCGGCCGCCGAGAAACTCACCGCCGACAAGGCCCGCATCAAGGCCGAGAAATCGGCGGCGCCCAAGGAAACGGGCAAAAAGCCGGCCCCCAAGCCGGAGGGATCGCCACCCGCCAAGAAACCCAAGAAAGCCAAGCCGCCCGCCGAGTGACCCGGCCTCCGGCCCCCACGGCCGCGCCCCGACGGCCGCAAAGCAGGCCCGGGGCCGGATGACCGGCCAGGCTCCCGGCTGCCTGGCCGTGAGTTCCCGCGCTTGACCCCACACCATGTCGCCGGCCGCTTCCCGCGAGGCGCGGCCGGGGATGA